>CALMKE010000072.1 GCA_937867645.1 uncultured Gemmatimonadota bacterium | reverse complement strand
TGCGAAAGGGGGGACTCGAACCCCCACGGGTTTCCCCACTGGATCCTAAGTCCAGCGCGTCTACCAATTCCGCCACTTCCGCGTGCCTGGAAAATACACCCGCCAAACAAGAGCGGGTCCCAGGTAACGATCTGGCGACGATGATTCAATGGACCAAAGGCCGCGTGTAGCCTTCCCGTGCCCCTCCACCCCAGCGACTCACGTGCCGTCGCCACAGCGCCTCCCATGTCGAGTGTTGACCGCTCTCCCGCTTCGCTGGCAGATGACGCTGGCGGCCGCGACCGTGGTGCTCCTCACGCTCACGGTGATGGCGGTGGCGCTCTTCCAGACAGAACGTGACCAGATCAACGCGGTCCTCAAGGAGCGCCTCGTGGCCACCGCGTACGGCGCCAGCACCGCGATCGATGGCGACAGTCTCATTTCGCTCGGTCGCTCGGATCGAATGACAGTTGCCTGGGTGATCGCGCAGACGACGGTGCGACTGTTCTGGCGCGACTCCAGCGGCGCGGCGGGCGCTTCCGACGGATTGGGCCTGGTCGCGCTTGGTGGCGGTTCCCCGCGCCTAGTCGCCCATTCGCAATGGAGCATGAATCGTCCACCGGTACCGAGGCCGGTGTGGAAGCCGCCCCCGGCGCTGGCCGACAGCGTCGAAAACATAGTCGCGGGCCGAAACCCCGTCTTCTGGTTCATCACCGGGGAGCACTTTCTGGCGATCGCTCCGATTTATCGGTCGGCAACGATACCGGCTGGTTACGCCGTTGCATCGCTGCCGCGTGGCATCGTCCGACAGGAGCTGCTGGGCCGACTTGTCCGTCTCGCCGCTTTCCCGCTGCTCGCGCTGGGGAGCGCGCTGGCGCTTGCATTTTTCCTGTCCGGGAGGCTGACGCGAAGGATCAAGGCACTCGCCGACCACGCCCGGACAGTCGCGGGGGGCGATCTGTCCCATGACTTGAACGTCACGACCGGAGACGAGGTAGCATCGCTAGCCGGCGCTCTCCAGCAGATGACGATAAGGTTGCGGGCAATGCTTCGCGAGGCTGAAGTAAATGCGCGGACTGAAGCCATAGGAAGGCTGGCCGGGACGGTTGCGCATGACTTCAACAACATCCTTACGGTGATCCGGGTGACCACCGAATTCGTGCGGGAACAGCTCCCCAAGAATCACGTGGTACAGGACGACATCGACGAGATCGCCGGCGCCGCGAACCGTGCCGCAGAACTCACTACGCAGCTCCTGGTGTTCAGCCGCGAACGAGTGCTTCCGGCGGCAAACATCGACCTCAATGACACGATTGAGAGATCGGCAGGCATGCTGCGCCGGCTTGCCGGTCCAAAAGTGATCTTCACGTCAATACTGGAGCCCGCGACGCTCACGATCGCGATGGAGCCGGGTCAGCTCGATCGTGTGCTGGTTAACCTGGTGGTCAACGCGCGTGACGCGATGCCCAACGGCGGGACGCTGGAGCTGCAAACAGAGAGCGAAGTATTCGGACCAGGAAATCCGCCGCCGGCAGACACCATTCTCAAGAACGGCGCTTACGCAGTCATGCGCGTTACTGACTCAGGTTCGGGCATGACGGCGGAAACAATGGCGCGCGTCTTCGAGCCTTTCTTCACCACCAAGGCGCCGGGCAAGGGGACCGGCCTGGGGCTGGCTTCGGTGAGAGTGATCGTGCATCAGTGCGACGGCGACATCACCGTGGCGAGCAGGCTCGGTCAGGGGACCATGTTCACGGTGTATCTCCCTCTGGAATCGGAGGCGGCCGCGTCCGTCCAGACGCGAGACCCGATGCAAACGCTGGTCGTCGGCTCCGAAACCATTCTCCTGGTCGAGGACGAAGAGGGCGTCCGGTCAGTGGCGAAGAGGATACTGGAGAAGCGCGGGTATTCGGTCCTCGCCGCCCGGCACGCCGAGGATGCGATGATGATCCACGGTAAGTTCACCGGAGTAATCGACCTCCTCCTCACCGACCTCATGATGCCGGGAATGGACGGCTGCCAGCTCGCGATCGAGCTTCAGCGCCGGCATCCGGGTCTTCCTGTGCTTTTCATGTCGGGCTACGCCGATCGAGCCATATTCGGCGACCAGAGGCTGGACGAAAGCCAGCATTTTCTGCGTAAACCCTTCACCGCGGAATCACTGACCTTCGCCGTCCGCGCGGCGATACATGCCGGCATTCCGCCGTACGGCGCCCTCTCCCCGGAATCGCGTTAGTCGGCAGCGAGGTCAATCCACCCTGATGTTCACCACCCGCGACTGCGGCGGGCCGTTCGGCCGGGCGTTCAGCACTCGTAGCGATATGTAGTCGCCTGGCTTGAGCCCGTTCAGTACCTGCTGCAGGTCCGCCGCCGTCCGAATGTCGCGAGCTACCGGAGAGATCACGCCGACGATGATGTCGCGCTCGCCGAGGCGATTGAACGCGGGCCCGAGCTCCACGACGTTCGTCACGATCACGCCGCGCTGGTCGCCCAGCCGCAGGTCCTGCGCGAGCTCGCCCGAGATCGGAGAAACCGAGATTCCCAGCCGGTTGTTGCTGGTCACGTTCGCCGGCTCCACACGCATCCTGTTACGCGTTGGAGCCACCGCGACTTCCTCGGCCGGAGCCTCGGTCAGGCGCACACGGAAGGTGTGCCGCGTCCCGAAGCGAACCACCTGCAGCTCGACCGTTTCTCCGGGCTGGTGACTGCGCACGATGCGCTGCAGTCCGGCGACGCGGTCCACCGGCTTGCCATCGGCCGCGACGATCACGTCACCTTCGCGCACGCCCGCCGCCCGAGCGGGGCTGTTCTCGGTGCTGAAGCCGCCGACCTTCACGCCGCGCACGTCCGGCAGCCGGGCCGCCGCCGCGTCGTCCGCGTCTATCTCAGCGATCTGGATGCCGAGCACCGCGATGCGCACGCGGCCGTGGTCGATGATGTCCGTCATCACCTTGCGCGCGAGCGAGATCGGAATCGCGAAGCCGTAGCCGGCGTTGAACCCGTTCGGGCTGGCGATGGCGGTGTTGATGCCGATGACTTCGCCGCGGCTGTTGATCAGCGGGCCACCGGAGTTGCCGCGGTTGATCGCGGCGTCGGTCTGGATGAAGTCGAAGATGCCGTACTGGTTGCCCTGCGCGATTCCGGCTAGGAACTGTCCGCCGCGGCCCTTGGCGCTGATGATCCCGGCCGTCACCGTGTGGTCGAAGCCGAGCGGGTTGCCGATCGCCAGCACCCACTCACCGACGCGCGAGCGGTTATCGTCGCCCAGCACTGCGAACGGGAAATCGTTCCCGTCGATCTTGAGCACCGCGACGTCGGTCGTCGGATCCGTGCCCACGACCTTGGCGACGTACTGCCGGCCGTTGAGTAGGCGGACGGTCACGCGGTCCGCGATCGTGCGCATGTCACTGCGCGTGACGACGTGATTGTTGGTGAGGATGTAACCGTCCTTCGACACGATTACGCCCGAGCCCATGCCCGTCTGCACTCTCGGGGCGCCCTGTCCCTGCTGCAGCTGCTCGAACAGCTCCTCCATTCCGTCGGGCACCATGCCTGGCGGGATCTGCATCTGCATGCGATTGCGGCCGCGCGTCGTATCGGGCCGGATGTCCACGGTGATGGATACGACCGCGGGCGTCACGCTCTCCGAGATGGAGACGAACGCGTTGCTCGCGTCGGCAACCGTCTGCACGTCCATCGCCGACGGCCGGTTCTGGGCGAAGGTCGGGCGGGTCAGGTCCATGCTTGACGCGATCATCAGCCCGCCGATGAACGCGATCACGACTGCAAGCGCCCAGCGGGCGCGAGAGAACGAATAGGCCATGTGCAACACCTTTGGGTTAAAGCCCTGAGAAGACTGTGACTTTAAGGTAAGACACCTGAGCCCCTGCGCGGGTTTCAGATGCCTGGACGGACGGATGGAGCGGCTAGCCTACTTCTTCTCCTCGTCGACGATCTCGTAATCCGCCTCGGCGACTTCCTCCGCCGCCGGAGGCGCCTCCGCCGTGGCACCGGCCTCCGCGCCCGGCGCAGCGCCTGGCTCGGCGCCGGCCTGCTGCGACTGCTGCTGGTAGAACGCCTGGCCGGCCTCGCTGAACACCTTCGTCAGCTCTTCCTGTGCGGCGCGGATCTCGCCGATGTCGTCGCCCTTGAGCGCCTTGCGCGCGCGCTCCACGGCGGTGTCCACGCGCCCCTTCACGTCGGGTGAGACCTTGTCGCCCCACTCCTTCACGTTCTTCTCGACTTCGTACGTCATGCTGTCGAGCCGGTTGCGCGCGTCGATCTCCTCGCGCCGCTTCTTGTCCTCGGCGGAGTTCTTCTCCGCGTCCTTCACCATGCGGTCGATCTCCGCGTCCGACAGCCCGCTCGACGCCTCGATCTTGATCTTCTGCTCCTTGCCCGTGGCCTTGTCCTTCGCGGTCACGTGCAGGATGCCGTTCGCGTCGATGTCGAACGTGACCTCGACCTGCGGCATGCCGCGCGGAGCGGGCGGAATTCCGGTGAGCTGGAACTTGCCGATCGTCTTGTTGTACTGCGCCAGCTCGCGCTCGCCCTGGAGCACGTGGATCTCCACCGTGGTCTGGTTGTCGTCCGCGGTCGAGAACGTCTCCGTCTTCTTGGTCGGGATCGTCGTGTTGCGCGGGATGAGCACCGTGGTGACGCCGCCCAGCGTCTCGATGCCGAGTGAGAGTGGAGTCACATCCAGCAGAAGCACATCCTTCTGCTCGCCCGTGAGGACCGCGCCCTGCACCGCGGCGCCGATCGCCACGACTTCATCCGGGTTCACGCCCTTGTTCGGCTCCTTCCCGAAGAACTTCTTCACCTCTTCCTGGATGCGCGGGATGCGCGTCGAGCCGCCGACGAGCAGGATCTCGTCGATCTCGTTCGGCTTGAGGTTCGCGTCCTTCAGCGCCTGCTCCATCGGCGGGATGACCCGCTTGATGAGGTCGTCCACGAGCTGCTCGAATTTCGCGCGGGTGAGCGTGTAGTTCAGGTGCTTCGGCCCGCTCTGGTCGGCCGTGATGAACGGCAGGTTGATGTCCGTGGACTGCGTGGTGGACAACTCCATCTTCGCCTTCTCGCCGGCTTCCTTGAGCCGCTGCAGCGCCATCGGATCCTTGGAGAGGTCGATCGCCTGGTCGCGCTTGAACTCCTGCACGAGCCAGTCGATCACGCGCTGGTCGAAGTCGTCGCCGCCCAGGTGCGTGTCCCCGTTCGTGGACTTCACCTCGAACTGGCGCGAGCCCTCGACGTCGTACAGCTCGAGCACGGAGATGTCGTACGTGCCGCCGCCGAGGTCGAACACGGCGACTTTTTCGTCCTTCTTCTTGTCGAGGCCGTACGCCAGCGCGGCCGCGGTGGGCTCATTGATGATGCGGAGCACGTCGAGGCCGGCGATCTTGCCGGCGTCCTTGGTGGCCTGCCGCTGCGAATCGTTGAAGTACGCCGGGACCGTGATGACGGCTTTCTCGACCTTCTGGCCGAGATAGTCTTCCGCCGTCTGCTTCATCTTCTGCAGGATCATCGCGGAGATCTCCGGCGGCGTGAAGCTCTTGCCCTGGACCTCGACCGCCGCGACGTCGTTGGCACCACTGGTCACCTTGTAGGGAACGCGCTGGCGCTCGTCACTGACCTCGGCCGTCTTGCGGCCCATGAACCGCTTGATGGAGAAAACCGTGTTCGCGGGGTTCGTCACGGCTTGCCGCTTCGCGATCTGCCCGACGAGGCGCTCGCCGTCCTTGGTGAACCCAACGACCGAGGGGGTGGTTCTGCCGCCCTCGGCGTTCGGGATCACGACGGGGTCGCCGCCTTCCATCACGGCCACGACGGAATTGGTCGTGCCCAGGTCGATTCCGATTACTTTGTCTGCCATTGAGTTGCTCGCTGTTGGCTGTTCGCTATTGGCTGTTGGCTAAAGACCTGCACGCCAACGATTTATCGGGCATACTGATAAGCAACTCGGGGGCCGGATTATTCTGCCTTTATGGCAGGTAACAATACTGTCTCGATAGTGGCGCGATGATTCCAATTGGGGATGAAAATCCGGCGTTAAGGACTCCTTGGGTCACTTATCTGATCCTGGCGAGCATGTTCGCGGTCTGGTTTTTCGTTCAAGGTGCCGGATTCGACGCCTACGCTCTCGCGGCGAGCGCCTGCAATTACGGCATGGTGCCGGGCGAGCTGACGCACCTGGCGGAGGTCGGGTCCGGAGTGCCCATCGGGGAAGGCCTGGCTTGCGTCGTGGATCGGGAGCCTATCAACGTCATCACGCCGTTCACCTCCATGTTCCTCCACGGTGGCTGGGGTCACCTGCTGGGAAACGCGCTCTTCTTCTGGGTGTTCGGAAACAACGTCGAGGACAGCATGGGCCCGTTCCGGTTCGCGCTGTTCTACGTGATTTGCGGCCTGGCCGCGGCCGCGGCGCACGTGTTCGTGGAGCCGGCGTCGATCCTGCCCACCATCGGCGCTTCCGGCGCGATCTCCGGGATAATGGGCGCGTATCTGGTGCTGTATCCCCGCGTTCGCGTGCGGATGCTGTTCATCTTCATCATCTTTTTCCGCGTTTTCCGCATTCCGGCGTGGATCGTTCTGCTGTACTGGTTCGCGCTGCAGGTGCTGGAAGGTCTTCCGCAGCTGAGTCCGGGGCCGGAGCTGACCGGCGGGACCGCCGTCTGGGCCCACGTCGGCGGATTCGTTGCGGGAGTGCTGCTCGTGAAGGGGTTCGAGGATCGTAGCCTTGTGAGACGCCGCTCGGCCATGGCGGACGCGCGCGCCGTATTCGCGCGCGACTGAACAGCTCGCTCCCTACGCAGTCTCCAGCGCCTGGAGGACTCTTTCGAGCCGCTTCCGGACATCTTCGGCGATCGGCCGGATGTCGTCATTGCCGGTGAGCGCGAGCGCCCGCACGGGATCCATCGCGGCTACGACGCTCTCGCCGGGCTTGTCTCCGGCGTACACGATCACGTTGCAGGGAAGCAAAAGGCCAAGATCGCGTTCCGCCGCGAGAGCACGGTGAGCCAGCGGAGGATTGCACGCGCCAAGGATGACGTAGGGCCGGAAGTCCACGTCGAGTTTTTTCTTGAGAGTGGCGGCGACGTCGATCTCGGAAAGAACGCCGAAGCCTTCCTTGGCGAGCTCCTCTCTCGTTCGCTCAACCGCAGAGGCATAATCCAGGGCGACTGACGTACTGATTCCGTATGGCGTGGTCTGGCTGACCATGATCGTTATCTCCGGTGGGAAATTGACGGCGCGGACATCGAACCCGCCGCGAGCGGCTCTTGCCGACGCCCTGCCAGGAACACTATATTGCTATATAGTGATGCTAATGGCCTCGATGGAGAGTTTCAATGGGCAGGTATGAACTGACTGGCGAGGTGCTCGAGCTGGTGGCCCAGCGCTTCAGGGCGCTCGCCGAGCCGGCGCGCCTGCAGATTATCGACGCGCTTAGAAATCGGGAGATGACGGTCACTGAACTTGGGAGCAAAACGGGACTTGGGCAGGCAAACCTATCCAAGCATCTGCAAATCCTGCACAACCTCGGTTTCGTCGCTCGGCGAAAGACTGGGTTGTTTGTTCATTACTCGTTGGCCGACCGGCGGGTGTTCCAGCTCTGCGAGATCGTTTGTGACCGCATTGATGGGGAAGCGACATCCCGTCGGCGCCTCCTGGCGCCGTAAAGCGGCTACTCACCGAGCCCCCGCCACGGTAGCTCCGAGCGATCACCCTGTGGTGTGAGCCGTCATACGTCTCGCCGTGCCTCGCAGCCGAACGCGGCGATTTTTCCGAGAATGCGTTCGAGGGGGCAGAAGCTGGTGACGCTCGACTGCAACAGGTTGAAGCCGACGAACGCCGTAAAAAGCAGCCACCCCGGGTGAACCCAGTGAGCGAGCGCCAGGGAAACGAGGACAAATATGCCGGCGAAGCGGCGGATGATTTGGTCGGGACACATTATGAAGGTCCTGGAAAGAGATATGGGTTAGAAAAACGATTCGGCCGGGAGCACCGCCACGTGCAGCCGCTCGCCGGGGGGAAGGCGGGTAGCCTCTTCGCGCAACTCCCCGACGAGCTCGGTCGAGAGCGCATCGGGCAGGACGCTCACGAACAGCGTGGATGCGCCCGGCCAGGCGCGGGATCCCTCGCGGCGTCCGCTGCCGCCAACCCCGTGCGCGTTCCGGAACTCCGTGTACCCGGCGTCCTGGTGGGCGTCGAGCAGCGTCGAGATCCGGTCGGGATCGAGACCGCTGTATATCAGCATCAGCATCTTCATGGGATGGACCCGGTTACGGGAGGTGCCGGCTCCTGTCGCCGGCGGAGCTCCCAGTAGAGAAGTGGAACGACGACCATGGTGAGGAGCGTGGCCACGATCGCGCCGCTCATCAGGGCGACCGCGAGCCCCTCGAAGATCGGATCGAGGACCATGACGAGCCCACCGACGACGACGGCGGCCGCGGTCAGCGCGATCGGGCGGAAGCGGACCGCGCCGGCTTCGAGCACCGCTTCCCGGAGGGATCTCCCGCGGGTTTCCGCGAGTTGGATGAAATCCACCAGGAGTATGGAGTTGCGGACGATGATTCCGGCGAGAGCGATCATGCCGATCATGGACGTTGCCGTGAAGAACGCGCCGGTCAGGGCGTGGCCGGGCAGGATCCCGATCAGCGTGAGCGGGATCGGCGCCATTATGACCAGCGGTATGGTCAGCGACCGGAACCAGCCGACGACAAGCACATAGATGAGAGCGAGCACGATGGCGAAGGCGATCCCCAGATCGCGGAACACTTCGATCGTGACCTGCCACTCGCCGTCCCATTTGATCGCCGTCTCGGTCAGACGATCGGGCTGCGCGGCGTTGTACCGCGCGATTCGCGCGCCATTGATGCGGATCCGATCGAGCTTCTCGTTCATGGCCAGAATCGCGTATACCGGCGACTCCACGGCACCGGCGACGTCACCGGTCACGTAGATCACCGGGCGCAGATCCTTTCTGATGCGGATCCCGTCGCGCGTGGCGGGGATCACGTCGACAAAGCGCGCCAGCGGCTGGGGGCCGGACGGAGTCGCGATCGGCAGCGATAGCAAGGCCTCAACCGACGAACGCCGCTCGATCGGCAGCCGGGGAACAATGGCGGTTCCTTCCAGGGCGGTGGCCGAGCTGGCGACGCCCGCGGGGGCACCGGAGAGCGCGAGATACAGCGTTCCGGTTATCTGCTCGACGCTCGCGCCGGCCTCCGCCGCCCGCACCCGATCCACTCGAAAGACGCGCTTCTGTTGCGGAGCTTCGATGGTCCAGTCCACATCCACCACGCCTTCCGTGGATTCGAACACCGCCAGCACCTGCCGGGCGGCCGCCAGGCGAGTCGAGTCGTCGGCCGCATACACCTCGGCAACTAGCGTAGAGAGGACCGGCGGGCCGGGAGGGATTTCGGCGACCTTGACCGCTGCCGAGTAACGGCGCGCAATCGAGTCGATTCCCGGCCTGACCGCGACCGCGATCGCGTGGCTCTGTCTCGACCGCTCGCTCTTGGGAACCAGGTTGACCTGCACGTCTCCGACGTTGGGGCCCGTACGCATGAAGTAGTGGCGGACAAGACCGTTGAAGTTGAAGGGCCCGGCCGTGCCGGCATACACCTCCGTGCTCTTCACCTCCGGCACCTGGCGCAGGTATGCGGCGATTTCCTGGCCGAGCGCGTTCGTGGTTTCAAGCGTGGTCCCCTCCGGGAGATCCATTATCACCTGGAACTCGCTCTTGTTGTCGAACGGAAGCATCTTGACTTGAACGGCCTTTACCGCCACGAGCCCCATCGAGATGAAGAGCAGCGCCGCAACACCGCCATAAAAGGCGAGACGGCGGGAGCGCCGGTCCATCAACGGAGTCATGATCCGTGCATAGAACCGCGCGAACGGCGTGCCTTCCTCCTCCTCATGCGCGCGCGGAAGCGGGTGGGCGGCGGAAGCGACGTGGCCCTTGAGCAGGCGGTAGGCCAGGTACGGCGTGATGATGAACGCTACCGCCAGCGATGCGAGCATCGCGATGGACGCGCCGACAGGAATCGGACGCATGTACGGGCCCATCAGCCCCGATACGAACGCCATTGGCAGGATCGCTGCGATCACGGTAAAGGTCGCGAGAATCGTCGGGTTCCCAACCTCGTCCACCGCCTCGACCGCGGCCGCCTCGGGTGATCGATCTCCTTTCTGGAAGTGCCGGTAAATGTTCTCGACGACGACGATGGCGTCGTCCACCAGGATTCCGATCGAGAATATCAGGGCGAACAGCGTGATGCGATTGAGCGTGTATCCCATCACGTAGTAGGCGAACAGCGTCAGCGACAGCGTCACCGGGACGGCGACGAGGACGATCACCGCTTCGCGCCAACCGAGAAAAAGCCAGACGAGTAGCGTGACGGATGCGGTAGCCAGCAGGAGGTGCAGGATCAGCCCCTTTGCCTTCTCGCCTGCGGTCTCGCCGTAGTCGCGAGTTACCTCCACCCCCACGTTTTGAGGAAGGAGACGTCCCTTGGCGGCATCGACGCGCTCCAGGACTGCGTGCGTCACTTCGGTCGCGTTGGCGCCGGGGCGCTTGGCCACGGCGATCGTCACCGCGTGCTCGGCGGGCCCGGTAAGCCCGGCGTGCGAGACATAGGTAACCGCTTCGCCGTAACCTTCCGTGACGTCCGCGACGCTTCGCAGGTAAACGGGCGCGCCGCCGCGGATGCCGACGACGACGCTGCCGATCTCGGCAGCGGTCGAGAGCGGGGCGCCTACGTCGATCAGATAGACCTCGTTGGCGGTGGCGAGCTCGCCGGCCTGACGGCGCGCGTTCGCGCCGCCGAGCGCCACGGCGATCTCGCCAGGTGTCACGCCGGTCGCCGCGAGTCGGGCGGCGTCCAACATTACGCGAAACTGGCGCGGCTGGCCGCCGACGACAAACGTGCTGGCAACCTCGGAGACCGTCCGGATCTCATCCTCGAGATGGATGGCGATCTGTCGCAGCGTGTTGGCATCGTAGTCGCGCGAATGAAGCGTCAGCGCGAGGACCGGCACGTCGTCGATCGAATGCGGCTTGACGAGCGGCGGCATGGACCCCGGCGGCGCTTCATTCATCGCGGCCGCCAGCTTCGCGTGCACCCTGGTGACGCTGCGTTCCTGGTCCTGACCGACCTCGAACCGCACGGTGACCATGGCGTATCCCTCACCCGCCACCGTATAGACGTGATCGACGCCGGGAATCTCGAGCATGCGCTGCTCGATCGGGCGCGCGAGGAGGTTCTCGGCCTCGCGTGGAGACACGCCCGGCAACGCGGCGATGACGTCGATCATCGGCACCGAGATCTGCGGCTCCTCCTCGCGGGGCGTGGCGAGGATACCGAGCAGTCCGGCCGCCAGCGACGCTATTGCGACAAGCGGGGTGAGCTTCGAATGGAGAAATGCCTGCGCGACACGACCGGCGATGCCCATCGGTCAGTTTCCTTCGGGAGCCGTCGCCGATACGAGCGCCGGCGGTACGAGCACGCGGTCGCCTGCCCGCAACCCGGCGGTTACTTCGACGACGCCACCGGCTGCTGCTCCAAGGCGGATCCAGCGTAACTGGTCGCCGTCGCCGGTGCGCAGCGTGACGCCGGTGAGATCGCCTTCACGAAGCACCGCCGCGATCGGCACGACGATCGAACGACGAGTTCCCTGCGCCAGCGAGATGGTGGCCGCGCTGCCGGGGAGAAACAGCCCACCGGGGTTGGGCAGCAATGCGTTGACGGTGTATAAGTTGCCCACTGCCGTCGGAACGACGCCCTCGATGGCCGCGCGGACGGGCCGCCCTTCGATGGTCGCGCTGACGAATTGGCCGCGTCGAATGCCACGTACGGCATCCGGCGAGGCGCTGACCGAAATGCGCAACCGGGACGCGTCCTGCACTTCGACCAGCGGTGCGCCCGGGGCGGCGAAAGAGCCCGGATCCACGAAGCGTTTCGTAACGACGCCGCCGAACGGAGCGCGAATCGAGGCATAAGAGGACATGGCGCGGAGCTCGGCCGCGGACGCATGCGCGGCGCGAAGACCGGCGCCAGCGCGCGCGAATCCTGTTTCGGCGGCGTCGAGCTGCGCCTTGGCAGCGGCGCTGTCGGCGTAGAGAGCACGAATACGGCGCGCCTGCGTCTCGGCATCCCGGTACATGGATTCCGCGTCGGACACGGACGCGGCTACCTGCGCGGACTTCGCGGAGAGGTCGCGCGCGTCAATGCGAACGAGGGTCTGCCCCGTGGAGACGGCGTCTCCCTCGCTGGCGAGGACTGCCGTAACCGTTCCCATGAGCTTGGTGCTCAAGATCGCCTGGCGAATGGGCGACGCCACGCCCGCCGCTTCGATCGTTGCTTGGATCGTGGTGTCGCGCACCGTGTACACGCTTCCCGTGGCGCGCTCGGGCGCGCGGCGAGGCGCGTCTTCGCGCGAAGGCGAGCAAGCTGCCACGGCACCGGCTAAAAGCAGTCCGCCGCATGCGAGGAAGCTGGATGGACGAATCATTGGGATGTCCTTTTTGGAGTCGGTTCTCCGCGCCTGGCTTCGGGCGCAGTCGGCCGTGGTGGAGATGGATCCGCCGAGGCGGATACGCCGTCGAACTCCGCGAGTGTTCCCGGATCGCGGCCCAGCGCCTGGCGGCGCGCGGCCGCGGCGGCGATCGCAGCGTACCGGGCCTGCGCGAGCGAGAGCGCGCTCTGCGTTTCGGCTGTCTGCGCGTCCAGCAGCTCGACGACGGTCGCGAGTCCCTCGGCGTACCGGCGGCTCACGATCCGGCGCGCTTCGGCGCTCTGGGTCACGGCGCGTTCGGCGATGGCGAGGCGAATGAGGGAAACAGCCAGGGCCGTGCGCGTGGCTTCCACGTCGAGGCCGGCACTTGCTTCCGCGGCTTCCGCGCGCGCCTTGGCGGACGCGAGTCGCGCCGCCGCGGCCCGGTGCTCCGCCAGCTCCCCGGCGCCGCTGAACGGACTCCACGACGCCAGGACGCCGACTGTCCAGTTCGTTTCGCCTGTAAAGAGGCGTGCGCGCGAGTTCCGGTCATATCGCGCGAACCCGTTCACCCGGGGCAGGTACGCGGAGCGGGCCCGGAGGACATCGGAGCGCGCAGCGCCGAGCGCGGCGGCGGCGGCGATGACGTCGGCGCGGTGGTCCGGCTCGGCAAATGCCGTATCACGGGCGGTAATCGCCCGAATCATCGCCGCGGTCGGGAGAACGCCCGGGACGCTCTCGTCCTGTTCGCGCTGATCCGCGCCGAAATTTCCGAGAAGCACCGCGAGGCGACGGCGGGACATCGCGGAGTCTCCCACGGCCTCGGCGAGCTGAGCGTCCACCTCGCCGGCGCGGACTGAGGCAAGCAGGGCATCCGATTTCGTCACCATGCCCTGCCTGACGAGCGCCTCGGCCTGGGCGACGTGGGCGCGGGCGGTTCGCGCCGAGATTCGCAGGGTAGCTGCGCGCTCGGCGGCAAAAACAGCGCCGTAGAAGGCGCGCACCACGTCGGCGCGAAGCGACAGTCGTGTCCATTCCTGGGAGGCGCGGCTGGCGTCCGCGCCCCGCAGCGCTGCGCGTCTCCCGGTCCAGGCGTCGGCGTTGAAGATCGGCTGCTCCAGGACGATCGCGCCCTGGTAGTTGGCCCTCGCCTCCGGGTTGACGAGCTGTTGCGGCGCGAAGTCATCCGGGCTGATCGTACCCTGCCGGATTTTTGTCCCGAAGACAGCGACCGGGTCCGTGGTGCGGAGGTAGCCGGCCTCGAACCGGAGAGTTGGCAGGATCCCCCGGGCCGCGAGGAGCGCCCGCGCCCGTTGCTCTTCCGTGTTGCCCGCAGCGATGCGATTGCCGTAAGCGGCGTGATCGGCGCGACGGAGCGCGTCTCCAAGAGTCGGTTGTGCGCCGGCGGGCGGAGCGAATGCGACGAGCGCCGCGATCAGCGCTGCCGGGGCGAGCAAATGGTTCATCGGTGATATCCCGGGTGATGCGTTACCCACAAAGTCAACTACATAACTAAGCAGTCGTACAGACGCGGTCAAGGCCCCGTGCCCGGCGGGCCCGTGGCGGGCGCACTGCCGCAGCTCCGCGTAACGATTTTGCCGGCGTGCCGGGCGCGCCGCGGCGGGAGCGATAATTTTCAGGGATGCCCGAACGGCCCCGCTACCTCAATCGCGAGCTAAGCTGGCTCGAGTTCAACGCCCGCGTGCTGCACGAGGCGTTCGACGAGCGCAATCCGCTGCTCGAGCGGCTGAAGTTCATCGCGATCTTCTCGACGAACCTCGACGAGTTCTACATGGTCCGCATCGCGGGCCTCCGCCGGCAGCTCGCCGCCGGCGTGGAGCAGCCCGGCGCCGACGGTGTGGCCACGCGCGAGCAGCTGGACGCCATCAACGCGAAGATCGCTGAGCTCATGGCCCTGCAACGCACCTGCCTGCACGATCTGTTGCTCCCCGCGCTCGCGGAGCACGGCATCAAGCTCGTGACGATGAACGATCTCGCGCCGGCGGAGTGGCAGGTGGTGGACGAGTTCTTCGAGTCGCAGGTCTTCCCGGTGCTCACGCCGCTTGCCTTCGATCCCGGGCATCCATTCCCGTACATCTCCAATCTCTCGCTGTCGCTAGCGGTGCAGGTGTTCGACCCGCAGCGCGGCACCGAGCACTTCGCCCGCGTGAAGGTTCCGAAGAGCCT
>CALMKE010000071.1 GCA_937867645.1 uncultured Gemmatimonadota bacterium | reverse complement strand
TCTAGCGGGCTGCGGGCGCCGAAGTGGAGAACTGATCACGTCCAACGGGAAATGACGACTTTCTTGTCAGTGTAAAACTCGATCGCGTCCGTGCCGTGGGCCTTGAGGTCGCCGAAGAACGAGCCCTTGGTCCCGCCGAACGGGAAGAACGCCATCGGCGCGGCCACGCCGATGTTGACGCCGATCATGCTGACGCCGACGCGGTAGCGGAACTCGCGCGCCGATTTGCCGCTCGTCGTGAAGATGGACACCGCGTTCGCGAACGGGTTCTTGCGCACCGCCTCGATCGCGTCGTCCAGCGTCTCCGAGTGCGTCACCGACGCGACCGGCCCGAAGATCTCCTCGCGCGCGATCGTCATCGAAGGATCCACGTCCTCGAAGATCGTCGGACCGACGAACGCGCCCGACGGATACTTGTCCACGCTCGTCTGCCGGCCGTCGAGGGTCATCGTCGCGCCTTCCTTGACTCCGTGCTCGATGTAGCTGAGCACTTTCTCGCGGTGCCTGCGCGACACGACGGGGCCCATCGTAACGCCTTCGTCCAGCCCGTAGCCGACGTTGATCGCCTTGGCGTTGGCGAGCAGCTTCTCGCGGAGCGGCTTGTACGCTTTCCCCGCGCCGACGACGATGCTGCCCGCGAGGCACCGTTGTCCCGCGCACCCGAAGATCGACTCCGACACGACGGACACCGCGCGATCGAAATCGGCGTCCGGCATTACGACGATGTGGTTCTTCGCGCCGCCGAGCGCCTGCACGCGCTTCCCGTGAGCGGCCGCGGTGGTGTACACGTGCTTCGCGACGGGGCTCGACCCGACGAACGAGACGCCGGTGATGCCTGGGTGCTCGAGGATCGCGTTGACGACTTCCTTGCCGCCGTTGACCAGGTTGAGCACGCCGGCTGGGAAGCCGGCCTCGTGCGCCAGCTCGAATATCCGAATCTGGGAGAGCGGCACCTGCTCGCTCGGCTTCAGCACGAACGTGTTGCCGGTCGCGACGGCGTACGGCAGGAACCAGAGCGGCACCATCGCCGGGAAGTTGAACGGCGTGATCGCCGCGAACACTCCCATCGGCTGGCGCACGAACTCGCAGTCAATTCCCGACGCGACGTCTTCCAGCGTCTTGCCCATCATGAGCGCGGGGGTGCCGCACGCGTGCTCCACGTTCTCGATGCCGCGCTTCAACGAGCCGCGCGCTTCGTCGAGCGTCTTGCCGTTCTCCTGAGTGACTATTCTCGCGATCTCGTCGAAGTGCTGATCGAGGAGATACTTGAGCTTGAAGAGGTGTCGGGCGCGGACGACTGGCGGGGTCTCACGCCACTGCTTGAACGCGTGCGTCGCGGCCTGCACGGCGGAATCCACGTCGCCCCGCGTGGACATCGGGACCTGCGCCAGCGACTCGCCGGTGGCCGGGTTGGTGATGTCCTGCCACTCGCTCGTGGCCGACTGGACCCACTCACCGCCTATATAGTTGCGCAGCTGCTTCACTTTGGTTCCTGGATACGGTCGTCCAAAGTGTCAGTGAACCCGTGATGTCGCAAGCTTTTACCAGCTTCCGGACTGCGCCCTGCGGGGGTTCGGGGTGGGTACAGGTCCGGCTCGGGCCCTACGCGAGCAAACTGCGCTCGCTAGCACGGGCCCGACGCCGGACCTCTACCCACCCCGAACCAGCAACTGCACCTTCACAGCCGGCACCTCCCCGCGTACCGCTTTCCCCACCCTCCGCCTCCGTCCGGAGCCGAAGCCAAGCGCCGCGCGGCCTCCAAGTCCGTTCCCGCACTGGCCGCGGCTGCTTAAACCTTGAGCGGGGCTTGGGATTCCGGGGTCGACCTAAGGGGCCGTGTTAGCGAGCGTAGTTTGCTCGCGTAGGCCCCGAGGTCGACCCCGAAGCCCGAGCCCCGCGCACCGCTCTAAGAGAAATCCGCGGCCAGCATGACCTGACCGACTTTCTCGCCGCGCGAGTTCTTCAGAGGCTTGTGCATGTAGTCGGCGAGACGCGGAGGCAGAGTATCCGGAAGCACCTTGAGGTTCTGCAGGATGCGGAGCAGCGGCGGATACAGCGCCCGCGACGCGCCGTCCTCGACCTTGATCGTGACGCCCACGCCGATCTCCGGGATCGCGAGCGAGTGCACGCCCTCCGCGCCCGTCTTCGACAGCACGGCGCCGGCCGTCTCTTCCATCAGCACCGAGTCGAACCGGTCCGTCCCGCCGACGAGGAACGGGTGCTCGATCATCGCCGACACGATCAGCTGCGGAATCTCTTCCCCGCTGCGGGCCGCGGTACCGAGCCGCGCATACGCGCGGGCCATGCGCTCGATCGGCCCGCCGAACACGACCACGCCGCAACCGTCGATCGCGAGGAGCATCTCCGGCGGCGCCAGATCGGTCCACTTCGTCATGTACGCCAGGACTGCCTGCTGCACCGGATGCTCGAGCCGGTCGTAGCTGTGCGTCGGCCAGCCGGTGATCTCCGCGCGGGCCAGCATCGCGGCGTGCTTGCCCGAGCAGTTGTTGTGCAGCCGGGTGAGCGTCTTGCCGCACTCGCGCGCGAGCTTCGCCCCGCGAGGCGACAGTGGCTCGTGAGGACCGCACGCCAGATCGCCTTCCTCGCGGCCGACGTCGGCGAGCATGCGCTCGACGATCGCGACGTGCTCCGGCTCGCCGCCGTGCGAGCCGCACGCGAGCGCGAGCTCGTCGGACCCCCAGCCGAGCTCATCCAGCCCGCCTGCCTGGATGAATGGAATCACCTGAAACGGCTTGGAGCACGAGCGCCAGAAGGTGACTTCCTGCGGATTCCGCGCTCCGCCGATGAGCGTGTCGTCATCGGCCACGATGGCGGCATGAACGCGGTGACACGATTCCACGCGTCCGCCCCTGACGGCCACCACGTCCAGCTCGTGCGAGTAGTCCACCTACGGAAAATAGGCAGAGCACCAGCGGAAATGGGAAGCGGCACTGCGGAGCGCGGTGTGCGTTCACCGTGATACCGTTGCCCGTTAGGACGTGAAAGGCGGTGGGCCACTGATCTTCCGCCTTCCCGCCGTCACGCGCCTACGGAACGACGGAAAAACGGTTCACGCACACCGCTCCCCGTTTTTCTTCCGACCTAGAAGACCTTGATCATCCCCTTGGTATAACGCGCAGGATCGCGGCGGACATCCGCCAGTATCGCATTAAGGTCGGTGACCGTCTTCACCAGCTGATCATACAGCTGCGGATCATTGATCAGCCGGGCCGCCGTCCCCTCCCCGGTCGTCATCGCCCGCACCATCTGGTCCGCGCCCGTCACCGTACTCACCAGCGCCGTATACAGGCTGTCGTCCCGCATCAGCTTGCCCAGCGTTCCTTCGGAATTGTTCGCCGTGACCAGCAGCGTATCGAGCGACGCCAGCATCCGGTTCATGTTCCGATACAGCGCGGGGTCGTCGATGAGCCGGCCGAAGGTGCCGTTCGGATTCTGCAGCCGCGCCATCAGCGTGCTCGCCCGCACGAGCGTCGTGTTGAACTGATCGTACAGCTGGCGGTTGGTGAGCAGCTGGCCGACCGTTCCCTCGCCGCGCGCCACGCCCGAGGTAATCTTCCGCAAATCGCGTGTGAGGACGACGACGTCGGTCACAGCGCCTGACGCCTGCGTGAGGATAGCCTCGTAGTCCGCCGACGGGGCGATCGGAATCGTGTCGTTGTCGCGCAGCACGGGGAAACGCGGCGTGCCCGGCATGATGTCGAAGACCTTGTCGCCGAGCAGGCCGAGCGTGCGGATCTTCGCCTTCGAGTCGCCGCGCACCTGCGAGCGCAGCCCCTCCTCGACCGCGACTATGATTTTGAGGTTCCGCGTCGTGTCCGCGTCCACCGGCAGGAACTCGATCTTCTCGATCACGCCCGCCTGCTGCCCCGCCACCGTCACCCCGCCGCCCTCGACCAGCCCGCTCGCCGACGGCAGAAAGGCGACGAGGTTGTAGCGCTTGGCGAAGAGCCCGGTCGTCTGACCGAGCTTGACGACCGCGACCACGATCAGCCCGAGAGCGACCAGAATCATCAGGCCGACCTTGAGCTGATCCCATGTGATGAACGTCGAACGCTTCATATGTCAGTAGCCACCGAGGAACCTGCGAATGTACTCGTCGTCCTGCTTGCGCATCTCTTCCGGCGTTCCGAAATAGACGATTCGACGCTCAGCCAACAGTGCGATCTTCGTACCCATCCTGAAAGATGACCGAATGTCGTGCGAAACCACTATGCTGGTGACGTTCAGCTCCTTCTGCAACTTCATGATCAGGTGGGTGATCGTGGCCGTCGTGAGGGGGTCCAGCCCGGAGGTAGGCTCGTCGTACAGCATGATCTTGGCGTTGTTGGCCATCCCTCGCGCGATTCCGACCCGCTTGCGCATTCCGCCCGACAGCTCGGCGGGCATCTGCGGCATGACCTTGTCCGGCTCCAGGTCCACGAACTCCAGCTTCTCGCGTACGCGCGCCTCGATCTCGTCTTCGCTGAGATCGGTGTGTTCGCGCAAAGGATACGCGACGTTCTCGAAGACCGTGAGCGAGTCGAACAGCGCCGCGGACTGGAAGACCATCCCCATCTTCTGCCGGACCTCGAGCGCCTCGTCGAAGCTCAGGTCCACGATGTTCTCGCCGTCTATCAGCACCCGCCCTTTGTCGGGTACGAGCAGGCGAAGCAGCAGCTTGAGGATGGTGGACTTTCCGGTACCCGACTCGCCCACCACGACGACTGTCTCTCCTTCGTTCGCGTGAAAGGACACATCCTCCAGGATCGGCTCGTCGAACGCGAGATGCACGCCCTCCATCTTGACGACCGCCGCGGCTTCGGGGTGCGGCTTCTGCGACGGCCCGCGCTCGAGCTTGCGGCGCTCGTCGCCCTGCGCCTCCGTCGGCGGGCGATGCGCCTCGGTCGCCGCGCGCTCGCCGGTGTACAGCTCGGGCACGATGTCTTCGGTCGGCTCGGGCGGATTCGCCTCCGGCTGGTTCGGCGGCCGCTTCTCGCTCACAGCACCGCCAGCAGGATCTGCGTGATGAAGTAGTCTATGATGAGAATCATGATGCTGGAGAACACCACGGTCCTCGTCGTCGAGATTCCGACTCCTTCGGTCCCGCCCTTGGTGTTGAGACCGAAGTAGCAGGCGACGGTCACGATGATTCCGCCGAACACGAACGGCTTCACCAGGCCGTGGATGAAGTCGATCGGGATGTAGCGCAGCGTGAACCCGCCCGACGCGATCTGCTCCCACACCGTCCGCCAGTAGAGCGACGCCGGCAAGCCGAGGTAAGTGCTCGCGATCACGTTGCCGCCCACTATTCCCGCGACATCGCCGATGATCGTGAGCACCGGCACCATTATCAGCGCGGCCAGCACGCGCGGCGTTACGAGCTTCTTGATCGGATCGGTGCCGAGCGTGTTGAGCGCGTCGATCTGCTCGGTCACGCGCATCGAGCCCAGCTGCGCCGCGATCCCCGAGCCCACGCGCCCCGCGACCATCAGTCCCGCGAGCACGGGCCCGAGCTCGCGGATCATGGACGCCGTCACGAGCCGCCCGACGTACATCGTCGCGCCGAAGGTCGCGAGCTGCACCGACGTCTGCAGCGCGAGCACCATCCCCGTGAAGAAGCCCGTGAGCAGGATGATGGTGAGCGACTGGACGCCGATGGCGTCCATCTGCTGCACGACGTCCGTGGTGTAAAACGGACGCCGAAAAATGAAGCCGATGGACTTCGCCGACAGGACGAAGTACTCCTGCAGCGAGAGGACTTTCTTTTTTGCCGCTTCGTTAAAGCCGGAAAGGCGCAATGTGCTGCGGGTTAAGGCAAGGCGTATGCCGATATCGGCAATCGCAGATTCTAGCATTGGTGCACGCTCAGGGTGAGCCTTTTGTCGGGATTGAGGACTCAGGACTCAGGACCCATGCGGCCTCAGGACCAACTACAACCGAGGATCGGCGATTAAGTGAGGACTGAGGAGGAATCCACGGCAGTTCCGCTCATCCTCAGTCCTCACTTGATCGTAGATCCTCAGTGGCCGTTGGTCCTGAGGCCGCATGGGTCCTGAGTCCTCAGTCCGAACCCCACACGCTAGCTTCCATTGCTACTGTGACCCTGCGAATCGCGTTCGACGCAACCTATCAACGCCAGCCCGACGGCGGCATCGCGCGCTACGGCCGCCAGCTGACGGCGGCGCTCCGGGCGCGCGGCGACGTGGAGGTCATCGAGATCGGCGGAGGCCCCACGCAGAAGCGGGGCACGCTCCGCCGCCACTTCATAACGCTCGGCGTGGATCTCGTATGGCATCCGGCCCTCGGACGGGTGCGCGCCGAAGCGACGGGCGCCGACATCTACCATTGTCCGGGGCTCCGCGGGCCGCTCACGCACGGCCGCATCCCTATCGTCGTCACGATCCACGATCTTGTTCCCTGGCTCAACCCCGAGCTGATGTCGCCGCTCACGCGCGGACATGCCCGGCTCGCGCAGCGCAGGATGGCGCGCGTGGCCGACAGGGTGCTGTGCAATTCCCAGGACACCGCCAACGACGTCGAGCGGCTGTTCGGAGTTCCGGCGGATCGGCTGCGCGTGACGCCGCTCGGCGTGAACCCGACGTTCTTCGAGCCTGTCTTGGGCGCGCCGCCAGTGGACGAGCCGTACGTCCTGTTCATCGGATCCGAGCAGCCGCGCAAGAATCTCGAGCGGCTCGAAGAAGCAGTCGCGATTCTGCGCGCGCGCGGCAATCCTCACGTGCTGGTGACGGCCGGCGCCGACAGCTGGGGACGCGTGGACTTCGGCGACACCTTCGTCCGCAAGCTCGGCAAAGTCAGCGACGACGAGCTGCGACGCCTGTACGCCGGCGCTGCGTGTCTCGCGATCCCGTCGCTGCACGAAGGGTTCGGGCTACCCGCGCTCGAGGCGATGGCAGCCGGCGCGCCCGTAGTCGCCGCAAATACGGGAGCGCTGCCGGAAGTGACTGGCGGAGCGGCTGTGCTGGTGGATCCGCTGGACGTCGAAGACATCGCGGGCGGGCTGGAGCGCGCGATCTCGGAGCGCGATACGTGGATCGCGGCCGGTCGCCGGCGCGCCGCCGAGTTCACCTGGGCGAGGACGGCGGAGCTCACCATGAGCGCTTACCGGGAGCTGGTCTGAGCTCCGAAACCGGAAAGCTGCCGATTCTGGGAGTCGGAATCACTCCTCTCGAAGCCGATGCCGCGGTCGAGCGAGTGATTGCCGCCGCTCGCGACCGCCGCGCCCTCACCGTGAGCTGCTCCGCGGTGCACAGCGTGATGGAAGGAGCGCTCGACCCGGAGCATCGCCATCGCCTGAACGCGCTCGATCTCGTCCTCCCCGACGGCCAGCCTGTTCGATGGGCCCTGGGGTGGCGCCACGGCGTCAGGCTCACTAATCGAGTGTACGGGCCCGACTTCATGCTGTCGGTCTGCGCGCGCGCAGCCGAGGAAGGCATTCCGATTTTTCTCTACGGCAGCCGAAACGAAATCCTGGAACCCCTGACCGAAAATCTGAGGCGTCGATTTCCCCGGCTGATCGTCGCGGGCGCCAGGCCCTCCGCGTTTCGAGAGCTGATGGAGGCCGAGCAGAAAACGATCGCGTCGGAGATCCGGGCGACCGGCGCTGGAATCGTGTTCGCCGGCCTGGGCTGTCCGCGGCAGGAGATCTGGGCGTACGAGAACGCGGCACTGATCGGGCTGCCGCTCGTTGCGGTGGGAGCGGCGTTCGATTTTCACGCCGGCGTCATTCCCCAGGCTCCAGCGTGGATGCAGCAGTCCGGCCTGGAGTGGCTGTTCAGGCTCGCGCAGGAGCCGCGCCGGCTGTGGAAGAGGTATCTGTACCTCAACCCGCTATACCTTTTCTTTCTCGCGGGCGAGCTCTCCGGCGTCAAAAAGTTCGACCGCGGGAGCGAGACACCGCCGGCGCCGGTGCGCGTCGGCTAATCCACGATTTCAGCCACCATGAAAGTCCTTGTAACAGGAAGCAGCGGCCTCATCGGCTCTGAGGCCGTCGAGCACTACGATAGACTCGGGTACGAAGTCCACGGCATGGACAACAACATGCGGCGCGAGTTCTTCGGCGAGAAAGGCGATACGCTGTGGAATCTGCGCCGACTGCAGGCCGGGACGTCGAATTTCACCCACCACCCGATAGACATCCGCGACCGGTCGGCGGTGATGGAGTTCTTCCGCGCGCACCCGTTCGACCTGGTCATTCATTGCGCGGCCCAGCCGTCGCACGACCGCGCGGGCGCGATCCCGCTGGACGATTTCGACGTGAACGCGGTCGGCACGCTCAACCTCTTGGAGGCGACCCGGCAGCATGCCCCCGAAGCCGTGTTCATCTTCATGAGCACGAACAAGGTGTACGGCGACGCGCCGAACGAGCTGCCCCTGGTCGAGAAGGAGACGCGCTGGGAGTACGCGCGGCCCGAGGATTTCGGCGGAATCAGCGAGTCCTGCCGCATAGATCAGTGTCTGCATTCCCTGTTCGGCGCATCCAAGGTCGCGGCCGACGTGATGGCGCAGGAATACGGCCGCTACTACGGATTGCGCACGGGAATCTTTCGTGGCGGCTGCCTCACCGGCCCCAACCATTCCGGCGTCGAGCTGCACGGTTTTCTCAGCTATCTCGTGAAGGTCGCCGCGCGCGGCGACACGTACCGCGTGTTCGGGTACAAGGGCAAGCAGGTTCGCGACCAGATTCACAGCGCCGACGTCGTATCCGCGTTCGACGCCTTCGCCGCGAATCCCCGGCCCGGCGAGGTGTACAACCTCGGCGGCGGGCGCGACAACAGCGCGTCGGTGCTCGAGTGCTTCGCTATGCTCGAAAGCCGGCTGGGGCGCGAGGTGAAGTGGGAGTACGACGAGCAGAACCGCACGGGCGATCACATCTGCTACATCTCCGATCTCTCGAAGCTCCAGGCTGATTACCCGGAATGGAAGATTACGCGCTCGCTGAACGATATTGTGGACGAGGTTCTCGACGCTGAGCTCGCTGCTGCTGGTGAAGTGCGGCGGAAGTAGCCCGACACAATTGACGGGTGAAAGCTGCCGGCTTCGAGCTGTCCGCTGCCGGCCTACGACCACATAGAACTGCCAAGCTGGTAGCGGCAAGCCCGAAGCCATCAGCCACGGGCGGAACGGCTTGGCCGATTTGGGTGGTCGTCAGGCCCGCAGCTGTCGGCTTTCTTCTGGCAGCTCCCAGCTTGGCGGTTCTATGTGGCCGTAAGCCCGTAGCTGTCAGCTCTCTGCTGGCAGCTCTCCGCTTGGCGGTTCTACGTGGTCGTAAGCCCGTAGCTGTCGGCTTGCTATTACCTTCAACCGCGTCATGATCGAGACCATTTCCCGCGACCGATTGGTCGGCCTGTTGCACGCAGCCGCGGACCAGCGCGTCGCCATCGTCGGCGACGCCATGCTGGACGTGTATCTCCAGGGCGACGTCGAGCGGATCTCGCCCGAAGCGCCTGTGCCCGTCGTGCGCGTGCGCGAGCGGCGGCTCGCACTGGGCGGCGCCGCGAACGTCGCGCAGAACGTGGTCGCGATCGGCGCGGAGTGCGAGCTGGTCGCGGCCGTCGGGGACGACGACGGCGGACGGCTGATCAAGGAGATGCTGGCGTCCATCGACGCCGAAACGCGGGGGCTCGTAGAGGTGGAGCGCCGAACCACGACGAAGACGCGCGTCATCGCGCGGTCGCAGCAGATGGTGCGGTTCGACGAAGAAGAAGACGGCGAGCTGAGCGACGCCGAGCTCCAGCGGATCGTCGAGCGCGTGCGCGCCGCCGTGGAGAGCGCGGATGCCGTCGTGCTGGAGGACTACAACAAAGGATTGCTCGCGCCCGCCGTCATCCGCGCGGCGATCGAGGCGGCGGGACTGGTCGCCATCCCGGTCATCGTCGATCCAAAATACCGGAACTTCTTCGAGTACCGCGGCGCGACTGTGTTCAAGCCCAATCGGCGGGAGCTGGAATCGGCCCTCGGCGCGGGCGTGGATATCGAGCATCCGGAGGCGCTGCCGGCGAGCCTCAAGAAGCTCGGCGTGGAACATCTGCTGCTCACTCTGGGTGAACAAGGGATGGTTCTGATATCGGACGATGGCGAGGTGGGCCGTGTTCCGACGACGGCCCGAGAAGTGTACGACGTAGTGGGCGCGGGCGACACGGTGACCGCGTACCTGGCGACGTCCATGGCCGCGGGCGCGACGGCTGCTGAAGCTTCGGTCATCGCGAACTTCGCCGCCGGAGTCGAGGTCGGAAAGCTCGGCGCCGCGACCGTCACGCGGGACGAGGTGATTGACGCGTACGACGCATTTCACGTGGTGAGGGATGCGGTCGTATAGCGCTACCCTGCTCCGCTCTCTGACAATCGCTTGCTGCATCGCCGCGACCACACAGGCCGGGGCACAGTACGCGGAGCCGGTCGGAGTGCGCGCAGTCCCCGCCGACTCGGCCCTGATGGAGGGGTCGCTCGACCCGTGCGTCGTCAACTCGGCGGCGTGCGCCGTGCCCCCGGTTGACACACGCTGCCGGTCGCCGCAATACCGTACGGTCAGTCGTGTGGGAGCCGCCGCGACGTTCATCGGAGCCCAGGCGGTGCTGTGGCGGTACTTCGAGAACGCCTGGTGGTCCGGCGAGAAAGCCAAGGGATTTTTCTTTCGCGCCGATTGGGACGAAGACATGCGCGACCAGGACAAGTTCGGCCACTTCTTCGGCGGCTACCACCTGACGCGCATAGGAGATGCCGTTCTTCGGAACGCGTGCATCTCGCCGAACAAGGCTATCGTGATTTCAGCGGTGTACGCCACGCTGTTTCAGCTTCAGATCGAGATGTGGGACGCGCGGTTCGCGAAGTACGGCTTCTCATATGCCGACCTGATCGCGAATACCGCGGGCATGACATACGCCGTCGCGCAACGCAAGTATCCCACGCTCCGGCGCATCAAGCCGACGATCTCGTACTCGCGGAGCGCCGCGATGCGCGCGCGCGACGCCGGCCGGATCCCGGACAGCGAGATAAGAACGTCGCTCGACTATTCCGGACAGACCTACTGGGTCTCCGCCGAAGTTGATCCGTTCCTGCCGCCGGAGGCGCGGAAGTACTGGCCCGCCGCGGTGCGATTCTCCATTGGCCATTCCATCACCGACTGGATCGATCCGGTGACGGGCCAGAGCAAGCGCGCGCAGCGGAAGATCCTGCTCTCGCTCGACCTCGACGCCAGCAAGCTGCCGGGTGAGCATCCGGTCTGGCGGACGGTCAAGAATACGCTGAGCTACATCAGACTGCCGGCACCGGCGCTGCAGATCACGCCGAGCCTTGATGCTATTGGTTGGTACAAGTAGCTCCAGGGAATCGGACGGGAAATCCAAGTTCGGAGTGTGGCAGTCGGGAGTACGCAGTTAGCAGTTAACTGCCACACTCCCAACTCCCTACTGCAACACTCCAAACTTGGATTCCCCGTCAGCTACTCCGGCGCCACCGGCTTCCGAAACAGTAGCATGACTCCCCTATTCCCCTGATGATCGGTGAGCATCCCGTGCACGTCCGAGCACCCCGCATCCTGCATGATTCCCAACAGCCGGCTCACGGAATACTCGTTGAGCTGCATCACCGGGTGCGATGGCTTGCGCCGGAGCAGCACGTTCAGCGCCGGGTTCGCGAGCGGCACGTGCACCCGCGCCCAGAGCAGGAACCGCGACTTCGCGCTAAGCCCCGTCGCGTACGTGTAGTGCAGCGCGCCCACTCCGCCCGGCTCCAGCAGATCGAGCAGCCGGCGGGTGATCGCTTCTCCGCGAGGCACCGGGATGTGCTGCAGCACGATATAGGAATGCACGAAGTCGAAACGCCCCGCGACCCTCGACAACGCGTCGTCGCCCATCACGAACTCGACGTTCGTCACGCCCGCGCGGTCCGCGTTTCGGCGGGCCTCCGCCAGCATTGCGTCCGAGACGTCGATTCCGACCACCGAGCCGCATCGTTGGGCGAGCGGGATGACCAGGCGGCCGACCCCGCAGCCAAAGTCGAGCGCGCGCGTCGGGCGGAAATCGGGGGCGATACATCGAGCGATCGCCGCGAAGACATTGGCTACGTCCCGCTCCCCCAGCGCGAAAAAACGCTCGGTATTCTCGGGCGTCAGCCTGGCCTGATGGAAATTCTCGTCGGTCAGGACCGCCCAATAAGGGTCGCTCTCCCCTAGTTTTTCCCAGTCCCTGTCGGAATCGTTACGGAGCATCGTGACCTGTCGGGGGTTCGAGCCTCAACTGCCGGAATTGTAATGATCGACCTGATATGCCGTCGCGGCCGCAAGACTGCCATCGGAGCACTGACCGTCGTCGTGCTGTTCGGATCGGCTGTGCCCGTCGTCGCGGGCGCGCAGGCATCGCCCTACGTCCCACTCGACGATGTCGCGTACGTGTACATCGACGCGCTGATGGCACGCGGCGAGCTGCGTCAGCTGCAGTCGAACGAGCGCCCGTACACCGTGGCCGCCGTCCGACGGGCTCTGTCCGCCTCGCGGAGACAGCTGGAGAGCGATGCGCTGCGATCCTACGCTGAAGGCCTGGAGCGGTCGCTGGTCAAGACGACAGTCGATGGCGCGCGATCCAGGCCGCGTCGGCGCGGTGAAGCCAGGCAGACCCAGTCGGACGCTTTCGGCGCGCGACTGAGCGGAGCGTTCTACGCCTTCGCTCAGTCGTCGGGCCGGCGGGAGCTGATGCTCGCCGACGACAGAAACCTCGTCGGTCCCGGGATCACGGGCCGACTGGTACTCGCCGGCGGGCCGGTTGTCGGGATGCTGCGCGTTATCGGCGATACGCGCCTCAACAACGACCCCGAGTTTTCGGGGAGAAAGGATCGTGACATCGGCGGCCGCACGGAAGACGGCTACGTCAGCGGACAGTGGCGGTACGGGGAGCTGTTCATCGGGAGAGCCGGGCGCAACTGGGGCCCGTCCGGGATGCCCGGGCTCGTCATCGGCAGCTACGCGTACAGCTACGACCACCTTTACGGCCGATTCGGCACGCCGCGAATCCACTTCGCGTCGCTGTTCGCCAAGCTCGACAGCGATCCGCTCGGCGGCGGGCGGGTATCCAATCGTTATCTGGCCGCGCATCGGCTGGCGGGACGGCTCGGCCGCGTCGAGATCGGCATCAACGAATCCATCCTCATGAGCGGCGAGGGACGCGGACTCGAGCTGGGCATGCTGAACCCGCTCAACATCTACTCGCTTTCCTGGCGGAACGAAAAGCTCGACGGGAACCTGATGGTTGGAGCCGACGCGGCGGTTCGCACGCGCCGATTCGGCAGCTGGAGCGCGGAGGTTCTCATAGACGACCTCCAGATCGACCGCTGCGCGGCGTTGTGCGAGGAGCCGAGCTCGTACGGCTTCACCCTCTCGGCGGAAGGACTGCCGCTGCGCGGCACGCAGAAGTGGTTCGGCTCGTACACGCGTGTGTCGAGCCTCGCGTATCGGACCCCGCTCTACCACGAGCGCTACACCAGCTTCGGCGTCGGGCTCGGCCGCGGCTTCTCGGACTATGACGAAGTGAGGATAGGGCTCGACCTGGCGGTGATGCCGCGCGTGCCGGTCAAGCTGTACGCGGCGCGGCGTCGGCAGGGCGCGGGCGATTATCGCAGCGCTTTCCCCGATTCGTCGGAGTACGCGACGACCAGTGGATTCCTCATGCGCAACACCGCGACCGTCGCCCGGCTCGGCGTTTCCGCCGGTGGCGCGCTCGGGCGCGGCTTCGATCTGTCCGCGGATGTAGGGGTCAACCGGGTCGAGCACGACCAGGCCAATGGGTCCACGCATCCGGCATGGGCCAACACGGGTGATCGAACCGGCTTCGAAGGGCGAGTGCAAATTGGTTGGGAGCCGGGCTGGACGTTATTCAGAGCCCGAGGCCGATAAGAATAGCTCGCGTTAGCTAGCCTTGGCGTAGTTGACGGGCTGAACCTCCTGCTTGATTCGTTTGGCATCGCGCGACCGCGAGATGTGATAGAGATCCCACATAAGCTGCAGGCTCAGCCAAACGTCAGGCGTAGTTCCGAAGAGACAAGCAAGGCGGAGGGCGGTGTCAGGGCTCACGCCGCGCTTCCCCCGAATCAGCTCGTTAACCCGCGGGAATGATATTCCAAGCCGTCGTGCGAGCTCGCTTTGCGACATCCCGAGAGGCTTTAGAAACTCCTCCTCCAGCATCTCTCCGGGATGCGGCGGGGGGTGATGGGATGGAATTCGCATGCTTATCTCCTCGGGCTAACCCGCATCAGTGATAGTCGACAATCTCCACGTCTTCAGCACCGAGTCGCGTCCACCGAAAACATAGCCGGTACTGATCGTTGATTCGGATCGCATGCTGCCCCTTGCGGTCGCCTTTCAACGCCTCGAGCCTGTTGGCCGGCGGCACGCGCAGATCCGTCAGCGTCCGGGCCGCCGCCAACCACGCGAGCTTTCGCCGCGCAACTTCCCAGATCTGGCGAGGGCATGCCCGCCGCGCGGCAAATGTATCGGCGCCATAATAAACCTCCTCCGTACCGACGTCCTTGAAGGAGATGATCATGGACTGCCTATTATGGTTGGTATTATAATGGAGATCGCTATAGAGGCAAGAGTTGGCCGGGACCTCCCCCGCGCTGAAGGGTGCACCGGCGCATGGCGCGGACCGACCGCGATTTCTTCAGTGCGTCACCGTTTGGGCTCGCGGAGGTGGTCAGCCGGTGCCCATGCGGGTATAATGCGTGATGTGTGTCGGGCCGGTAGCTCAGTTGGTTAGAGCAGTCGACTCATAATCGACGGGTCACAGGTTCGAATCCTGTCCGGCCCATTACGGCGGTGACTACTAGCGACTAGCGACTAGTGACTAGTGGCTGGTAACCGCCCCGAATTTGCCGCTCATCTGTCATCGCGGCCGGTGCGGGTGGGCTCGGGGCCGCAACGGTACACGCCGACCGCGCCGTGGCCACGCTCGGACCAGTCCGTGTAGAGAAAGCGCGCATCCGCGCACGGCGGGGGCGAGTTTATCGGCGCTCGAACAACGTTGGATGCGGCGCACGCCGTTACGACATGTACCGCGAGTACGGCCGTCGCGATGAAAATCGTTTGACGGTACGCCGGCTTCGAGCTTCACTGTGAAGTCTTGCCCAGTGTTAACCCCGGTCCCGAGTAGGGCGCGCACGATCTTGCAAGAAACAAGAGCGCCGCGCTAGCCTTGGCGCGAAACCGCCTCGCGCTTTGCGAACGGATCATCGTCGAGGAAGGGGATGGATCCGCCCGCCGGCCTCCACGGGTTGAGACCGAGGGGCCGCACACATACGTTTTATGGGTGCCAAAGTCTATGCGTACAGCGAGTTTAGCTGTATCTTTGTAAGCTATTTTCTGTTTGGCTCGTTCGCGCGGCCCGCGGGTATTGCAAAGCGAGGCGTACGGAGGGGCACCGGTCGCGTAGCTCAGCTGGTTAGAGCGCTGGTCTCACATACCAGAGGTCCGGGGTTCGAGTCCCTGCGCGACCACTGTTAGGGTTTCATCGTGCGGGCGGCTTGTGCCGCTCGTTCTGCAAGACTGGCGAGCGCCTGGCGCTCATACTTTCACATCGCGTCAACTTCATGATTCGAATCAACGCTCGCGTGCTTCTGACGGCGACTCTGTTTCTCCTGCCTGCGGTGGCTTCGTCCCAGCAACGGCCCACCAGCGAAGAAGCGGCCAGAATGCTTCGCTCGAACCCGGCTCTGATCGAGCAACTCCGTCAACGCATCGCGACTAGCGGACTCACTCCCGATCAGGTGCGCGCTCGTCTCCGCGCCGAGGGGTATCCGGAAGATCTGCTCGACGCATACCTGGGAACGGGTGACGTTTCGGCGGCCGGCGGGGCGCCTTCAGACGACGTGTTCTCCGCCGTCGCTGCGCTAGGGATCGCGGATTCGGTGGACCTGGACCTCCTGCGCTGCGGCATCGTGGACGCAGGAATGGACGATTCCGCTGGCTCCGACAGTGTCGACGCGCTGGGCAGAATCATTCCCCGGGACACGCTCCGCACGGCCGATCGAGACAGAAGGCGGCGGGATTTGCGCGCACAGTGCCGCGCACGGCTCGACTCGCTCGAGCGTGGAACGCTGAAGCAGCGCCTCGATGCGGACAGCGGCTTTGTCATCTTCGGCCTCGAGACCTTTCGGCAGGCGACAAACCTCTTCGATGCAAACCTGACCGGCCCGGTCGATCCAAGCTACCAGCTCGGCCCTGGCGACCGGCTCGTTTTGATCCTCACCGGCGACGTCGAGCAGTCGTACCAGCTCGAAGTGACGCGCGAAGGCTTCATCGTGATCCCGCAAGTCGGGCAGCTATTCGTCAACAACCTGAGCCTGGCTCAACTCGAGGACCTGCTTTACTCCCGACTCGGCCGCGTCTATTCCGGCGTCCGTCGCGGGGCCGGGGCCACCACGCGATTCTACATCACGCCTGCACGGCTGAGCAGCAACCAGATTTTCGTCCAGGGCGACGTTATGCGCCCAGGCGCTCACCGGATCTCCAGTGCGGGAACGGCGATGAGCGCGCTGTACGCGGCTGGCGGTCCAACCGACAACGGCAGCATGCGCCGCGTGCAGATCAGGCGCGCGGGTCGGACGGTGGCCGAGCTCGACGTATATGACTACCTGCTGCGCGGGGACGCGTCGAACGACATCCGGCTTCGGAACGGAGATATCGTCTTCGTTCCCATTCATGGGCCCCGGGTGCGAATCGTTGGCGAGATCGCGCGTCCGGCCACGTACGAGATGAAGGCTGGCGAAGAGCTCGATGACGCCATCGGGTTTGCCGGTGGGTTCAAGCCTACGGCCGGTCGCGCGCGCGTGCAGATCGAGCGAATTCTTCCGCCCACCGAGCGCACTGGTGGCGGCACGGCGCGCATCGTGACCGAAGTCATGTCGGATCAGTTCGCTACCGGCACCGGGCCGGCTGTCCCCGTTCAGCCGGGCGACGTGATTCGAGTGTTCCCAATCGCGGAGCGAGTACGCAACCGCGTGGCGGTGCGGGGCAACGTATGGACACCGGGACCGCAGGGCATCAGGCCGGGGCAGACCACGATCGCTGACGCGCTGCGCGCGGCGGGCGGGGTGAAGCCGGACACGTACCTCGGTCAGATTCTGGTGAGCAGAATGCAGCGCGACTCATCCCGCATGCAGCTGCGCGCTGCGCTGTTCGACACCACCGGACGTGTGATCGGTGATTTCCCTCTGCAGGAAGACGACGAAATCACCGTGTTCTCGATCTCGGAGTTTCGCCAGCCGCGCTACGTGGCGATCAGCGGGGCCGTGCAGAAGGGCGGACGCTTCGAATACCGCGAAGGAATGACCGTTCGCGACCTGGTGCTGATGGCTGGTGGTTTGGAGGAAAGCGCGCTGCTCACGGAAGCCGAGGTGGCGCGGCTGCCGCAGGATCGCACCCACGGACAAACCGCGATCACGTTCAGGATTCCCCTGGATTCGAGCTACATCTTTTCGCGTGGGCCCGATGGGCAGTACCTTGGCCCGCCGGGCCTCCCTGCGCCGTCCGGACCCGCCCCGGAGCAGCCGCTGCTGCCGTACGATAACGTGCTCATTCTCCGGCAGCCGAGCTGGGAGCTCCAGCGCAACGTCGCCGTTGCCGGCGAAGTGCGTTATCCCGGGAAGTATGCCTTGCAGACCAAGAGCGAGCGGATCGCGGACATCATCCGTCGTGCAGGCGGGTTGACGACCGAAGGATATGCCGATGGAATTGTTTTCCTTCGGACCCGCAACAGTGTTGGCCGGATCGGAATCGAGCTTCCAAAGATTCTTCGCAACAAGAACGATCGTGACAACCTGATCCTGCAGGACGGAGACTCGATCTTCATCCCGCGTTACAGCGGAGTTGTGCATGTTACCGGCGCGGTCAATTCGCCGATCGCCGTGGCCTACGTTCCCGGGCGCGATTTGCCGTGGTATGTGCGCGCGGCCGGGGGTCCGGCCGTGCGCGCGGACCTGGGACGGGCTTACGTGACTCAGCCGAACGGAAAGGTGGAGGCAGCAGTCAAGAGGCGGTTCCTGCCTGATGAACACCCGGCGCCGCGCCCGGGCGGCGTGGTTTTCGTGCCCGAAAGAGACCCGGGCGAGCGAGACTCCCTTGCGGTGTTTACATCGACATTCGGAACCATCGCCACTACGCTCGGGAGCCTTGTTGCGATCATCGCCGTGCTCAGACGGTAGAGGGATTCCCGCCTGGAAATGCGCGCGAGGAGGAGGTCTTGACGGCGCCTCCCACCGTCGGCGACCAGCCACTCACCTTTTCGCGGTGGGTGGCAGGCGTCGTGGCTCGATGGAAGACCGTTCTGCTCACGCTGTTGGTGACGGGCTTGCTGGCAATCCTGGCCGTACTGTTCATCCCCGCGGTCTACCAAGCCCGGGCCTCTTTCGTCACGAACCCGTCGTCCGGTGGGATAAAACTCCCGGCGTCGATCAGCGGCGGAGGAGCGTTGGGGGGGATCGCCTCCCAACTCGGCCTGGGCGCGACGGCCGACCCGACGGAATCCCCGGATTTCTATTCCGAGCTGATCAAGAGCCGCGAGCTCCGCACGCGGCTGCTGAACTCGCGGTTCGACGATCCCAGGACAGCCACGCCCGGCGATAGCGTCCGCCTGCTGGAGCTTCTGAAAATCCGCAACACCGATCCGCAACGACGAGTGGAAATCGGCCTGAAGCGGCTCGATCAGGCGATCGACGTTTCATTTTTTGACAAGACCAATCTCGTCAAGCTCAAGGTCAACTCGCAGTGGCCGCGACTCAGCGCCGACGTCGCGAACAGGACGCTCGATCTGGTCAGCCAGTTCAACCGCGAGCAGCGCACATCCCGAGCGCGGTCCAACAGGACATTCCTGGAATCGCGGGTGCGCCGCGCCCGCACGGAGCTCGACGATGCCGAAGCGCGCCATCGCAATTTTTACGACCAGAACCGCTCGTGGAAGACGTCTCCGGCCCTCGTGTTCCGGGAGCA
>CALMKE010000070.1 GCA_937867645.1 uncultured Gemmatimonadota bacterium | reverse complement strand
GTACCGGTTGGAGGTTGACGGCAGGCCGTACGTCAAGAAGATGTTCAAGAAGTAGGACAGATTGGGGAAAACCGGGGCCGCGCAGGATGCGGCCCCGGTTTTTTTGTCCATCCCAGAGCTCTTACGGGGATACCTTGGTTCCGGTGGGCGAACCCGGCCCGGCATACCGTAGTTCTTTGCCGGTCATCGCAGGGCGCGGCGTACAGGCACTACCACTAGTAGTAGTGGACTCCGGCGTGCGTCAGGATGAAGATTATCGGCTCCTCAAAGAGGAACGGTCGACCGATCATGCGATGGATCTCCATGCGCGCCGTAGTTCATCCCCGCTACGAGGCCACGGCCAGAGGCGGGAGATATTCCGGCCCGAGTCAGGTGAGGTCATATGGCATGGGCGCAGTCGCGTCGTGGTCTGCTGAGAGTTGAGTGCCCGGCGCCTTTACGTCGACGGTAGCGACGGGCTGCCCGCCCGGGCGAGCGGCGAATGGGGCAGGACGAAGCTCGACTTCCTGACACAGTTCGGGCCCATCGCGTTGGAGGCGACGGTTGCCAAGCGCTCGCGATGGTACGTCGATCTCTACGCCGGACCGGGCTTGAATGTCGGGCGTTCGAGCGGCGAGGAATTCCTGGGTTCTCCGATACGGGCGCTCGAGTTAGTGGCGCCGCGCTCTGGCGCAGCGTTCACCGACGCGTTCCTCGTGAATCAAAGTATGACGGCTCACCGCGCTCTGGAGCAGCGTATTGATGCGCGCTATGCAGCGTCGCCAATGGCAGTCCCGCGTGACAAGGTTAGAACCGTCTGCGGGGACGCGAACCGAGAACTCACTGGCATTCTCGATCAGATACATCCCTTGGATTATGTGTTCGTTTTCGCGGATCCCGACGCCCCTTCACAGCTCCCGTGGCGGTCTATAGAGTCGCTGAGGAGTCATCGCGGCCATAGGAGCGTCGACTTGTACGTGCTTTTTCCGTTGGATATGGCGTTGAAGCGCATGATTGGATACGAGGACTCGGCAATCGAGATGAATGCGGCCGCGATGACCGAATTCTTTGGGACTGAGGACTGGCGGGAATGTGAGCGATTTCGTCAGAGCGGAGCATTGCGGCACGACTTTGGACGTTGCCTCGAACGAGTTTACCTGGATCGATTGCGGACTATGTGGCGTCACGCGGATAAGATCTGCGACGTAAAGCGCGAGTCCGGACAGCGCTTATACACAATGTTATTTGCGTCTAATCACGACGCGGGGAAAAAGATCGCGAGCTGGGCAAAGAAGCGTGCGCTAAGTGATGCTCAGGCCCGAAGTGATCAGGGAGCGCTCGACTTAGGCAGCAGCTAGCTCCACCGGGTACTCGCTCCATTCGCGGCCGTCGAGATCGCGACCGCCGGACTTCGACGTTCTACCACCCCACTGCTTCCAGAAGAAGGACACTCCCCGATCAACGCACCGGTCGCGCAGGCCTCTGGCCCACGCAGGATCGCACGGGCGCGCTCCGCCACCGCTCTCACCCCCGCCGATCACCCACTCGATGTGCGTGAGATCGATCTTGTCGAGCGGTCCGAGCAACGGCTCGGCGGAGATGAAGTGAATGTGTGCGGGCACCTCGCGCAGGGCGTCGGCTCGTTTCGCCACAGCCATGTTCTCGATCGACGTCCCCAGCCAGATGTTCTCGGTGAAGGTGAGCTCGGGCGCCAGGCGTAGTGCTCGCTCAGGCCGCTTCGTCAGAACCTGGAACTGGTGTTGCGGGCAGCGGTTCATGATCTCGAAGACCTGCTGGATCTGTTCGAGGTTGAAGTGCGCATGAAAGACGTCGCTCATCGAATTGACGAACACGCGCTTGGGCGTTCTCCAACTGAGTGGCTTACGGAGGCGCTCGGGCCAGAATCTCGGCGCGAATGGATCGGCTCGATTCGCTTCCGTATTCTTGACGGGGAGGCGCCGAAGGTACACGTCGCGGACGGCGGGTTTTTTTTGGGCGAGCCAGGCAGCGTAGCAGTTATCACAACCGCTCGAGATCTTCGTGCAGCCCGTCATCGGATTCCACGTTTCGTTGGTCCATTCAATGCCAGTCGACATGGGCCCCTCCCCAACGCGATACCGAAGATTTCCCGAATATTACCGTAAGGAACGTTAGGCTCATTGTCCCCACAGTCAACAGTGGCGCATTCGGAGTGGAAATAGGCTATGCATTCATTTAGATTCCATATTGGTTCCTAAATGGGGCAAATGGCTACCCTTACCCTAAAGGGCGTTCCGGACGAGTTGCTCGCGCATCTGAAGCGCGTGGCGGCACAACATCGCCGCAGCCTGAACGGAGAGGTGCTGCACCGTCTCGAGAGCTCGGTCGCCGACATTGCGGGGGAAGAGGCGTCCGGCGAAGCCAGGCGGTCCCGGGCTGATTCTTCTGGCCAGCCGCTGACGGCGGGGCAGCGGAAGGAGCTCGCGGCGAATGCGTGGATTCAGCGAGTACGCGAAGTCCGCGATCAGCTCGGCATTCATACGACGACCGCTGAGATAATCGAGGCGCGCGACTTCGGGCGCAGATGATCGTCGCGGACTGCACGCTCATCGCCCACTTTCTGATACCCGGCCCCGCGACGGCAGTCGCCGAAGCAGTCGTCGCGGCCGATCCTGACTGGATCGTGCCGCCGCTCTGGCGCAGCGAGATTCGCAACGTGTTGCGCGGGTACATCGTTGCGGGGCAGATGACTCTGGAGGAGGCTTCGGCCTTGGTGGTGCGGGCGGAGGAGCGACTGGCGGGCCGCGAGTACCCTATGGCGAGCGATCACGTCCTGGCGCTGGTGGCGGCCACTCGCTGCTCGGCTTACGATGCTGAGTACGTGGCATTGGCGCAGGCGTCGGGTACGACGCTCGTCACGAGCGATCATCAGCTCCGCAGGTTATTTCCGGCGGTCGCGCGTTCGCCGGAAGATTTTCTCGAGACGAAGGCACCATAGCCCGGCCTGCCTGGCATCGGCGCGGCCATTACGGCCGTCGCGCACGGCCGTCATGGCGCGCCGCCAAGGCGCCTGACTTGCACGTAGGTTAGGGCGATGATCAACCCCGACCGACTGACCGTAAAAGCCGCCGAGGCCTTCAACGATTCGCTCGAGCGGGCTCGCCGCGCCGGCAATCCGCTCGTGTACGATCTCCATCTCCTGCTCGCGCTGCTCGACCAGGACGAGGGGATCGTCGTGCCGATGCTCCAGAAGCTCGGCGCCAGCGTGGCCGCCGTGCGCGAGCAGGCTGAGCGCGAGGCCGCGCGCTATCCCAGGCAGTCCGACGCGCAACCGACCCTCTCGCGCGAGCTCAACCAGGTGTTCGACCGCGCGGAGAAGCAGGCCAAGAGTCTCGGCGACGACTTCGTCTCCACGGAGCACCTCCTCCTCGCGCTCGCCGACACGCCCGGCACCGAGAGCAAGACGCTGCTTAAAGGCGTGGGCGCGACCACGCCCAAGCTGCTCGAGGCGCTCGAGGCCGTCCGCGGCTCGCACCGCGTCAGCGACCAGACGCCGGAGAATCAGTACCAGGCGCTGCAGCGCTACACGCGCGATCTCACCGAGGACGCGCGCAAGGGGAAGCTCGACCCGGTGATCGGGCGCGACGAGGAAATCCGCCGCGTGATCCAGGTCCTGTCGCGGCGCACCAAGAACAATCCCGTGTTGATAGGCGAGCCGGGTGTGGGCAAGACGGCGATCGCCGAAGGGCTGGCGCAGCGGATCGTCAACGGCGACGTCCCCGACGGACTCAAGAACAAGCGGCTCGTCTCGCTCGACATGGGCGCGCTCATCGCCGGCGCGAAGTTCCGCGGCGAGTTCGAGGAGCGGCTGAAGGCGGTGCTCAAGGAAATCACGGAGGGCGAAGGGAAGTTCGTCGTCTTCATCGACGAGATGCACACGATCGTCGGAGCCGGAAAGGCCGAAGGCTCGATGGACGCGGGAAACATGCTCAAGCCGATGCTCGCGCGCGGCGAGCTGCGCGTCGTGGGCGCGACCACGCTCGACGAGTACCGCAAGAACGTCGAGAAGGACCCGGCGCTCGAGCGCCGGTTCCAGCCCGTGTACGTGGGCGAGCCGAGCGTGGAGAGCACGGTCGCGATCCTGCGCGGGCTCAAGGAGCGGTACGAGGTGCACCATGGCGTGCGCATCACCGACGGCGCGGTGGTCGCGGCGGCGACGCTCTCCAACCGCTACATCGGCGACCGCTTTCTCCCGGACAAGGCCATCGATCTCATCGACGAAGCGGCCTCTCGCCTGCGGATCGAGATTGACTCGCTCCCGCAGGAGATAGACGAAGTCGAGCGGCGCATCGTGCAGCTGGAGATCGAGCGCGAAGCGCTCAAGAAGGAAAAGGATGCGGCCTCGAAGGAGCGGCGGGAGGCGCTCGAGCGGGAGCTGGCGGAGCTGCGTGAGAAAACAGGGGCGATGAAGGCCCAGTGGCAGGCCGAGAAGGAATCGCTCGGCGCCGTCGGCCGCATCAAGCAGCAGATCGAGGAGAGCCGCAATCTCGCGGACCAGGCGACGCGGTCCGGCGATCTCGGCAAGGCCGCGGAGATCACGTACGGCAAGATCCCGCAGCTCGAGGCCGAGCTGAAGCAGGTGGAATCCCAGCTCGCGAGCAAGCAGGACGGCAAGCGCCAGTTCCTCAAGGAGGAAGTGGACGCCGACGACGTCGCCGAGATCGTCGCGCGCTGGACCGGGATACCGGTCTCGCGAATGATGGAGAGCGAGCGCGAGCGGTTGACCAAGCTGGAAGCCGAGCTGAGCAAGCGCGTCATCGGACAGCCCGAGGCCGTCGCGGCTGTGTCGAACGCCGTGCGGCGCTCGCGCGCCGGGCTGCAGGACCCGAATCGTCCGATCGGCTCGTTCATCTTTCTCGGTCCCACCGGCGTCGGGAAGACGGAGACCGCGCGCGCGCTCGCCGATTTCCTGTTCGACGACGAGCACGCGATGGTGCGGATCGACATGTCCGAGTACATGGAGAAGCACGCGGTCGCGCGTCTGATCGGCGCGCCGCCGGGCTACGTCGGCTTCGAGGAAGGGGGCCAGCTCACGGAAGCCGTGAGGCGTCGCCCGTACTCGGTCATCCTCTTCGATGAGATAGAAAAAGCGCACCAGGACGTGTTCAACATCCTGCTGCAGATTCTCGACGACGGCCGGCTCACCGATTCACAGGGCCGCACGGTGGACTTCCGCAACACGGTCATCGTTATGACGTCGAACATCGGGAGCCACTACATCCTCGAGCGCTCGGGCGCGGATTGGGCGGAGACCGAAACGCAGGTCATGAATGCGCTGCGGCAGCATTTCCGGCCGGAGTTCCTCAATCGCGTGGACGACGTGATCGTCTTCCGTCCGCTCGGCGAGAAGGAGCTGGCGAGCATCATCGATCTGCAGCTCGACCGGCTGCACGCGCTGCTCACCGACAGGAAGCTCACGCTGGAGCTCACGCCCGAGGCGAAGAAGCTGGTCGCGGCGGAGGGATTCGATCCGGCGTATGGCGCGCGTCCGCTCAAGCGCTCGATTCAGCGCATGCTGCAGGATCCGCTGGCGATGGCCGTGCTGGAAGGGAAGTTCGCGCCGGGCGACCACATCGTCGCCACCGTCGGAGACGACGGCAGGATCGCTTTCGAAAGCGGGACCCGGCCCGTCTGACCGGACCGGGCCCCGCATTCCGAGAGTCGTTCCAGCTATCTATAAAAAACCGTGACGTCGCGCAGCTCGTGGCCCTTGACCGTTATCGCGAGCACCCGGTCGAGACTGATGTTGGCGGCGCTCAGCACGCCGGCTACCACGGAGTTGTTGCCGATCGCCGTGCGGGTGGCCGCCGTGGACGAGCGACGGCGCGTGATCGCGTTGTCCATCGCCGTTGTGTTGTCAGGCGCGCTGATGGAGCCGACGTCGGATACCGTTACCTCCGCCGGTGTCAAATTGCTGATGCGCGCCAGCCGTTGTCTGTGCATCGCCTGATTGTTGAGCGCCGCGAGGAAGGCTCCGTACGAGCCCGGAGTCCCCTGCTTGTTGGCATCCACCGAAGCAGACGCCGAAACCGCCTGGGCGTGCGTCGTCATGGGAGCGGCGGCCGCGATCATCGCCGCGAGCGCTGCTGCCAGTTTGATTCGTGCGGACATGATTCCTCCTTTATTGCAGAATTGCGATCCGCGGTTTTTTCCCCGGGGTTCGCGCTTGGACATACGGCGTGATACCGTGCAGGCCGTGGGCCAACCGGACTATTTCAGCCGTGTTTGCGGCGTCCCTCCGGCAGGACTTTTAGCGTGAAGTCAACCGAAGAAAACGCGTACATGCGTTTCGCGCTGGAGCTGGCCCGCGAGGCCGCCATTGCGGGCGATGTTCCTGTCGGGGCCGTCGTTGTGCGCGAAGGAGAGGTGCTGGCCCGCGCCGGCAACCGCACCGTGCGCGACCAGGATCCGACCGCGCACGCGGAGCTGCTGGCGATCCGCCAGGCCGCCGCGGCGTTGGGCACGTGGCGGCTGGACGCGTGCACCCTGTACGTGTCGCTCGAGCCCTGCGCGATGTGCGCCGGCGCGATCGTTCTCGCGAGAATCCGGAAGGTGGTGTTCGGAGCGTGGGACGAAAAAGCAGGAATGGCGGGGTCGGTCGGCGACTTGCTCCGTCACCCGAAGCTGAACCATCGCCCCGAAGTCGTCGGTGGCGCTCTGGCGGAAGAGTCCGGGACGCTGTTGCGAGAGTTTTTCGGGGCGAGACGGGCGCGCTAGCCGGCCGTCAGTCCGGCTTCGAACAATCCGAGGAGCGCGGCCGGGGCGCGTAAACAAAAGCTCGCGCGCGGGAAACGTCTGGCGTATCTTGGTGGCCGTTCGTTAACCAGGCCCGCCGCGGGCTTACGAGGAAGCGCGACATACATCCCCTAAGCCCCAAACCGCTCGCCGTACAGCGAGCGATCACGACAAACGTGCGCCGGCTCGCGATGATCGCGAGTTATGGACTCGCCTGTCTCGCCCTGCGCGCGTTCGGGGTGCCCGTTCCGGCCGAGGCGTTCCTGCTGTTTGCCTCCTGGCTGGCGGCGGGACTTCTGTATCACATCCTGCTTCGCCGGACGCGCACCAAGCGCGCGGCCGACCGCATCCAGCTCTTCGGCCTTCTTGCCGACGTCAGCTACCTCACCGGCATTCTCTCCATCCTCGGTGGTGCCTGGTGGCTGGGCGGAGTGGTGCACGGCTTCATCCTGACGTTTGCGTTCGCATCGCTCCCGCGACGGGAGGCGATCGCGGTGGCGACGTACGCCATCTTCGCTTTCCTCGCGCTGATCGCGGCGCAGACCTTCCGCGCGGACGGCGCGACGTTCCTCGGCGTTCCGCCGCTCGCGGGCAACTACCGGCTTGCGGCTGCGGTGGCGATCCTGGGCGGGATCGCGCTCGTCGGCCTCGCCGCGGTGCAGTACGTGTTCGTGCGCATCATGCGGCGCGCGCAGGAGCGCTACCGCGGGATATTCGAGACGGTCCCGGACGTGATCGTCACCACCAATCTCCGGGGCACGGTCACGGCGGCGAACGCGGCCGCGTATAGCCTGGCCGACCCGCGCGCGGACGACATAGTGGGACTTCCGTTGCGGCATCTCATCGCGGGCGAGGAAGTGTCCGTCGGGCTGGAGCACTTCCGCGCGGCACGCGACGGCGCCACCCGCCAGTTCGTCATCAAGGTGGACGGGCCCGACGGCTCGCCGCGGTGGCTGGAGTGCACGTGCAAAGCCGTCCACGACGGGCAGGAAGTCGTCGCGGTCCTGTTCGTCGGTCGCGACATCACCCGCCAGAAGGAAGACGAAGCCGCGCTGCGCCGGAGCGAGGAGCAGCTCATTCAGGCGCAGAAGATGGAGGCGGTGGGTCAGCTTGCGGGCGGCCTCGCGCACGACTTCAACAATCTCGTGTCCGTGATCACCGGCTATTGCGGCTTCCTGCAGCGGGGCCTCGCGGGTGACGATGCCCGCGTCAGCGACGTCAAGGAGATCCAGGCCGCCGCGGAGAGCGCCGCGTCGCTGACGCGCCAGCTGCTCGCGTTCAGCCGGAAGCAGGTGCTCCAGCCCAGGATCGTGAATCTCAACGACAGCGTCGAGCAGCTGGAGCACATGCTCCGGCGGCTGATCGGCGCCCAGATCGAGATCAAGACGAAGCTGGACGCGGACCTTCAGCTGGTGAAGGCCGATCCGAACCAGCTCGACCAGGTGATCATGAATCTCGCCGTGAACGCGCGGGACGCCATGCCCGGCGGCGGCGAGCTCACGCTCGAGACCGAGAACGTGCAGCTGGACGAGGAGTACGCCCGGACGCATCCCGGAGTCCACGCGGGCCCGCACGCGCTGCTCTGCATTCGCGACAACGGAATCGGGATGAGCGCCGACACGCAGTCGAGAATCTTCGAGCCGTTCTTCACCACCAAGGAGCCGGGCATGGGGACCGGGCTCGGCCTGTCCACCGTCTACGGAATCGTGCGGCAGAGCGGCGGGCACATCTGGGTCTACAGCGAAGAAGGGCTGGGAACCGTGTTCAAGCTCTACTTCCCGGTTACCGAGGAAGCGGCGGAGGAAACCACGGCGGCGCGCACCCCGGACGAAGCGCTCCAGGGAAGCGAGACGGTGCTCGTCGTGGACGACTCGGAGTCACTGCGGCCGGTCGTCACGCGCATCCTCCGGCAATATGGCTACGCGGTCGTGGACGCGGCGAGCGGAGACGAGGCTGTACGTCTCGCCGAAGGGCACAGCGGTCCCGTGCACCTGCTCCTCACCGACATCGTCATGCCGGGGATGACCGGCCCCGAGCTCGCGCGTGATCTGTCGCGCTTGCATCCGGATCTCCGCGTGCTGTTCATGTCCGGCTATGCGGAGAACGCGGTGGTGCGGGAAGGGCTTCGCCACCCGAGCGCCGGCTTCATCGAGAAGCCGTTCTCGCCGGAAACTCTCGCGCGCGAGGTGCGGCGCGCGCTCGATACGATCGTGCCCCATCGGACGCTCTCGCGCGAGGGCGCTGCGTCCGGTCAGTCGTAGCGCGGCTTCTCAGCGCACCCGCAGCACCGCCGGCGCGCTCTCGTTACCGACGCGATCCACGGCGGTCACCCGGATCTCCGTGATCCGCGGGCGACCAGCAGCGCCGGCCATTGGCACGGAGCCGGTGGACCCCGGGAATATCAGGGTCTCCCATGCGCGCCCGCGGCGGAGGGACACGCGCCAGAGCCAGGGAAGCTCGGCGCCGCCGGGACGCAGCTCCACCGAGCGGTCGCGGGTGGCGGGATCGCGCTGAAGGACCAGCACCGGCGTCGCCGGAGGCAGAGAGTCGAGCCACGGTGATGCCGGCACCAGTGCGGGCTCGGAGTAGGGTCCCCGGCGCAACAGGTCGGCGATGGAATCGCGGTTGCGCATCAGTCCGCGCATGCTGAAGTGCACGTTCCCGCTCGCGCCGGGCTGCGCGCGCGTCAGCTCGATCTGGCGCAGCAGCTCCGAGGCCCGCCAGGTCTGCGGCCCGGCCACGGTGTCGGTGCGACTCGTGAAATTGCCGACCCAGATGTGCCGCATGCGCGTGTTCTCGCCGACCCACCACGCGAGCAGCGCCGAGTAGCTCTGACCGGGCGAGTCGTGGCGCCAGTACAGCTGCGGGGAGAAGTAATCGAGCCAGCCGTTGTTGAGCCACTTCCGCGCGTCCGCGTAAATGCTCGCGTACGCATCGAAGCCGGTGACCCCCGCCGGGAATCCCGGCCGCCAGATGCCGAACGGACTGACGCCGACCTTCACGTGCGGCTTGGCGGCGCGAACGGCGAAATACAGCTCGCTAACGAACCGGTCCACGTTCAGCCGGCGCCAGTCGTCGCGCTGCATTCCGCCGCCGTAGAGAGCGAATGTCGAGTCGTCGGGGAACGGGATCAGGGCGTTGGTAACCGAATCCCGCTCCTGGTACGGATAGAAGTAGTCGTCTATGTGCACGCCGTCCACGTCGTACCTGTTCACGACATCCATGATAACGGCGAGCGAATGGCGGTGAACTTCCGGATCACCCGGGTCCATCCAGAGCGAGCGTCCGTAGCTGCGCACCAGGCCCGGCTGCGTTCTCGACAGGTGGCTCTCGGCGAACTCTCCCCTGTAGGACGCGTGCTTGGCGCGAAACGGGTTGAACCACGCGTGCAGCTCCAATCCGCGCTTGTGCGCTTCTTCCACGGCGAAGGCGAGCGGATCGTAGAACGGCTCCGGAGCTTGTCCCATCGTGCCGGTCAGGTACGCGGACCACGGCTCGAGCGAGGATGCGTACAACGCGTCGGCGGCGGGGCGCACCTGCAGAATCAGCGCGTTGAGATTGAGCGCCACGGACCGGTCGAGAATCGCGATCAGCTCGGCTTGCTGCTCCGCGGTCGAGAGCCCCGGCCGCGAGGGCCAGTCTATGTTGTTGACCGACGCGATCCACGCGGCGCGGAACTCGCGCGGCGGTGGCGTGAGCGATGGCGCCGGCGGGCGCAGCGCGGGCGCGCACGCCGCGAGGGACAGCGCGGCTCCCGCGGCCAGCAGAGTTTGGCGGCTCAAGGCTTGGCCCTCAGCGTGAAGAACTTCACCGACAGCTCCGGCACGCGGGCCACGACTGCGCCGACGTGGCGCTCATCCACGAAGAAATCCATGATGCTCCAGGGGTTGTTGCCGGCCTGCTGATTCCCTTGTGCGTCCAGGTCGGGAAGCGTGTCGCCCGCGCTGTTCAGCTTGCTGAACGGCGCCGCCAGGCCGAAGCCGGTGGCCTTCAGGTACGCCTCCTTCCGGGACCACACTACGAAAAAAGCCGCGTCTCCGTCAGTGGCGCGTCGGTCGCGCAGGAGCTCGCGCTCGGCCGGAGTGAGGAACCGCTGCTCGAAGCGGTGATGGACGCGCCGCGGGCGCACCTGTTCGACATCCACGCCGACGTCCATGCGCGCGACCGCCAGCAGCCCCCAGTCGCCGGAGTGCGACACGTTGAAACCCAGCAGCTGCGGTTCACCGTCCAGCATTGGCTTGCCGTGCGCGCCGCGGACGATCTGGATCGACCGCGCCGGCACCTGCATGTGAGCCGAGAGCACTTGCCGCACGGCGACTTGCGACGCCGCGAACGATGCCGCGGCCATGGGCGCCGACATTTCGCGCGCGCGAGCGAGTTCCGCATCGCTGATCGTGGTTTCCGCGACATTCCGGGGCGGAGCATCGAGGCGAAAGCGCCATACGTGGACTTCGCCGGGCGCGAGCCGGGGGCTTGCTGGTTCAGCTTCAGTCCACTCCAAATCCGGTGCTCCGCCGCTTGAGTAAAGCGCTTCAAATGAATAACTTACAAGATTCCAGGACAGGTGGCCGAGTGGTTGAAGGCACCGGTCTCGAAAACCGGCATACCGGCAACGGTATCGAGAGTTCGAATCTCTCCCTGTCCGTAACTGAATGCTGCGTGCTTCGCGCTGCGTACTGCGCGCTAACGGCGTTCCGAGCAGTTAGCACGGAGCGCGCAGGACGCAGCACGCAACATTCTGTTGGATGGGTGGCCGAGTGGTTTAAGGCGCACGCCTGGAAAGTGTGTGTACGTGAAAGCGTACCGTGGGTTCGAATCCCACCCCATCCGTCCAAGGGCTCAACAGCTTACAGCGTTGAGCCTTTTGGTTTCCCGGTAGTGGATAACGCCGAGTGTGCCTCGAACGTGCCCCACTCGTACTTACTACCGCTAGTAGTGGACGTATCTAGAGCTAGGCTAGATGTTCTGCATGGCATCTTCTCCCTTCTTCTCGATGGAGTGTTAGGCATGTCCAACGAACAGATCGGTCCGGGCAGTGTCGTGCAACTAAAGTCGGGTGGCTTACGAATGACTGTGACAGAAATCGAAGATGGTAATGCGACTACCACGTGGTTTGATGACAAGAAATCCGTCCAGTGGGGAGTCTTTCCGCTGGTCGCGCTTCGTATTTACCGCGATCCAGGACCGACGACGGTGAGTTTCTGAGCATGGCCAAGACACGCTTACCTGTCACATGACTCTCGCGCACGCTGGGGGAGCTGTTACCGATTGGCTTACGGCGATCGGCACTGTCGGGGCCGTAGTTGTCGCGCTGGTGCTCGCTCGCCGCCAGAACGCAGAGTATTTGCGTGTAACCTGCCAAGTCGGCTACGTAGCTTGCGGCACGCGCGACGGGATGGGCGGCTATGTCGGTGACAAGCTTGAGCCGTTTGTGCGGATCAGTGCGACGAATGATGGGCCGTCCCCCGGTGACCGTCAACACGTTCGGGTGGCGAGCGGGTTGGGTTACGAAGAAGTATTGGTGGCAACCGATGGCAGCGGTGAGCGATAACAGGTTACCGGCACCGCTGCCAGCCAGAGGCGATGAAGCGAAGGTTTTAGTGCCTGCGGAGCGCCTCATCGGTGAGGCTGATTCCATATCGGCACTCGTTAGAAGCTCTAGGGTGCCGTGGCTTACCGCGCGCTCGATCAAAGTGAGTGCCGGAACGACCACCGGGAGGACGTTCTACGGCCGACCGCATGCAAGCGTATTGGCGATCCTTACTAGCGGTGAAATGCCGCCTGATCGACCGGCTTAGACATGGGTTCGCTCACGGTTACCGCCAAACTGGTTGACGGCAGCGCTCAGGATTTCGTTGTGAGGCAGGATTTCCTCCCGGCGTGGCACGCCGTGCAATGCTTTGGTGGCACTTTTGCCACCCTCGGCGAGTATTACTGGTCCTAAGCTTGCACGCGCAATCCCTGCGCCCTACCTTCCACTCAGTCATGCCTGAAATCGTCCTAGCTGCCGGCACCGCAATCCTCCGAGGCGTGAGCCGTATCGTTCAGCCTCTCGGAACGGGAGCCAAGTTCCACACCGCCTCGGCAGAGGAAGCGGTTTGCCGCGAAGCTGCTGAGACTTGGCGTGAAATCGGGATCGAGATGTCGCGGTCGATGGGCAAGGTTGATAGTCGCCTTGGCTCCCACGCGCGATAGGTGAGCAGTAAGACCAAGCCGATAAAACACGCTGGCCAGCAGGTCCAGCAGGGATCCCGCGGTGTAACTACTCGGCATGAGCGGCTCGAGGTCTTCTCCGGCCCCGTACCAGATCCTGAAACACTACGCCGTTACGAGGAGCTTGTCCCAGGGAGCGCCAAGGAGATCGTAAGAGCGTTTACGAAGGGCATGGCCGTGCACCGCTTTCGCGGTCGCATGGATCCGCTGCTTGAATTCGTAGGGATGATATTGGCCTTTTCCATGGTCATCGCCGCGGGATGGGTCGGATATAGCCTGACCCTCGCAGACAAGGATACCGCCGGCTGGACCGCCCTTGCGGCTGCTCTCGCGGTGGTCCTTGTCGCTTTCTGGAAGCGAAAGTAGCGTCACGTACTTTCACGGGAAATGCATCGCGAGCGGCGAGCGCCGGGTCCGAATACTTGAGTGTGCCTTGCGTGTGCCCGTGCACCGGCTAGAGGCGGCTACCGTTCAACGTGGCAACGGCTATCCGCTGCGCCTTACGGCGATAAGCGCGTAGGTTACCGGAATCGGGACATATCGCCCGGGCCTGGAAAGTGTGTGTACGTGAAAGCGTACCGTGGGTTCGAATCCCACCCCATCCGCTTCTGTGATCAAGCAGCCGCAGTTCGACGCGGAGTACTACCGCCGCTTTTACGCGAATCCCTCCACGGCGGTCGTGACGAAGGCCGCCGCCCGGGCGGAAGTGAAGTTCGTGCTGGCCTTCTGCGCGCACATCGGCGTCGAGATTCGACGATTCGCGGACGTCGGCGCCGGAACCGGCTGGTGGGCCCGCGAATTCTCCCGCCAGTACCCGCGCTGCGATCACGTCGAGACCTACGACCGGAGTCCCGACGCCGTGCGCCTGTACGGCCACAAGCAGCTCTCGATCGAGAAGCTGGGCGGACGTCCCGCCGACCTCGTCGTTTGCCGCGACGTGCTGCGGTATGTGCCGGACGCGGCCGCTGCCGCTGCGATCCGCAGCCTCGCGCGGAAGTGCAGGGGAGTGCTGTACCTCCACGTCATCACGCGCGAGGACGAGGTGGACGAAGCGGCGAGCGACATGACCGGCTACTTCCGACCCGCGCGCTGGTATCTGACACGGCTGACGGCCGCCGGATTCAGGAATGCCGGTATGGGTCTCTTCGTCTCGAGAAAGTTCGTCGGCTTCGATCCGTTCGCGATCGAGCTGCCGAAGAGTCGCTGACGCTTGGCTCGGTCAGTCGGGTGGTTCAATCCCGCTTGGCATCGTGTTTGATAGCGTACATACGCGGAGGCCGAGCCGCGCATGCCCTACAGAACGTTCGCCGACGAGCAGGGGAGGAGCTGGGAGATCTGGGACGTGCGTCCGGAGCGAGTAGAGCGCCGGGGCGTGGAGCGGCGGCAACATGGTGAGGAGCCCTGGGCCGGACCCGAGCGCCGGGTAGCCGACGAGCGGAGGCAGGACCGGCAGGTGAGGATGCGGCTGGACTATCCGCTGTCCGAAGGTTGGCTCGTGTTCAAGTCCGATGAGGAGAAGCGGCGGCTGGCTCCGATTCCGCCTGACTGGGACCGCCTGCGCGGGCAGGAGCTGCGCGAGCTCTGGCGGAAGGCCGACGTGATAGTCGAGCGAATTACGGAACGTTCGGCCTGACGGCGATACGGACCCGGCGGCGGTTATGAGACGTTCTTGTGGGTGGGCGCCGGGAGCTGGTGCTGCTCACTCAGCAGCCTCGTCGTAAATCGCTGACCCTCGGAGATGCGCTCGACTTCGATGGCGATGGATTCGACGGCCTGATTCAGCTGCGCGAGCTGCGAGGTAACCGCCGTGGGTACCCTGGCTGTTTCGCCCGCTCTGTCAATGCGCCGCCCGATTGCCTTCGCTATCGGATACCCGATGATCATCACCGCGAAAGTGATGAAGAGTGCGTACGCGGTTTCCTGGACTCGGGGCGGGATGTCGTCGGGGGGCACCCATGGCGGCGCCTGTGTAGTCGTGACGCCCGGCGCGGGGGGCGCGATAACCGTGATCCGACCGGCTTCGTCCTGGGCGGTGCGGGCATCCTGGATCGTTTGCCGGATCTGCTCCCGCAATTGGTCTCGATTGATCGTGCTTGGTGCTGCGTCCTGCATGTGGCTCTCGGTCTGAGTGGTAAGTCAGTGCCCGAGCCCATACGTCGCGCAACGGGCTCGCGTTTCACTGATAATTTGCCGGTTGGTTGACGTGTTGCGTAATATCGGGCCGTGAGCAAAGTCGATTTTTCCGGGAAAACCGTCGTTCTCACCGGGGTTGGTCGCGCCGGCCAGGTGGGCGAAGTCGTCGCCAGGGCCTTTGCCGATGCCGGCGCGCGGCTCGCGCTCATCGACCGCGACGATCAGGTCAACGCGCGTGCGGACGATCTCGCGCGCTCCGGCGGCAAGGCATCCCCGTACGTGTGCGATCTGACCAACGCGGACGAGGTCTCCGCCACCGCTGAGCGGATCGAGGCCGACAGCGGCGGCTCGGTCGCGGCTCTGGTCAATCTCGCGGGTGGCTTCGGTATGAGCGGCCCCGTCGCGGACAGCGACCCCGCGGTCCTGCACAAGCAGATCGCGATCAATCTCACGACCGCGTACCTGGCCACGCGCGCTTTCCTCCCGCTGGTGCGCGCGGGGAAGGGCGCGATCGTCTACTTCGCTTCGGCGTCGGTCCTTCCGGACGGCGCGTCCAGGAACATCAGCGGCTACGCAGCCGCGAAGGCAGGAGTGCTCGCCCTCATGCGCTCGGTCGCCGCCGAGGAGCTCGGCGTCGTGCGCGCGAACGCCCTCGCCCCTACACAGATCCGCACGGCGGAGAACGTGGCGGCCATGGGCGGAGATGCCGCATACGTCGAGCGCGAAGCCGTCGCGGAGGCGGTGCTGTTCCTCTGCTCGCCGGAGAGCCGCAACATCACGGGTCAGGCGATCAAGCTCCAGTGAGATCCTCGCTCTGGCTGATTCTCGCGCTGCTTGCGGGTCTCGCGACGGGCGCCGCGCTGCGCGCATTCGACCCCGGCGTGGCGGACTCCGCGATCCTGCTTGCCGACCCTGTCGGCACGCTCTGGGTTAACGCCATCCGCATGACGGTCATTCCGCTGGTCGTCTCCACGGTGCTCGCCGCGCTGCTCGCGCCCGGCTCGCGCGCGCTGTTCGCCCGGCTCGGCTGGCGCGCGGCGGCGCTGCTTGGCGTGCTGGCGCTGTTGATCTCGAGCGTGTCGGTCGTGGCGGCGCACTCCGCGTTCGGGTGGCTCTCGCTCGACGCCGCGCGCGCGGCCGCCAGCGGCCTGGCGACGGCGGACACGGGCGCGGCCGCGCCCGGCTTCCGCGAATGGCTGGTGAGCCTCATCCCGGTGAATCCGGTGAAGGCCGCGGCCGACGGGGCGATGCTGCCGCTGCTGATCTTCACGATCGCGTTCGGGCTCGCCGCCGCCAAGCTGCTCGAGCCGCGGCGCGACGTGATTCGCGATCTTGCCGAAGCCGTTTCGGAGGCCATGTTGCGAATCGTTCAGGCGGTGCTGTACTTCGCGCCGCTCGGCGTGTTCGCGTTGTCGGTGGTCCTTGCCGCGCGACTCGGCGCGAGCGCCGTCGGCGCGCTCGGAGTCTTCGTGGCGGTCGTCGTCGTTCTGTGCGTGCTCGTGATAGCAGCTTTCTATCCGCTCGTGGGCGTCGCGTCGGCGACGAGCGTGCGTGATTTCGCCGGCGCGTCCGCGGCCGGACAGGCGGTTGCATTCAGCTCGCGCTCGTCGCTCGCGGCGCTGCCCGCGATGCTGGAGGGAGCGCGAGCCAGGCTGTCGGTGCACCGCGACCTGCCGGGCTTTTTCCTGCCCATCTCCGCTTCCATCTTCCGCCCAGGCAGCGCGGTGGCGATCCCCGTGGGCGCCGTGTTCGTCGCGCGGCTGTACGGCGTCGAGATAGGCATGACCGATCTCGCCACGATCGCGGTGACCTCGGCGCTGCTCACGTTCGGCGTGCCAGCAATTCCCGGAGGGACGATTCTCATCATGGCTCCCGTGCTGGCCACCGTTGGCATACCCGTCGCGGGGATCGGCGTGCTGCTCGCGCTCGACGCGATTCCGGACATGTTCCGGACCGCCGCCAATGTCACCGGGCACATGGCGGCCGTTACGATCCTCGACAAGTGGTCGGGGGACCATCCGCTCGACCAACCCGGGATTCCGCATGACTGAGCCGGCGCTGGCGCGCGCGGGGGAGCCCTACACGCTCGACAGGAAGTCGCTGCGGCACGTGATCGCGGCGTCCTCGGCCGGCACGATGATCGAGTGGTACGACTTCTACATCTTCGGCAGCCTCGCCGCGGT
>CALMKE010000069.1 GCA_937867645.1 uncultured Gemmatimonadota bacterium | reverse complement strand
CGGCGATCACGCCGCGCCAGACGGCCTTTCTCGACACGCTCCAGCGGCGGACCTTCAACTGGTTCTGGGAGCGGACGGATGCGCGTACGGGGCTGACTCCCGATCGCTGGCCGACCAAAAGCTTTTCCAGCGTCGCCGCAATCGGATTTGCGCTCACTGCATATCCCGTGGGAGTCGAGCGCGGGTACGTGACCCGCGGGCAGGCAGCCGACCGCACGCTCAACACGCTCCGGTATCTGTACCAGGCGCCGCAGGGCCCGGACAGCGCGGGCGTCACCGGCTATCGCGGATTCTTCTACCACTTCCTCGACATGGACACCGGGCTCCGGTTCCGGGACGTCGAGCTGTCCACGATAGACACCGCGCTGCTGCTGGCGGGCGCGCTGTTCTGTCAGTCGTACTTCGATGGGCCCGCGGCGAGCGAAGTCGCGATCCGCGCGTACGCCGACTCGATGTACCGGCGCGTGGAATGGACGTGGGCGGTCACCAAGCCGCCGGTGGTCAGCATGGGATGGCGGCCCGAGCGCGGCTTCATCAACTACCACTGGGAGGGCTACAACGAGGCGATGATCGTGTACGTGCTCGCCTTCGCGTCGCCGACCTACCCCATAGATCCCGCGGCGTGGCGCGGCTGGACGGCGAACTACAGGTGGGCTTCGTTCCAGGGATACGAGCACGTCAACTTTCCGCCGCTGTTCGGTCACCAGTACTCGCACATCTGGATCGACTTCCGCGGGATCCAGGACGAATACATGCGCGGGAAGGGGATCGACTATTTCGAGAACTCCCGCCGCGCGACGCTGGCGCAGCGGTCGTACGCCATCGCGAATCCGAATCAATGGAAGGATTACGGCGCGACGATCTGGGGCCTGACCGCGGTGGACGGGCCGAAGGACACGACGATCGCGCTCGATGGAAGACGGCGCTCGTTCTTCACCTACCGCGCGCGCGGCGCTGCTGCCGGCGAGGTCATGGATGACGGAACGATCGGGCCCACCGCCGCCGGCGGATCGGTGCCGTTCGCGCCCGAGGTCACGATCCCCGCGCTGGTGGCCATGCGCGAGCGATACGGCGACAACCTGTTCACCAATTACGGCTTCCTCGATTCGTTCAACCCGACGCTGGACGTGAGCATCCCGCTGCAGCACGGGCGCGTGGTGCCGGGCGTGGGTTGGTTCGCCGGAGACTATCTCGGCATTGACCAGGGCCCGATCGTCATCATGATCGAGAATTATCGCTCGGATCTGATCTGGCGAACGATGCGGAGAAATCCGTACATCATCGCCGGACTCAGGAAGGCCGGGTTTACGGGCGGGTGGCTGGCGCCGGTCGCCGACCGGCGCGCAAGACCGCGGGCGGGCGTACGACGCGCTCCGAAATGGGCCGGCACGCGGTGAGGGCGCTGCGGGTGGCGGGCGTGGTCCTCGCCGCCGCCTGCTCCAACGGGGCGACCAGCGACACGGTCACGCTCCGCCTGTGGGCGATGGGGCGCGAGGGCGAGGTGGTGTCCGAGCTGATACCCGCGTTCGAGCGGGAGCATCCGGGGATCCGGGTGGAAGTACAGCAGATCCCATGGACCGCCGCGCACGAGAAGTTGCTGACCGCATACGTGGGCGAAGCGACACCCGACATCGCGATGCTGGGCAACACCTGGCTGCCGGAGTTCGAGGCGCTCAACGCGCTCGCGCCGCTCGACGAGCGGATTGCCGGCTCGTCGGTGATCGATCCTGACGATTTCTTCGCCGGCATCTGGCGCACGAACGTAGTGGACGGGCGCACGTTCGGAATCCCGTGGTACGTGGACACGCGACTCGTGTACTACCGCTCCGACATCCTCGCGAAGGCGGGTTACAGCCGGCTGCCGGACACGTGGGCCGAATGGATGACGGCGATGCGGAAGATGAAGTCGCAGATGAGGCCGAACCAATATCCGATGCTCATGCCGACGAACGAGTGGCCGCAGCTCGTCGGCTTCGCGCTCGAGACCGGCTCGCCCATTCTCAAGGACGGCGGGAGGTTCGGCGCGTTCCAGGAGCCGCGCTTCCGCGAGGCGTTCGACTTCTATCTGAGCTTCTTCCGCGAGGGTCTCGCGCCGGCGGTAAGCAGCTCGCAGGTCGCGAACCTCTTCCAGGAGTTCGAGCGCGGCAACATCGCGATGTACATCTCGGGCCCGTGGTACATCGGCGAGTTCCGCAGTCGTCTCGCCGACAGCGTGCAGGGGAAGTGGACGACCGCGCCGATGCCGGGCAAGGACGGGCCGGGCGCCGGCATGGCGGCGGGCGCCAGCCTCTCGATATTCGCCGGCTCGCGGCACAAGCGGGAGGCGTGGCTGCTGATCGAGTATCTGTCGCGCCCCGAGACGCAGCTCGAGTTTTACAAGCTCACCGGCGATCTGCCGCCGAGGAAGGCGTCGTGGCAGGACACGCTGCTGACGAACAACACGCACGCGCGCGCATTCCGCGATCAGCTCGAGCGGGTGGTGCCGCTGCCGCAGGTGCCGGAGTGGGAGGAGATCGCGACGGCGATATACGAGCACGGGGAGCGGACCATCCGCGGCGCGGCGACGGTGGATCAGACGCTGGCGGCGCTGGACCGTGACGTGAACGCGATGCTGGAGAAGCGCCGCTATCTGCTGGCGCAGGCGGGCAAGCGCAAGTGACGGCTCCCGCGATTCCGGTGCGGCGCGCGTCGCAGCTGCCTCCCGGCACGGGCAAGGCGGCGTGGCTGTTCCTGGCGCCGGCACTGACGCTGATCTTCATCTTCTTTTTCCTGCCGGTGCTCGCGTCGCTGCTGCTGAGCCTGACGGACTTCGACATCTACTCCATCGCCGACCCGCCTACGACCCGGTTCGTGGGTTTGAAGAATTACGGCCGGCTGCTGGAGACGCCGGAGTTCTGGCAGGCGCTGCGCAACACGCTCTACTTCGCGCTCGTCGGAGGTCCGCTGACCATCGCGCTGTCACTCGGCTCGGCGCTGCTGCTCAACGCGAAGCTGACGCGATTCAAGACCGTGTTCCGCACCATCTATTTCATTCCGTTCGTGACCACGCTGGTCGCGGTCTCGATCGTGTGGCGCTACCTGTACCACACGAAGTACGGGTTGCTCAACTACGGGCTGGGCTTCTTCGGCGTCGGACCGATCGACTGGCTCGGCGATCCGCGCTGGGCGATGCCCGCGATCATCCTGCTGGCCGTGTGGAAGAACTTCGGCTACAACATGCTGATCTTCATTGCCGGTCTGCAGTCCATCCCGTCGGAGCTGTACGACGCGGCGGAGATAGACGGCGCCGGCCCGGTTCGCCGCTTCTTCAACGTGACGCTGCCGCTGCTGGGCCCCACGATGCTGTTCGTCGGCGTGGTCACCATGATCGGCTACTTCCAACTGTTTGCCGAGCCGTACGTGATGACGATGGGCGGGCCGCTGCGCGCGACGACGAGCGTGGTGTTGCTCATGTACGAGGAAGGGTTCCGCTGGTGGCGGATGGGATACGCGGCGGCGATAGCGTTCGTTCTCTTCCTGGTGATCCTCCTCGCGACACTCCTGCAGTTCCGGCTGCAGAAGGAGCGCGCGTGACGGGCGTACGGCGCGACATGGTCAGCTCCGTCGTCCTGCATGTCGTGCTGGTGCTGGGCGCGGTCGTCGCGCTGCTACCGATGGCGTGGATGCTGTCGGCGTCCGTGATGCCGACCGGCGAGGCGACGTCATACCCGCCGCGCTTCTTCCCGAGCGAGATCACGTTCGAGCACTACCGGCAGCTGTTCACGCGGCTCGACCTCGGCCGGTACCTCTTCAACAGTGCGTTCCTCGCGATCGTCGTGACGACGACGTCGCTGGTGATCAACTCGCTTGCCGGCTACGCCTTCGCCAAGCTGCGGTTCCGGGGGCGCGACCGGACGTTCCGGCTCCTCTCGCTCGGGCTGGTGCTGCCGGTGCAGGTGGCGATGCTGCCGCTGTTCCTGCTGATGAAGCAGTTAGGGCTGGTCAACACGTACTGGGGCGTGATCATCCCGGGGATGGCCAGCATCTTCGGGATATTCCTGATCCGGCAGTACGCCTTATCCATTCCGGACGACATGCTCGACGCCGCCCGCATCGACGGCGCTTCCGAGCTGGCGATCTACTGGAAGGTCGTGGTGCCGGGGATTCTTCCGATTTTGGCGACCCTCGCGATCTGGACGTTCCTCGCGACGTGGAACGACTTCATGTGGCCGCTGATCGTGTTGAGCGACTCGTCGAAGTACACGTTGCCGGTCGCGCTGGCGAATCTGTCCGGGGAGCACGTGCAGGACACCGAGCTGATGATGGCCGGCTCGGTGCTCACGGTGCTGCCGGTGCTCGCGGTGTTCCTCTTCCTCCAGCGGTACTACATCCAGGGGATCATGGCCGGGAGCGTAAAGGGGTGAGCGCGCGCCTCGTCATCGCGCTGCTGTCGTGCGGGCTGGCATCGGCCGTTGCCGCGCAGCAGCCGGCTCCGGTCGTGATCGACTCATTCGAGTCGGTGAGCCAGTGGACGGCGCAGCCCGCCGACGGCGTGGAGATCACGATTCATTCCGACAGCGGACGGACCGGGCGCGGGATGCGGCTGGACTTCGATTTTCACGGGCACGGCGGCTATGCCGTCGTCCGGCGCGTCGTGAATATCGTGGTGCCGGAGAACTACGAGTTCTCCTTCTCGATTCGCGGCGATGCGCCGGTAAACACGCTCGAGTTCAAGCTGGCGGACTCGACCGGCGAAAACGTGTGGTGGTCCAACACGCCTGAATTCGTTTTCCCGCGCGAGTGGAGCGTCGTGAGGCGCAAGAAGCGGCACATCTCCTTCGCGTGGGGGCCGACTACGGACCGCGAGCTGCGGCGGGTGTTCGCGATCGAGTTCGCGATCACGGCGGGGTCGGGCGGGAAGGGGAGCGTGTGGATCGA
>CALMKE010000068.1 GCA_937867645.1 uncultured Gemmatimonadota bacterium | reverse complement strand
GTGCAGGTCGAGCTCGACGCGTATCCGGGAGAGCGCAGGCAGGGACGAATCTCATATGTATATCCCACGCTCAATCCGGAAACGCGGGCGGTGCGCGTTCGCGTGGTCCTGGCAAATCCCGGCGTTCGCCTCAAGCCTGGGATGTACGCCACGTTCCGCTTTTCCGCCTCGGCGCGGCCGGCGGCCCTTACGGTGCCGCGCTCCGCAGTGCTGGTAACAGGGCGCCGTACGCTGGTGTTCGTGCGCCGGGCGGACGGGCAGCTCGAGCCACGCGAGGTCACGCTCGGCGCGATGAGCGATGACCGCGCGGAGATCATCTCGGGCGTTCGCGCGGGCGAAACGGTCGTCGCCTCAGCGACGTTTCTCATCGACGCGGAATCGAACCTCGGCTCGGCGCTCGGCGGAATGGGCGACATGCCGGGCATGGAAGTGACCGTGCCGCCGGTGCCAAAGCCGGCCGCCGGCCAGCGGAAGGAGTAGAGCGATGCTTGCGCGAGTCATCGAGTGGTCCGTGCGCAACAAGCTCCTGGTGCTCCTGTTCACCGTCGCGTCCGTGATCGGCGGGGTCTTAGCCCTGCGGAATACGCCGCTGGAGGCGCTCCCGGACCTGTCCGACGTTCAGGTGATCGTGCAGGCGGAGTACGGCGAGCAGGCTCCGCGCATCGTGGAGGACCAGGTCACGTATCCGATCGCGGCCGAAATGCTCAAGGTCCCGGGCGCGAGCGTAGTGCGCGGCTATTCGTTCTTCGGCGTGTCCTTCGTGTACGTCATTTTCGAGGACGGTACCGACCTGTACTGGGCGCGGAGCCGCGTGCTCGAATATCTGAATGGCATAAGCGGAAAGCTCCCGCGGAACGTCACGCCCTCGCTCGGCCCGGACGCGACCGGACTGGGCTGGGTGTACCAGTACGCGCTGGAAGACACGACCGGCCGGCTCGACCTGGCGCAGCTCAGGTCGCTGCAGGACTGGTACATGCGGTACGCGCTCACCGCCGTTGCGGGCGTCTCGGAAGTCGCGAGCATCGGCGGGTTCGAGAAGCAGTACCAGGTAGATCTCGACCCGGTGCGCTTGCTGGCGTACGGCGTCCCCGTGACACAGGTGATGGCCGCCATCCAGAACGCCAACTCCGACATAGGCGCAATGGTCATGGAGCTGTCGGAGCGCGAGTACATGGTGCGCGGGCTCGGCTACCTGCGCTCCCTCTCCGACATAGAGAACGTGGTGGTCGGCGCGACGCAGTCGGGTACGCCCATCCGCGTCGCGGAGCTCGGGCGCGTGTCGGTCGGCCCGGCGGTCCGCCGCGGAATAGCCGACCTCGACGGTCGCGGTGACGCGGTCGGGGGGATCGTGGTGATGCGGGTTGGCGAGAACGCGCTGACGACCATCAACAACGTCAAAACCAAACTGGCAGAAGTCGAAAAGGGACTGCCGCCCGGCGTAGTGGTGCGCCCGGTGTACGACCGCAGCGAGCTCATCAACCGCTCCATCGCGACGCTGAAGGAGAAGCTCATAGAGGAAACCGTCATCGTCGCGCTCGTATGCATCATCTTTCTGCTGCACGCCAGCTCCGCGCTGGTGGCGATCCTCACGCTTCCGCTCGGGATCCTGATCGCGTTCATCGCGATGCGGTTCGCGGGAGTCGGCGCCGACATCATGTCGCTCGGCGGCATCGCGATCGCCATCGGAGCGATGATCGACGCCGCCATCGTCATGATCGAGAACATGCACAAGCACCTCGAGCGCGCGATCGCGGCAAAGGGCGGAGACAGCGAGTCCGCCTCCATGGATACCAGCGTGCTGACAACCTCCGAACGGTGGCGGATCGTGCTCGCCGCCTCGAAGGAAGTGGGACCATCGCTTTTCTTCTCGCTGCTCATCATCACCGTGTCGTTTCTGCCGGTCTTCGCGCTCGAAGGGCAGGAAGGCCGGCTGTTCAAGCCGCTGGCGTTCACCAAGACATTCGCGATGGCGGCGGCCAGCCTGCTGTCCGTCACCGTAGTGCCGGTCGCGATGGGGCTGTTCATTCGCGGGCGCATTTACCGGGAAACGCGAAATCCGGTGAACCGCGCGATGATCCGCGCCTACCGGCCGGTGATCCGGTTCGTCCTGCGAAATCGCGGCCCGGTAATAGTGGCATCAGTGGCGATTCTGATTCTCACGTGGATCCCATGGAAGCGGATGGGCAGCGAGTTCATGCCGCCGCTCATGGAAGGGTCCGTGCTGTTCATGCCGACGACGCTCCCGGGCGTGAGCGTGGCGCGCGCGCGGGAAATCCTCCGGTTCCAGGACAGCGTGCTGAAATCGTTCCCCGAGGTGGAGCGCGTATGGGGGAAAGCCGGGCGCGCAACGACCGCGACCGACCCCGCAGGGCTCGACATGTTCGAGACGACTATCACGCTCAAGCCGCAAGGCGAGTGGCGCAATGGAATGACGTATGACGGGCTGATCGCGGCGATGGACACGGCGGTGAGGCTGCCCGGGGTCACGAATGCGTGGACGATGCCGATCAAGGGGCGCATCGACATGCTGGCGACGGGAATTCGCACTCCCGTCGGCATCAAGATTTTCGGGCCTGATCTCGCGGAGCTCGAACGGATCGCGAGGTTGGTCGAGAACGCCGTCCGCTCCGTCCCCGGGACCCGGAGCGCGTTCGCCGAGCGCGCCGGTTCGGGATACTATCTCGACATTGATATAGATCGCGCCGAAGCCGCGCGGCACGGGCTGAACGTGGGCGACGTGCAGGCGGTGATCGCGACCGCGATTGGCGGCATGACCATCACGCAGACCGTCGAGGGACGGGAGCGGTACGGAGTGCGCGTCAGATATCCCCAGGAGCTGCGCGACACGCCGGAGCGGCTCGCGTCGGTATTGATCCCGATCGTGCATGCGCGAGGAAATGGCGCGTCCGTTGCCGCTCCTCCGCCGATGTCCGGCGCGATGCCTCCGGGAGGAGACGGTGCGGCCGCCGGCGGCGGCGTGCGGCAGGTGCCGTTGGGGCAGGTTGCGACCATCCGGCCGGTCGCGGGGCCGATGGTCGTCCGGACGGAGGACGCTCAGCCGACGGCGTGGGTCTATGTGGACGTCGCCGGCCGGGACATCGGCGGATACGTGGCAGAGGCACGCGTCGCGGTGGAACGAATGGTGGCTCTGCCGACAGGTTACTCGATGCAGTGGAGCGGCCAGTACGAGTACATGCAGCGGGCCAAGGAGAAGATGAAGTTCGTGATACCGGCGACGCTGGCGATCATCTTCCTGCTGCTCTATTTCAACTTCCGCAGCGTCGGCGAGACGGCGATCGTGATGCTGTCGCTTCCCTTCGCGCTGATCGGCGGGATGTGGTTCGTGTGGCTGCTCGGCTACAACTGGTCGGTCGCCGTCGCGATCGGTTTCATAGCTCTCGCGGGGGTCGCCGCGGAAACGGGGGTGATCATGCTGATCTACCTCGACCACGCCTGGAAGGCGATGAAAGCGGCGCGCCCGGACGCCGGAGTGCGGGAGCTGTACCAGGCCATTCACGAAGGCGCCGTGGAGCGCGTGCGACCGAAGATGATGACGGTGATCGCGATCATGGCCGGCCT
>CALMKE010000067.1 GCA_937867645.1 uncultured Gemmatimonadota bacterium | reverse complement strand
ACGACCACGCAGGAAATGGAGCGGCTCATTCTCGACGCCGGGTTCACGCCCCGGCGACGCCGGCAGGACTATTCGGTGATCGAGGAAGCGGCGCATGCCGCCTGACGCGGGGAAGGAGCCCGCGCGCGGGAATCGCGGGCTCGAGCAGTACCATCCCGCCTTCGCGCGCACCGGAATCGGCTACGACTCTCACCGGTTCGTCCCCGGCAAGTTCCTGGTCCTTGGCGGGGTGAGGATACCGTCGTCGGTCTCGCTGATCGGCCATTCCGATGCGGACGCGGTGGCGCACGCCCTGATAGACGCGATACTGGGGGGCGCGGCCGCGGGCGACGTCGGGGAGATGTTTCCGAACACGGCCGACGAGAACGCCGGACGGGACTCGATCGAGATGCTGCGGGAGGCCGTGAACAGGGTCCGTGAGCTGGGCTTCATCGTGCACCAGGCGGACGTCGTGGTCATCGGGGAGACGCCGGTGATCGCGCCGTACCGGGACGCGATGCGCGCCAACCTGGGCGCCGCCATGGGGATCTCGCCCGATGACGTGAGCGTGAAGGGCAAGACGAACGAGGGGATGGGGTGGATAGGCCGCGGCGAAGGTCTTGCGTGCATCGCCGTAGCTTCGCTCGTACCCGTCGCCTAGGAGCCCTTGCTCGAAAACTTCATAGAGCGGCTGAGCGGCGTGCCGCTCGCCGTTCTGTATCCCACCCTCGGCCTGCTCGCGGCCGTCGAGAACATCTTCCCGCCGCTCCCGACGGACGCGGTCGTCGCGTTCGGCAGCTTCCTCGCCGCGCGCGGGCAGGGGAATCCGTGGGTGACGTTCCTCGTCACGTGGCTGTCGAACGTCGCGGGCGCGGCCGGCATGTACTGGGCGGGCCGGCGGTACGGCCGCACCGTTCTGACACGCAGCTACGCCAAGTGGATCGGCCCGGAGGCGGAGGTGCGGCTCGAGCGGTCCTACCGGCGGTACGGGATTCCGTCGCTGTTCGTGAGCCGGTTCCTGCCCGCGGTGCGCGCCGTCGTCCCCATATTCGCGGGTGCCGCAAAGCTTCCGTTCGTGCCCGTCATCACCATCATGGCGCTGGCGTCCGGGATATGGTATGCCTTCCTCACGATCATCGCCTTCCGCGCGGGATCCGATTGGGAGACACTTCAGAGCACGATCGCCAACTACAGCAGGGCGATCACCATCCTCGCGGTGGTGATGGTCGCCGCCGGCGGCGCGATCTGGTGGCACAAACGCCGAAAGTAAGGCCGCCGAAGTCCGACGCGGCGCGGCTGGCGGACGCGACGGCGCGCGAGTTTCTGCTGGAGCCGTTCCAGGATTTCCTCTCGGTCGAGCAGGGGCTGTCCCTGCGGACGCAGGAGGCGTACGCGCTCGACCTCGCGCGCTTCGCTACCTACGGCAAGCTCAAGGGATCGTCCAGCCCGGCGCATGTCAGCCCCAGGCTGCTGCGCGAGTACATGTACCATCTCAAGGACATGGGACTCTCGCCCGCGTCCATTCGCCGGAACGTGTCGGCCCTCCGCACCTACTTCAAGTTTCTCGTGGGCGAAGGGCACGTGCAGCGCGATCCGAGCGACCGGCTGGAGACGCCGAAGCGCTGGCGCGCTTTGCCGGAAGTTCTCACGGTCGCCGACGTGGACAAGATTCTCGGCGCGCCTTCGTTCGACGAGCCGCTGGCTTTTCGCGACAGGGCGATGCTCGAGCTCGCATACAGCGCGGGACTGCGGGTTTCGGAATGGATCTCGATCGGCGTGAAGGACGTTCTGTTCGAGGACGGACTGGTGCGCGTGTTCGGCAAGGGAAGCAAGGAGCGCCTCGTGCCGATCGGTCGCAAAGCGATCGGCGCGCTTGCGATCTACTTGCGAGAGCTGCGGCCGAAGCTGGAGCGCGGCGAAGGGAAGGGCGCGCTGTTCGTCAACTCCCGCGGCCGCCCGCTGTCACGGATGGGCGCGTGGAAGATCCTGCGAAAGTACGTGGACCAGGCAGGGGTGAAGAAGCGCGTGACGCCGCACACCCTCCGGCACTCGTTTGCCACCCACCTGCTGGAGGGAGGCGCTGACCTGCGAGCGGTGCAGGAGATGCTCGGGCACGCGGACATATCCACGACGCAGATTTATACGCACGTGGACAGGGAGTATCTTCGCACTGTGCATCGGGAGTTCCATCCCAGAAAGTGATCAGGTATCAGGTATCAGGTATCAGGTATCAGGTATCAGGTATCAGGTATCAGGTATCAGGTATCAGGTATCAGGTATCAGATATCAGATGCGACGCTGCTTACGCGGCTACGTCAGATTACGTATCCCCGATGGGAGTCGTTCGCCGCAACCTTCCCGTTACCAGACACTCACTTTGTCGTTCCTGATACCTGATACCTGATACCTGATACCTGATACCTGACAATGCTCCTCGTAATCGACAACTACGACTCCTTCACCTACAACCTCGTTCAGTACCTCGGCGAGCTTGGGGAAGAGCTGGTCGTGCGACGGAACGACGAGATCACGGTCGACGAGATCGGCGAGCTGCAGCCGCGCGGCATCGTCATCTCGCCGGGCCCCGGCGTCCCCGCCGACGCGGGCGTCACCATCGCAGCGATCCGACGCTGGGGGCCCGAGATCCCCACGCTGGGCGTGTGTCTCGGCCACCAGGCCATCGGCGAAGCGTTCGGCGGGGAAGTGGTTCGCGCCCGTGCCGTGATGCACGGCAAAACCTCCCGGATCACCCACACCGGGTCGGGGCTGTTCGAGAGGCTGCCCAACCCGATGGAAGTGATGCGCTATCACTCGCTCGTGGTCGAGCCGGGTAGCTTGCCGGATGAGCTGGAAGTTCTCGCGACGGCGCTCGACAACCCGTCGGAGATTCACGCGATCAGGCACAAAGAGTTTCCAATCTGGGGAGTGCAGTTTCATCCGGAGTCGGTAATGACGCCTGATGGAAAGGCGCTGCTCGCCAACTTTCTGAGGATCGCGGCATGAGAGCACTCGCGTCCGTCGTTGCGTTTCTGCTCGCGACAGCGTCCGCCTCCGGCCAGATCGTGCTCGTGGACCAGGGGCCGGGCGAGCCGGGGCGCATCCTCGCCGCGGCGCTCGCCACCCCCCATACCGTGTTGTATTCGCAGGAGCCGGTGACTCTCCCGCGCGACAGCGTGATCGATCGGACCATCATAGTGCTCGCGCCCCGCGTGACCGTCGCGAGCACCGTGCACGGCGACGTCATCGTCGTCGGCGGCGACCTGTTCATGCACCCCGGCGGCAACATCCAGGGACGGGCGATCGCGATAGGCGGCGGCGCGTACAACTCCACGCTCGCCGTTGTTCGCGACGGACGGCTGAGCTTTCGCGACGCGACGTTCGATCTGGAGTCGGACGCCGGCGCGGGTTCATTCCGGCTTTCCTACCGTTCGCTCAGAGTGGATTCCGGGCAGGAGCTTCTCACCTGGCCGCTCAAGGTCGGCGTGCGAATCCCGAGCTACAACCGCGTGGATGGCATCGTGCTTCCGTGGGGTCCGATCGTCGCGCTGGGTGACGGACGGTTCATCCTCAACCCCACCGTCACGTACCGCTCGCACCTGGGGAACTTCGATCCAGGGATAGACATCGAGGCCGATTTCGGCAAGCTCGACGTCGAGATAGACGCGCGTCGCAGCACGCTCACCAACGACCGCTGGATCCGCGGCGACTTGCTCAACTCGCTCACCACGGTCGCCTTCGGCACCGACACGCGAAACTATTTCCGCGCGGACCGGATCGAAGCGAAGGGAAACTACGATCTGGCTTTCGGCGGCTTCACTTTCAGCCCGTTTGTGGGCGGGCTGTTCGAGAACGCCTGGTCCACGGGCACCTCGCTCGGCCCCGACAACAGAGCTTTCAGCTTCTTCGGCCGGGACGACGAAAGGATCTACCGACCGAATCCCGCGGTCGTGCCGGGGCACATTGCGTCCGTCCTCGCGGGCTTCGAGGGTGGATGGAGCTCGGGGGATTTCACTTCCAGCCTCACCGCGCGCGTCGAGCAGGTCCTCGATGCCATGCCCTCGTCCGTCGTGGACGACTTCCGCTTCATGCAGACGACTCTGCATGGGCGCGCCGCCTTCCAGACGTTCGGCGTGCAGCGCCTGGAGCTCAAGTCGCACGCGATCCTCACCAGCGGCGATACGCCGCCGCCGCAGCGGTACGCGTACATCGGCGGATCGGGCACGATCCCCACGCTCGCCCTCCTCGAGATGGGAGGCGACCAGCTCTTCTTCTTCGACGCGGCCTACGTCATCCCGGTGCAGCGGTTCTCCTTTCCGTTCGTGGGATCGCCGGAGCTGCGGCTCAGGTTCATCACAGGCAGCGCGGGAATCAGCGAGCTGCCCGATTTCGTCCAGAACGTGGGCGTGCGGGTCGGGTTCCCGCTGGCTGGCGTGGAGTACCTGGTGGATCCGGCGAGTGGAGATTCGAAGATCAGCTTCAGTGTGTCCATGGGGCAATAGCCCCAACCTCTACGAGCTGAACAACAGGTTCGGGTAACAGGTTAATGGCTCTCGGTGTCCGGTTAACTGACTGGTTGCCGGTAGACGGTTCACTCCGCCTTCACCCCCGACCGGCATCCGGTGACCGGTCACCGGTAGGGAACCGGAAGCCTACGACCTAAGACCCTTTACCCGAACCTGTTTTTATCGAGTCCTTCATATCGGAACCAAGCCCGCCAGGATATATTGCGGAGCGTGACTAGATCAGCCTTCGGGCCCGCTCACGCATGAGAACGCTGGTAGTAATCCCCGCCCGCCTTGGCGCCAAGCGCCTCCATCAAAAGCCCCTCCGAGACCTTGCCGGCCGACCCCTCGTCGTCCGCGTCTGGGAGCGCGTAAACTCGATGAATCTCGGCGACGCGTGCGTGGTGGCGACCGACGACGAATCGGTTCGCCGCGCAGCCGCCGAGGCGGGAGCCGAGACGGTGATGACGTCCAAAACGCTCGATTCGGGCACCGACAGGGTCGCCGAGGTCGCGAGGATGCCGGAGTTCTCCGACTTCGACGTATTCGTGAACGTGCAGGGTGACGAGCCCTTCATGAGCGGGAACGCGGTGGCCGCCGCGAAAGAGATGGTCGCGTCCCGCTCGTTCGACGTCGGCACGGCCGCGGCGCGCGCCGAGCCCTGGGTGCTCGACGATCCCGGGATCGTGAAGGTCGTCGTCGGCGACGACGGGCGGGCGCTGTACTTCTCCCGTGCCGGTATCCCGTACCTGCGCGATCACGGCGACAGGGAAGCGCGCGACGCCAACATACTCCAGCATCTGGGGGTGTACGTGTACACCAGGACCGCGCTGGATCGGTGGGTAGCGCTGCCCGCGCATCCGCTGGAGAAGATCGAGCGGCTGGAACAGCTTCGTCCACTCGCTGCGGGGATAACTTTCGGTGTGGCGATTACCGACGGGCCCGCCTACGCGGGAATAGACACGGAAGAAGACCTGGCGGACGCGAACGCGCGCTGGGCAGAGATCTCAGCGAGATGACCATGGCCGCTCCGCGACAGCAGCAGACGAGATATGTGTTCGTGACCGGCGGGGTAGTCTCATCGCTCGGGAAGGGGATCGCCGCGGCCTCGCTCGGCAGGCTGCTGGTCGAGCGCGGGCTCAAGGTCACGATCATGAAGTTCGATCCCTACCTCAACGTGGATCCCGGCACGATGTCGCCGTTTCAGCACGGCGAGGTGTACGTGACCGACGACGGCGCGGAGACGGACCTCGACCTGGGCCACTACGAGCGGTTCATCGACCGGCCGGTCTCCCAGGCCAACAACGTCACCACCGGCCGCATCTACCTGAACGTGATCACCAAGGAGCGGCGCGGCGAATATCTCGGCTCCACGGTGCAGGTAATCCCGCACATCACCGACGAGATCAAGTCGGCGATGAAGAAGGTGGCGGTGGACAACGACGTGGTCATCGTCGAGATCGGCGGTACCGTCGGAGACATCGAGTCGCTGCCGTTCCTCGAGGCGATCCGCCAGTTTCGCCAGGAAATCGGCCGCGAGAACACCGTGTTCATCCACCTCACGCTCGTTCCGTTCATCGGGGCCGCCGGCGAGGTGAAGACCAAGCCGACGCAGCACTCGGTGCGCGAGCTGATGCAGATCGGAATCCAGCCGGACGTTCTCATCTGCCGCACCGACCGGGCGCTGTCCGAGGAAGTGAAGCGGAAGATCGCGCTCTTCTGCAACGTGGACGAGGGAGCTGTCATCGAGTCGCGCGACGTTCCCTCCATCTACGAGATCCCGCTCCGCTTCCACGAGCAGGGCCTGGACGAGCGCGTGATGCTCCGGCTGGGGATCCTCGGCAAGCGCTCGCCCGACCTCACGGTGTGGCGCGAGATGGTCCAGCGCATCCGCCACCCCAAGGAGCGCGTGAAGATCGCGGTCGTCGGCAAGTACACTCAGCTTGCCGACAGCTACAAGAGCGTGGCCGAAGCGTTGGGCCACGGCGGGATCGCGAACAACGCCGGCGTGGACATCTCCTGGGTGTCCAGCGACATGTTCACTTCCGCGGAGCGAACAGCGGAAGTGCTGGCGGACTACGATGGAATGCTCGTCCCCGGCGGCTTCGGCGTGCGTGGCGTGGGCGGAATGGTCGCCGCGGTGAAGCACGCGCGTGAAGGTGGAATCCCGTTCTTCGGAATCTGCCTCGGCATGCAGACCGCGATCATCGAGTTTGCCAGGCACGTGATGGGCCTCAAGGACAGCGACTCGAGCGAGTTCGCGCCCGAGTGTCCCGACCCGGTTATCTCGCTCATGGAATCGCAGCAGCACGTGACCGACATGGGCGGCACCATGCGGCTCGGCGCCTACCCGTGCAAGCTCGTGCCGGGCTCGAAGGCGGCCGGCATCTACGGCGAAGCGCTGATCAGCGAGCGCCACCGGCACCGGTACGAGGTGTCGAACAAGTACCGCGAGGGCTTCGTGCAGAACGGCCTCGTGCTGAGCGGCCTCTCGCCCGACGAATCGCTGGTGGAGATCGTGGAGCTGCCTGATCACCCCTGGTTTGTGGGGTGCCAGTTCCATCCCGAGCTCAAGTCGCGCCCCACCCGGCCGCATCCGCTGTTCGCGAGCTTCATCGGCGCCGCGCTCGCGCGCAAGAAGACGCGCGCCGACGGCGCGGCGAAGAAGGGAGCGGCCAAGGCGCGGGGCGACACGCCGGTGATGGTCAGCTCCGGCTCCAGGTAAGCATGGCGGTCGTCGCGCCCGTCACGGCGCGCATCGAGTTGTTCCCGACCGATCGCCTATTCCTCATCGCGGGACCCTGCGTCCTCGAGGGCGACGACCTCAACCTGCGCGTCGCCGAGAAGCTCGCGCGCCTCGCGGAGCGGGTGCCCGGCGGGATCATCTTCAAGGCGAGCTTCGACAAGGCGAACCGCTCCAATCTGGACGCGGCCAGAGGCCCCGGACTCGACGAGGGGCTGTCTGCGCTGCTGCGCATCAAGCGCGAGACCGGGCTGCGCGTGCTCACCGACGTGCACCTGCCCGAGCAGTGCGCCCCAGCGGCCGAAGTCGCGGATGCCCTCCAGATCCCGGCGTTTCTCTGCCGGCAGACCGATCTGCTCGTCGCCGCGGGCCGTACCGGCCGCCCGGTGAACGTGAAGAAAGGCCAGTGGATGCAGCCGGAGGGAATGATCGGCGCGGTCGCCAAGATCCGCTCGGCGAAGGGGAGCGGCGAGGTGGCTGTCACGGAGCGCGGCACCTTCTTCGGCTACGGCGATCTCGTGGTTGACATGCGCAGCTTCGCCCGGCTCCGCGCGGGCTGCAAGGCGCCCGTCGTGTTCGACGCGACGCACAGCGTGCAGCGACCGGGGCAGGGCGCGCGCGGCAGCAGCGGCGGCGCGCGCGAGTTCATCCCGATTCTCACGCGCGCGGCCGTATCCGCCGGCGCCGACGGTCTTTTCCTCGAAACTCATCCCAATCCGGACGAAGCGCCGAGCGACGGGCCCAACATGATCCCGCTCCCGCAGCTGGATCACCTCGTGGTCCAGGCGGTGGACCTGTGGACGCGCGCGCGGGTGTGACGTGAGTCTCTCCCGCGATCGTGCCGCCCGCATCAAGCTCGTCTGCTTCGACGTGGACGGAGTTCTCTCCGAGGGAGGGATATTCCTCGGCGTGGCCGGCAGCGCGCGCGTCGAGTTCAAGCGATACGACATCAAGGACGGGCTCGGCATACACTTGCTCCAGAGCGCGGGGATCGGCGCGGCGATCATCACCGGCCGCGAGTCCGAGAGCGTGCGCCTGCGGGCCGCCGAGCTGGGAATAGAGGAGTGCGTCCAGGACCGCGAGGCGCGCAAGCTCCCCGCGTTCCTGCGGCTGCTCGATCGGCGTGGCATCACGTCGGACGAAGCCGCGTTCGTCGGAGACGACCTTCCGGACCTGGGCATTCTCAGGATGGTGGGGCTTCCAGTCGCCGTCGGCGATGCGGTCGAAGAAGTCAAGCAGGCGTGTGATCTCGTGTTACAGCGACCGGGGGGGCACGGAGCGGTTCGCGAGTTCGTGGAGGTCCTGTTGAAGGCGCGTGGCGAATGGACCGACACCTTCGAGCGATACGTCGAGGAGCGCTCGCGCGCCACGCCGACCGCGGCCACATGACCGGACGCTCGTCCGACGACGAGATCCTCGACCGCGGCCGGCGCGTGCTCCGCCTGGAAGCCGAAGCCGTCACGGCGACGGAGCGCCGCCTGGACGAGAGCTTCGCTCGCGCGGTGCGCATGCTGGCGGGCTGCCAGGGACGGGTGATCGTGTCAGGCGTGGGCAAGTCGGGGTTGATCGGACGCAAGATTGCCGCGACGCTCACCTCGACCGGCACGCCGGCGACGTTCCTGCATCCCGCGGAGAGCGCGCACGGCGACCTCGGAATCGTCGGCAGCTCGGATGTCGGCATTCTGATCTCGCGGAGCGGAGAGTCCGACGAGCTGGTGACCCTGGTGGACCACCTCAAGCGCTTCGGGGTCCCGACCATCGCGATCACCGGCGCGAAGGGCTCCGCGCTGGCCCGGCACTCCGACGTGGCGCTCGACGCCACGGTCGAGAAGGAGGCGTGCCCGCACGATCTGGCTCCGACGACGAGCACAACGGCGGCGCTCGCTCTGGGAGATGCTCTGGCGATCGCTCTCCTGGAGGAGAAGGGGTTCGCGGCGGAGGATTTCGCCCGGCTGCACCCCGGCGGATCGCTCGGGCGAAGGCTGCTGACCCGCGTCTCCGACGTCATGGTCACCTCGCCGCTGCCGGTCGTGCCGGCGACAGCCACGCTGCGGGAGGTGATCGTCCTGATCGCCGAGCAGCGGGGGATCGCCATCGTATCGGATGACCGAAAGAAGGTTCGTGGGGTTTATACCGCAGGCGATCTCACGCGGCTCATGGAGCGCGAGGAGAACGTCTTCCCGATCGTCATCGGGACGGTGATGAACACCAAGCCCAGGACGGCCCAGGCGGATGAGCTCGGCAGCGCGGTGGTTTTCAGGATGGAAAAGGACGGCATCATGTCCATGCCCGTGCTGGACGAGCGCGGGGACCTCGTGGGCGTGGTGCACCTGCACGACCTGATGCGGGCCGGCGTCGTATGAGGCTGCCCGTTCTGGCGCTGCTGATCGCGAGCGTTGCGTGCGACGACAAGCGCGAGCCGCCGGTGCTGCCGCACAACGCGATGGCGGATTCGGCCGACCAGGTGATGTTCGGGGCGAGCTTCAAGATGACCGATAACGGCGTGGATCGCGCGGAGCTGCAGGCCGACACGGCGTATTTCTTCGACGACAACACCCGCATCGAGCTGGACGACGTGCACACGACGTTCTACACGGTCACCGGCATGAAGGACGCCGTGCTCACGTCGAACCACGGGCGGTACAGCACGCGGCTCGGCAACATGACCGCATACGGGAACGTGGTGGTGAACACCGAGGACGGCCGCCGCATCGTGACGCCGGAGCTGCACTACAATCAGGGGGCCAACCAGTTCTCGAGCGACAGCCAGTTCGTGATGACCGAGCCCGGGCGGCGGATCGCGGGCGTCGGCTTCCGCTCCGATCCGGGGCTGAAGAACGTGCAGGTGCTGAGCGGCGCCACCGGGTTCATGTCCGGGCAGGGCGGCGCGGCGCCTGGAACCGCCGCACCCGCGGCACCCCCGTCGCCCGCCGGCGGTGTTCGGCCGGACAGCCACTGATGCGTCGTTTCGGGCCGGTCGTCGGAGCCATGTTCCTGGCTGCACGCGCCGGCGGAGCGCAGGCATTACCCAACTGCGACTACATATTCGAGAACACTCCGGCGACTACCGCCAATCTGGTGGAGCAGCCGTCGGGGCAGTCGCTCATGATTCTTGGCCGCGGAGTGGTCGTGTCGTGCGCGGGGCAGAACAACCGGATCTCCTCCGACAGCGCGCAGTACAACGAAGCCACCGGAGTTCTCCTCCTCATCGGCAACGTGCGGTACACGGAGCCCCAGATCGGCATCACTGCTGATCGCATGACGTACTTCCGCGGCGAGGACCGGCTCAATGCCGAGGGGAACGTCGTCGCGACCATGAGCAGCGGCTCGGTCATGCGCGCGCCGGCGGCGGACTACTACCGCGCCGTCGTGGGCCGTCCGATCGCGCGTACGGTCGCGACCGGGCGCCCGCAGCTCACGCTCGTGGACCCGGCCGGGGGCGGCGGCGCCGCGGAGCCGGCGGTCGTGTTCGCGGAACGCATCGTGCTGGTCGGCGACAGCCTCGTCTATGCGTCGCGCCGCGTGGAGATCACCCGCGGCGCCGTGCGCGCGAACAGCGACTCCGCGTTCGTGGACAGCGAAGCGGAGTTCGTGCGGCTAATGCTGACCCCCGTGGTACACGGCCAGGGCGAGCGGCAATTCACGCTGCGGGGCGGCGTGATCGATTTGTACTCCCGCGAGCGCAAGCTCGAGCGCGTGCTCGCCACGCCGGCCGGGCACGTGGTCAGCGGAGACCTGGAGCTTCTGGCCGACTCGATCGATCTCCGCTTACTGAACGACCAGCTCCAGTCCGCGTACGCGTGGGGTCCGGGACGCGCACGCGCGACCAGCCCGGATCGCGACATTACCGCCGACTCCATCTACGTCTCGATGCCGAACCAACGCCTCCGTGAGATGCACGCGGTCGGCGAGGCGTTCGCCAACAGCATTCCGGACACGGCGACGGTCACGTCCAGCGAGCGCGACTGGATCAGCGGCGACACGATCGTCGCCCGCTTCGATTCGGCGGCGGCCGGAGACACCAGCAAGGTCGTTCCGCGCGAGCTCGTCGCGACGGGGAACGCGCGCTCCTTTTACCAGTTCGGCAACGCCGAGGGAGTGCGCGACCGGCCGACCATGAACTACGTCCGCGGGCGCGTCATCGCGGTCGCTTTCGCCGAGGGCGAGGTGAGCACGGTGACCGTGACGGATCAGGCTTCGGGAGTCTATCTGGAGGCCGAATCGCTCACGGCCATCCCTCCGCCCGCCGCGGGCTCCGCGACTTCCCAGGCACGCCCGCGCCCCGCGCAACCTCGACCGGTCACCCCGGGCTGATGCGAGTCACTTACCCACCGCGGGTGGAAGATCTGATCGCGCGCATGTCCAGGCGCGAGCGATCGGTCGCGCTCGCTCTGCAGGCGCTGTTCGCGAGAGCGGACGAGAGCGGACGCGCGGGCGTGCACGACGTGGCGCTCGCGTTCCGCGACGACTACTTGCGCGCGCTGCGGGAGGAAGGGAAGAACGCCGAGCAGGAGGCCGGCCGTCTCAGCCTCGACGAAGTGGACGCGTACGTTGCCGACCACGCGCTGCCGCGACTCACCGAAGACGGCGTCATCCGGCAGCTGGGAAAGAACCTGAAGGATCCCGACGCGGCGGTGATGGTCGAAGAAAATCTGTGGCGCGAGGTCGCGCCTGTCCGCGCTGAGGTGGCGCGGCTGATCTACGAGGCCTGCGACCAGACCGAGTTCGAGCTGCACCACTCGGGCGTGATCGCGATTCCGCGCGCGAGCGTCCTCGAGGCCCGGGGCCTGGTCAAGACGTATCGCCGCCGGAAGGTCGTGAACGACGTCGGGCTCCAGCTGCAGCAGGGCGAGATTGTCGGGCTGCTCGGCCCCAATGGTGCCGGCAAGACGACGACGTTCTACATGATCGTGGGGCTGATCAAGCCGCTCGCGGGCCGCATCATTCTCGACGGCGAAGACATCACCGACATGCCGATGTACCAGCGGGCGCGGCAGGGGATCGGCTACCTGTCGCAGGAGCCGTCCATCTTCCGCAAGCTCTCCGTCGAGGACAACATCCTCGCGATACTCGAGACGCTGCCGCTCACGCCCGACCAGCGGAAAGCGCGGCTGGAGTCGCTGCTCGACGAGCTGGGCATCAAGCGGCTGCGAAAGAGCAAGGCCTACTCGCTCTCGGGCGGGGAGCGGCGGAGGCTGGAGATCACCCGCGCGCTCGTCACCGCCCCCAAGTTCATGATGCTGGACGAGCCGTTCGCCGGCGTGGACCCGATCGCCGTGCACGACATCCAGACCATCGTCGCCGGGCTGAGGCACCGCGGCATCGGCGTCCTCATCAGCGATCACAACGTCGAGCAAACCCTCGACATCGTGGACCGCGCGTACATCATGTTCGACGGGCAGGTCAAGGTCTCCGGAACGGTGCGTGACCTGGTATTCGATGATACAGTGGCAGAGATTTACCTTGGACCCACGTTGACCGCGCGGCTGCGGGCGCGGTTCGCGGAATCTGAAATCGGCGGAGTGGCGTGAAGCAAGGACTGTCGCAGGGCACACAGCTCAAGCAGGAGATGAAGATCAATCCACGCCTCTACCAGGCGATGGATCTCCTGTACATGCCGCTGCTCGACCTCCAGCAGCACCTCAAGCAGGAGCTGCTGAACAATCCTTTTCTGGAGCTGATCGAGCCGGAAGAAGAGGACGACGAGGAGACTCAGCAGGTCGAGGAGCAGGTAGAGCAGAAGCCGCCCGAGGAGAAGGTCGAAGGCATCGACTGGGAGGAGATCCTGCTCGACGGCTTCGACGCCGGCGGCCGGCGCGAGGAGCACGAGGAGAAGGAGTACTACGAGCCGGTCACGGTGGACAGCCGCGACCTCAGCGACCATCTCCGCGACCAGATCACGCTGCTCGACCTCACGCCGCGCCAGGTGCTGCTCGCGGACGAGTTCGTCGGCAACATCAACGACGACGGCTACCTCGCTTCGTCTCCCGAGGAGATCGTCCTTGCGCTCAACGAGGTGCTGCAGCGCGCCGCGGAAGTCGAAGACCGCGACGTCGAGGACCTCCCGTTCTACACCGCCGACGAAGGCGAGGAGATGCTGGCCATCGTCCAGGGGCTCGACCCGCCGGGTGTCGGCGCGCGCGACCTGCGCGAGTGCCTGATGCTCCAGCTCCGCGAGGCCGGGCTCGAGCAGTCGGTGCCGTATCGCCTCGTGCGTGACTGCTTCGAGGAGCTGATCAATCACCGCTGGAGCGAGATCTCCAAGCGGTTCGGCATCAGCCCGTCCGACGTGCAGAAAGCAGCCGACGAGATCGCCAAGCTCGATCCGAAGCCGGGGCTGCGCTTCAGCAGCGGGGACGACAACTACATCATCCCCGACCTCGTGGTGGACAAGATCGACGGCAAGTACCACGTCTTCCTGAACGACGCGAACCTCCCGCGGCTCAAGCTCAGCAAGACGTACCAGGAGATCGCGCGCGACAAGAAGAAGTTCGACGGCGAGAACAAGGAGTTCATCTCCAGCAAGCTCAACTCGGCGAACTGGATGATCCAGGCGATCGAGCAGCGCCGCCAGACGATGCTCAAGGTCATGAACTACATCGTCGAGCGGCAGCGCGAGTTCTTCGAGAAGGGCGTGCAGTTCCTCAAGCCGCTGACCCTGCGCGAGGTGGCCGAGGTGATCAGCATGCACGAGTCCACCGTCAGCCGCGTGACCAACGAGAAGTACGTGCAGACGCCGCGGGGAGTGTTGCCGCTCAAGTACTTCTTTTCGTCGGGCCTCGCCACTGCCGACGGCGAGGACGTCTCCGCGCGCGGCATCAAGGCCCAGCTGCAGAAGCTGGTCGAGGAGGAGGACCCGAAGCACCCGCTGACCGACCAGGCGATCGTCAACATCCTGAAGGAGAGCGGCGTGCAGATAGCGCGGCGCACTGTGGCCAAGTATCGCGACCAGCTCGGCGTGCTGTCGGCGCGCATGCGGAAGCGCGTATGACCGCGACGCCGCTGGCCTTGCGCGACTCTCTCGGCATCGACCGCCGCGCGCGACGGGTGGACGTCACCGTGCTCGTGCCCGCGCGGAACGAAGCGGAGAACCTGCCGCTGTTCGCCGAGCAGGCGCAAGCCATGGTGTCGGCCAACGTGGACGTCCGCTTCGAGTTCGTCGTCATCGATGACGGCTCCACCGACGGGACGTGGGACGTGCTGCAGCTGCTTCTCCCGGAGTACCCCTTCCTGAAAGCGGTCCGGCACCGCGTCGGGCGCGGTATCGCCGACGCGCTGCGCACGGGCTACCTGCACTCGGCGGGCAAAGTGCTCGTCTTCTATCCCGCCGACCTGCAGTACAAGCCGGAGGACATCCCCCGGCTCGTCGAGCCCATCCTCGCCGATCAGGCGGACATGGTCACGGGATACAAGGAAGGGAAGTACGAGAAGGCGTTCGTGTCGGGCGTGTACAACAGGCTCAGCCGCTCGCTGTTCAACGTGCCGGTGCGCGACCTCAACTCCGTCAAGGCGTACCGCCGGGAGGTCATGGACACGCTGCCGCCGCGCCCGGACTGGCATCGCTACATGGTCGTCATGGCCGCGGCGCAGGGATACTCGGTGACGGAAGTGCCGGTGCCGCTGTACCCGCGCAACGCCGGCAAGTCCAAGTTCGGCATCGGGCGGATCCCGATCGGAGTGCTCGACATGCTCGCCGTGTGGTTCGAGCTCCGGTTCGCGCGCAAGCCGCTGCTGCTGTTCGGAATGCTGGGCGCCGCGCTGTTTCTCACGGGACTCGTCGTCGGGATCGGAGCGATCCTCGTGCGAGTGATCGTCGGCGTAGGGTTCCGCCCGCTGATCGATCTCGTCGCGGTTTGCCTCACGGTCGGATCCGTCGCGCTGGCGACCGGGCTCATCGGCGAGCTGATGGCGGCGCAGCGCGCGGAATTGCGGGAGCTCAGGCGGAGAGTCGAGGAACTCTCGGCAAGGCCGGGATCGCAGCCGACGGAGATTCCGTGACTGAAAGGAACTGCGGCATGAGCGGTGTGCGTTTCCCGTCCTTCCGTAGGACGTTTTTCCGTCACTGCAGGAACGATGGGATGCCCTTGACTATGCGGCCGCCGTTCCGCCGTCACGTCCTTACGCAAAACGCAATGACGGTAACCGCACACCGCTCCCCGCCGTTCCCCCCCGTCTTATCCCGATGAACGTTTTATTCCTGTCTCACGCCTTCCCGCGTTACACCGGCGATCCGGCGGGATCCTTCGTTCTCCGCCTCGCCAAGGCGCTCGAGAAAGTGGACGTCAAGGTCCACGTCGTAGCGCCGTCCAGCAACGGCGTGGACAGCACGGACGAGGTGGACGGGATTACCGTCGAGCGCTTCCGCTACGCGCCGCGCCGCTACGAGAAGCTCGCTTACACCGGCAACATGGCGACGGAATTCCAGAGATCCTGGAGCGCCAAGGTCACCATGCTCGGATTCCTCGGCGCCGACTTCGCCAAGTCGGTGATGGCGCGCCGGCGAGTCACTCCGGATCTGATTCACGCGCACTGGTGGTTTCCCGGCGGGCTCGTCGGCACGTGGCTCGGCGGACTCTCCCATCTGCCGCTCGTCACGACGCTGCACGGCACCGACGTGCGCCTGGCCAAGAGCGTCGCCGTCGCGCGTCCGCTGTTCCGCCACGTGATCACGCACTCGGCCAAAGTCACGACCGTGTCCCACTGGCTGGCGGGGGAGCTGGACGGCCTGGTGCCGAACCGCTCGCCGGTTGTGGCGCCGATGCCTGTCGCCACGGAGCTGTTCGAGCCGGACGGTACGAGCCCGCGCGACGGGATCTTGTTCGTGGGCCGGCTCAATGCGCAGAAGGGACTCGACCAGCTGATCCGCGCGCTCGCGGGAATGAAGACGAAGGCCACGCTCACGGTCGTCGGCGACGGTCCCGCGCGGGAGTCGCTCGGCGCGCTGGCGCGGGAGCTGGGTGTGGCGGACCGTATCCGCTGGCAGGGCCAGGTGAAGCAGGGCGAGCTGCCGAAATTCTATCAGCGCGCGCGGGTCCTCGCGGTTCCGTCGCTCGATGAAGGGCTCGGACTTGTCGCGGTGGAAGCGGCTCTGTGCGAGACCCCGGTCGTGGGATTCCGCTCCGGCGGAACGCCGGACGTGGTGCGCGATGGAAGCACGGGCACGCTCGTCGAGCCCGGCAACCTGACGGCGCTGGCCGCCGCGCTCGACGATCTGCTGACCAACCAGCCGCGCGCCACCTCGATGGGAGAGTCTGGCCGCCTGTACGCGCTGGCCAACTTCGCGCCCGAGTCGGCGGCCCAGAAGTACGTCTCGATCTACCAGCAGGCGATTGCCGGCTACGGGTCGTAAGGCCTGGACGGTAGCACAATGGCTGTTCGCGGCCGCGCTCATCTGGTACGCGGTTCGCTCGCTCGGTGGACAATGGGATGAAGTCGGCGCCGGCCTGCGGGGACTGCGGCCGGATTGGGCGCTGGTGGGAGCCGCGACCGCCCTGACCTTCGTCGCGTACGCGCTGCTGATCGAAGGATGGCGCAGACTCATCGCGGGAGCGGACGAGCGGCTCGCCTGGCGCGACGCTTCCATCATCTGGCTCGCGGGCAACCTTGGGAAGTACGTTCCCGGAAAAGTGTGGTCCATCGTCGCCATGAGCGGCATGGCCGCGGCGCGCGGCGTGAGCCCGGCGGTAGCGGCGGGATCGTCGGTGGTGATGCAGATCGTCACCATCGCGGCGGGCGCCGCTGTCGTCGTCGCCAGCGGCGGCGCGATTCCCGGCGGGCCGCTCGCGGCGATCTTGCTCGTAGTCGTGATCGTCGGCGCGCTGCTCGCCCTTCCAGCGGTCATCCCCCGAGTGCTGACTCTCGCCGGCAACCGCGCGGAGAGCGTGAAGGTCCCGCCGCGCGGGACGCTCTGGCTGACGATCGTCGTGGCGGCGGCCGCGTGGGTGTTGCTCTCGCTGGGCTTCATGTTGTTCGTGCGCGCGATGTTGCCGGAGGCGGCTGGCGGAGCGCTGGCATACGTGAGCGCATACACGGCCTCTTACATCGCCGGTTTTCTCGCGCCGTTCGCGCCGGGAGGAATCGGGGTGCGCGAGCCGGCGCTGGTGATCGCGATGACCCAGCTCGGGCTGGCGAGCACGGCCGACGCGGCGGTGATCGCCGTGGCGTCGAGAGTATGGCTCACGGTGATCGAGTTGGTGCCGGGATTGATTGCGCTAGGAATGCATCTCTCTCGTCGTTCCACCATGTCCAAACCGGGCTAAAGGGAATCCGAGCTCTCGGCTCTAAGCTGTCAGTCGTGGGCTTTCAGAAAACTGAAAATTTGGACAGTCGGGTGCATTCCGCTGCCCAACACAAGCACTGTCCCCGAGCAGTTGTCTGACTACTGATAGCCGACAGCTTCCAGCCGAGAGCCCGGATTCCGGTGGGAGTATCCCAGTAGCCAGGGATATATTCCCCGTCTATGCCTTCTCGCATTCAACCCGCGTCTCCCGAGCTGAAGGACTTTTACCGCGCCAGGAGTAAATGGCGCAGCTCGGCCGAGGAGTCCACCCGCTTCCGCCGTGCGGCCGCGATCGCCCGCGTGCCGGCGGGCGCCAGCGTCCTGGACATCGGCGCGCGCGAGGGCGGCCTGCGCGCGTATCTCCCCGAGGGAGTGAAATACCAGGGCATAGACATCACGCCCGAGTTCGCGTCCGAATTGGTGATCACGCGCGACATCTCCGAAGGCATTCCGTTCCCCGACGCGAGCTACGACTTCGTCTTCTGCATCGAGGTCCTGGAGCACGTTCCCAATCCGTTCGCGGCGTTCGGCGAGATCAACCGGGTGCTGCGCGACGGGGGAGTGCTGATAGTGTCGGTGCCGAACCCGTACCATCTGAAAGAGATCGTGTGGAACCTGTTCGGCACGCCCGACAGGCAGGGCCACATCTACTCCTGGACGCGGCAGGCAATGACGCGGCTCGGCGAGATGAACGGCTTCCGCATAGACGGCTACGGCGGCACGTACCTTCACCCGCCCGTTCCGGCGCCGCCGCTGCTGGCGCGCTCCGTCATCTACCGCTTCATCAAGGAATCCGCGCAACCGTGACCCGCGAAGAACAGCCGCTGAATCCCTCGAGCCGGTTCGACCTCCTGTGGGCGAGCCTCGTGTACGCCGCCGCGACGCTCGCGCTCGGCTACCAGGCGCTCGCGGGGAAGTTCCTCGCCAGCCCGCACAGCGACGAATACATCGCCGGCTACGCGTTCCGCGAGTTCGGCGCGGCGACGCTGCGGGAGAGCGGATCGTTCCCGCTGTGGAACCCGTACCTGTTCGGCGGGATGCCGTTCGTGGCCGCGATGCACGGAGACATCTTCTATCCGACGTTCCTGCTGCGGATGCTCGTGCCGACCGACGTCGCGATGACGTGGACTTTCCTGATCCACGTTTTTCTCGCCGGACTCTTCACGTACATCTTCCTGCGCTCGCTCGGATTCGGCTTCGCGGGCGCGCTGCTCGGCGGGCTCGCGTACATGCTTGGCGGCCAGGTCGCGTCGCTCGCGTCACCGGGACACGACGGCAAGCTGTACGTGAGCGCGCTCTATCCGCTCGCGCTGTTCGCCCTCACGCGCGGAATCAGGGACGCGAAGGCCTGGGCATGGGGACTGCTCGCGATCGTCGTCGGACTCGCGGTGCTGAGCCCGCACCCGCAGCTGCTGCAGTACATGCTGCTCGCCTCCGGCGCATACGCGCTGTTCCTCGCGGTCCGCGGCGCGCGCTCCGGTGACATCCCGCGGGCGGCGGCGGTTCGCAGGCTGGCGTTCGCGCTCGGCGCGGTCATCCTCGGCGGACTCATCGGCGCGATCCAGTATCTGCCGGTGCGCGAGTACGTCCAGTTCTCGCCCCGCGCGGGCGGGATCCGCGACTACGCCATCGCGACCTCGTATGCGTGGCCGCTGGAGGAGATCCTCGAGGTGTACCTGCCAGAGTTCGCCGGGATGCTCGACAATTACTGGGGGGTGAACGGAATCCACCTGCACAGCGAGTACATCGGCGCCGGCGTCCTGATCCTCGCGTTCGCGGCGTTCGGCGGAGTGCGGCAGAGCGCGCGCAAGTCCGAGATCTGGTTCTGGACCGGCACGCTCGTCATCGCGTTCCTGTGGGCGCTTGGCGGAGACACGCCCTTCTACAGGATTCCGTACGCGCTGGTGCCGGGCACGAAATTCTTCCGCGCGCCGGAGACCGTCTTTTTTGTCGGCACTCTGGCGATCGCGTACCTCGTCGCGGTGGGAACCGAGCGGTTTCTGAGAAGGGAAGTGACGCCGCGGTATCTCTTCGCGTGGGCCGGCTTCGGGGGCGTGATCGCGTTGCTCGCGCTGACGGGCGTGCTCGACTCGATCGCGGCCTCCATCGCCCGGCCCGAGCTGATCCAGCTCGTGGACGCAAACTCGGGAGCGCTGAAGCTCGGCGCGCTGCGGTCGCTCTTCTTCCTGCTCGCGACCGCGGGCGTGCTGTACGCGCTGCTGCGGCGGCGCATCTCGCCCGCCATCGCCACCTGGGCCCTGGCCGCCGTCGTGGCCACCGACCTCTGGAGCGTGCTGCGGCACTACTGGATCTTCTCGCCGCCCGCCGCGATCACGTACGCCTCGGACCCGACGATCGAGTATGTGAAGAGCCAGCCGGAGCCGTCGCGCGTCATACCGATCCAGCTGGATCGCTCAACCGGGCTGCGCGATCCGAATCTCAACGGCGACGGGCTCATGATCCACCGCGTGCGCAACGTCCTCGGCTACCATGGGAACGAGCTCGCTCGCTACGACCGGCTCGCCGGCAAGGAGCGTGGCTTCGACCAGCTCGGCAACCCGAATTTCTGGAAGCTGGCCAACGCGCGCTTCATTCTCACGAACGTGGACACACTGCTGATACCGGGCCTGACGCGGGTCG
>CALMKE010000066.1 GCA_937867645.1 uncultured Gemmatimonadota bacterium | reverse complement strand
CCGGTCCGCGTGCTGCACGCGCTCGGCGCGAACGTCCTGTTCCTGTCGAACGCCGCCGGCGGCATCCGCCGCTCGTACCGGCCGGGCGATCTGATGATCATCGAAGACCACATCAATCTGATGGGTCAGAATCCACTCACCGGCGCGCTCGAGGAAGGCGACGACCGCTTTCCCGACATGTCGGAGGCGTACGACGCGCTGCTGCGAAAGCTCATGCGCGAGGCCGCGCCCGAGCTCAGCGTCACGGTGCACGAAGGCGTGTACGCGGGACTGTCGGGTCCGAGCTACGAGACGCGCGCGGAGATCAGGATGCTGGAGCGGCTCGGCGCGGACGCGGTGGGAATGTCAACGGTGCCGGAGGTGATAGTCGCGCGGGCGGTCGGAATGCGCGTGGCGGCGGTGAGCTGCATCGCGAACGTGGCCAGCGGGTTGTCGTCGCTGCCGGTCAGCCATACCGAGGTGCTCGACACTACCGGTCGAGTTTCCGATCAGTTTGTGAAATTGATTCGGGCGTTGGTGCGGGCGCTCTGACAGCGGGGAGCGGTGTGCGTTAACTGTTCAACGCGCTCTAAAGGCGGGGAGCGGTGTGCGTTCACCGTTCAACAGTTTTGCGTTAGGACGTAGAATGCGGTGGGCACGACAAGGCGGTCCCCCCGCAGTCACGTCCTTACGGACAACGGATCAACGGTAAACGCACACCGCTCTCCGTTTTTTCCCTACCTGACGAAGTGGTTGAGAGGTCCGTGCCCTGATCCCAATCCCGGCGCCGCTTCTATCGCGCGGTGCACGAATTCCACCGCCCGCGCGCACGCAACTCGGAGATCGTTCCCCTTCGCCAGCTCCGCCGTTATCGCCGCGGAGAGCGTGCAGCCGGTGCCGTGCGTGCTGGTCGTAGCCACCCGCCGATTCCGGAAGGCCACAGCGGAACCATCGGCATACAGCACATCCACCGTCTCCCCGCCCGTGTCTATGTGCCCGCCCTTCACCAGCGCCGCGCCTGCGCCGAGCTCGCGGACCAGCGCCTCCGCCGCCTTCGCCAAGTCGGCTTCAGCCTCGACCGGGAAGCCGGCGAGCAGCGCGGCCTCGTGCGCGTTCGGCGTCGCCACCGCGCACAGCGGCAGCAGGTGTTCGCGTATCGCAGCGACGGCGTCCGGCTCGATGAGAACGTCTCCGGACGTCGCGACCATCACGGGATCGAGCACGTAGTTCGACAGGTCGTGCTCCCGCGCGCCTGTCGCGATCGCGCCCGCGATCGAGGCGTCGGCGATCATCCCGGTCTTGAACGCGCGGGGCCGCAGGTCGGTGGCGACCGCGTCGAGCTGCGCCCGGACCATCCCAGGAGAAACGGCTTCCCAGCGCGTGACACCGCGGGTGTTCTGCGCGGTGATGGCGGTGATGACCGAGGTTCCGTACACGCCGAGCTGATGGAACGTCTTCAGGTCGGCCTGGATCCCCGCGCCGCCGCCGGAATCGGAGCCGGCGATCGTAAGGGCGATGTACACGAGAAGCTATTGGCTATCGGCTATTGGCTCCCACGGCTCATGCACCGCGGTCACCAATAGCTAATAGCCAACAGCTCACGGCGCTTGAGTTATCTCCGCGGAGCAGGAGTCACCGGCAGCGAGTTGAGCCGCCGCTTGAAGCTCTGGTAGTTCTGCGAGTCGCGCGCCAGCCGCGAGAGCTGCGCCGGCGGAATCTGCGCTATGCGGGCCTGAATGCGCTGAAGTCGGTCCTCCTCGAGCGGGTGGGTCGCGAACCAGGCCTCCACACCGCCCGGGCGGCGTCTCCGCTCCTCGAGCAGCTTCTGGAACATCGTCGCTATCCCCTGCGGGCTGATGCCCGCGCGCACGACGTTGTCGAATCCGACGTCGTCAGCCTCGAGCTCGGCTCCACGGCTGAACTTGGCGAATACCGCCGTGCCCGCGACGTTGATCAGCGTGCCCGCTGCCTGACTGCCACAGACTCCCGTCAGCACGCACGCCAGTCCGACGCCCAGCTCGGCGCGCTGCGCCTTCTCCATTTGCTCCACCGAATGGCGCTCCACGACGTGCCCGATCTCGTGGCCCAAAACGCCGGCCAGCTCGTCCATCCGGTCCGTCCGGGCGATCAGGCCGCGATTGACGTACACGTACCCACCCGGGACGGCGAAGGCGTTGACCTCGGGGCTGTCCACGATGAAGAACGTCCAATCGTAGTCCGGCGCGCTCGTGAGTCGCGCGATCGAATCGCCGAGCAGATTGATGTAACGGTTAACTTCGGCGTCCCCGACGATGGGGAGCTGCTGATTGATCTGAATAGCGTAATCGCGCCCCATCTGGGCTTCCTGCTGCTTGGAGATCGCGCAGCCGGTAACCGTAAAAGCGAGCACGAGCGCTGTGAACGTACGTCTCATCGTTACTCCTTCGTAGATTTTCTGTCCGTTCAAAGGCAAATCCTATTCCCAATGGCTCAGCCACCCGCAGCCTTACCGGCCCCTACGGGCGTCCCACGATGAGCCTGCTCACGCTCGCGCGCGACTTGAAGCGCCGAAAAGGCCGCGAACGGCGGTCGCTCTTCCTCGCCGAAGGCGTTCGCGCCGTGGAGGAGCTGCTGCGCTCGAACCTCGCGGTCCGTGGTGTTCTTGTTACACCTCAGCTCCTGGAAAGCGCCCGAGGGGCGGCGCTCGAGGAGTTGATTTCGAGCCGGAGCGTTTCGGTCGAGCGGGTGGACGAACGCGAGCTGGCTTCGGCCGCCGACACGGAAACGCCGCAGGGCGTGATCGGAATTGCGGAAACGCCCGAGCACCGCTTGTCGTCCCTTCCCATCGCGGCGCGCGCGCGGCTGGTGGCGCTGGACGGGATCCAGGATCCGGGGAACGCCGGCACGATTCTGCGCACCGCCGCTGCGCTCGGCGCGGCCGGAGTGGTCGCTCTCCCGGGGACGGTGGACCTCTGGAACCCGAAGGTCGTCCGCGGCGCGATGGGCGTTCACTTCGGGTTTCCCATGGTGCACGCGACACATGCGGAGCTGTTCGAGGTTCTCGACACGGCGTCAATGGCGTTGTGGGGCGCGGCGGCGGGCGGCGAGCGAGTCGGCGAGCGGCCAGCCCCCGACCGTGTAGCCATCGCCCTGGGGAACGAGGGCGCCGGATTGAGCGACATCGTGCGGGACAGATGCGAGCTGCTGGTGTCGATTCCGATCGAGCCCGAAGTGGAGTCGCTGAACGTCGCGGTAGCCGCGGGCATCATTCTGCACGAGCTTAGAGGATGACCGAGACCTTGATCCGCGCGACCGCGTTCGTGCTGGGCGCGGTATGGGGATCGTTCCTCAACGTCTGCATCTCGCGCTGGCCCGCGGGGCTGTCCGTGGTCGCTCCGCGCTCGCGCTGTCCCAACTGCGAGCGGCCGATAGCGTGGTACGAGAACATTCCCGTGGCGAGCTGGCTCGCGCTCAGGGCGCGCTGCCGCGGGTGCGGCAAGCCTATCTCCATCATGTATCCGCTGGTGGAGCTTGCGGTCGCGTTCAGCTGGCTCGCGGCCGTCGCGCATTACGGACCCACGCTGACGGCGCTCCGGGTAGCGGTCTTCGTCACGCTGCTGATCGGTATCGCGCTGACCGACGCGCTACACTACCTGATTCCCGACGGGTTCACCGTGTTCGGCCTGCTGTGGATGATGACTTTTTCCGTGGTGGGAGTGATCGCAGGGGAGCCCGGCCCGTTCGCGCTCCCGTACGAAGCGCTGATCGGTGCGTGCGCCGGCGCGGGCGCCATATCCATCGCCGGTTGGCTGGGCGAGGTGGCGCTGCGCAAGGAAGCGATGGGATTCGGCGACGTGACGCTGATGGCGGTCATCGGCGCGGCGGTGGGCCCCCAGCTGGCGCTGCTGACCATTTTCGTCGCCGCCGCGCTGGGATCGGTGGCGTTCGTGCTGATCATCTATCCGCTCAGGCTGATCCGGCAGAACCGGGACCGGCGCGGAAGCCTGGGTCCGCCCGCGGAGGACGACGAGATCGTGCCGGTGATTCCCTTCGGTGTATTCCTTGCTCCGGCAGCCGTCATCGCGCTCCTCTGGGGACCGGCGATTATCGACTGGTACCTGGGCAGCGTGGTGAACTACAGCTAGCAGCTACCTGCAACAGCAACAGCAACAGCAACAGCAACAGCCGGGAAATCCATCATGACGTTTCGCCGAGCGCGCATCTACCTGGTCCTCACGTTGCTCGCCGCTATCGGGGCGGGGTGCCGGGAGCGCAAGGAGTACGAGGGACCCTACGGGAGGCAGGTTGCGGAGGCGATCCCGCTGATCGAGAAGGGGACCGGGCTCAAATTCAAGCGTCCACCCAGGGTCGAGGCGCGCTCGAAGGCCCAGGTTCGCGAGTTCGTGCTCGCCCAGATCACCAAGCCCCCGGCGCAGCGCGACATGGCCGGGCAGGAGGCGGCCTACAAGCGATTCGGCATGATCCCGGACACGCTGAACCTGCGCGAGTATCTCGTCGGCCTGCTCGAGGAGCAGATCGTGGGCTACTACGACCCCGCGACCGACGTGCTGTACGTCGTGGACGGCTCACCCGACGACGTCGTCGGGCTCACGATCACGCACGAGCTGGTGCACGCGCTCCAGGACCAGTACGTGGATCTCGACGCCTATCAGAACCTGGAAGGCGAGAACGACCGGCAGACCGCCGCGCAGGCCGTTTTCGAGGGACAGGCGGTGTACGAGCAGATAGCGGCGATGCTCGGCGGCGGGAACGTCGCGGTCAATCTGCCGGGCGGGTGGGACCGTGTCCGCGAGATGATCAGGGAGAATCAGGCATCCATGCCCATCTTCGCGCGGGCGCCCCTGGTCGTGCAGGAGACGCTGATCTTTCCATACCTGAGCGGCGCCGAGTTCATTCGCGGGTTCAAGACGCGCAACGCCGGCGGCACGCCTTATTCGGACATGCCGGTGTCCACGGAGCAGATCCTCCATCCGTCCGCGTACTTCGGCACGCGCGATCATCCCACGCGCGTCACCCTCGGCGCGCTCCGCGGGACCAAGCGGTACGAGAACACGCTCGGCGAATTCGAGACGCGACTGTTCCTGTATCAGCACACGGAAGATCAGAACGACGCGATTCGCGGAGCCACCGGATGGGACGGCGACCGGTACGCGTTGCTCGATACGCCTGCCGGTGAAGCGCTGGTGTGGGTGACGGTGTGGGATTCGGCGGTGGAGGCCGGGGAGTTTCACGACGTCATGATGGCCGCGCTGGAGGGGAAGACTCTGGTCGGCGGGACAGCGGTGTCCGAGTCCACGCGGGTGTATACGAACGGCGGGAGGACGGCGAAGTTGATCACCGCCGAAGTCGGAGGGCGGCCGTTGGTGATTTATACCGACGCGCCGGCATCGGTGACCGGGGAGCTGATTGACCCGGCGGGGATCAGGCTCGAGGAGTCAGCACCGACGGCGCCTGCGCGGGCGCCATAAAACAACAGGTTCGGGTAACAGGTTGTAGGTGGCGGGTTCATGGTTGACTGACAGGTCGCCGGTCACCGGTTGCCGGTTGTTGGTTAATCGTATGACCATCAAGACCGTTCACCCTGAACCGTTCACCGTTGACCAGTCAGTTAACCCGCCACCGGCCACCTAATACCTGTTACCCGAACCCGCCTTTGGTCCTTATAGGCCGATCGCCCGGGACACTCCGAATGTCATGACTCCGACAACGGCGCCGAACACGTACCCCAGCACGACGATCAGCGTCAGCTCGTTCTGAATCACCGAGCGCAGCAGCTCCTCCACGCGCTCGATGCTGAACGCCATCACCTTCTTCTCCACCATCTGCTGGATGTCGAGCCGCTGCACCAGTCCCGGCAGCTGATCGTGGATCCACGTCCAGATGAGCGGCGCCATCGCCGCGGCTATCCGGTCGGGGGCTTCGGGATCGGAGGCGTCGGTGACGTTGCTGAGGATCTCGCCGATCGGCTTCTGCAGGTACTCGAGCACTGCGTCGTGAATGGTCTTGGAGATCTCCGCGCGGATCACGGGGTCGTCGAGCAGCACGACGAGCTGCTCGACGCCCTCGGTCTCGATCGCGTCGAGCACGCGGTCCATCTTGTTCTCGCTGACCATGAGCTTGGCGAGCACGCGCTCGTGGAACTTGAGGTCGTTGACGAACTTGTCGAACAGGGAGTGCAGCGCCACGCGCATCTTTTCCCGGGTCGCCGGCTGGCCGACGAACCCGCCCAGCTTCTCCATGGCGACGGGCAGATAGTCCGTCATCGCCGAGCCGAGGGCAGTGACCACCGCGGGCGGGACTTTGTCGATGAGCGGCTGCTGCGAGGTGATCACCGCGCGGACCAGCTCGGTGAGCTTGAGGTCGAAGGCGGCGCGCAGCTCCGGCCGGTTCAGCTCCTGCTGCAGGTCGGCCGGAGTGAGCAGCCGCTCGCCGACCATCTTGCCGATGCTGCGCGCCAGCCGCGCCTGGTTTTTCGGAATGGCGCCCTGGAAGCCAAGCCGCCGCTGCTTGGGATTGAACAGCATCCACACGGCGACGGTGTTGGTAACGCCGCCCGACAGAGTACCGACGACGACGTGATTGAGGAGGGATGCGAGGGTGGGATCCATGGGGCGGTAAGGTATGCTTCGAGAGGATGGACAGGGAATCCAAGTTTGGAGTGTGGCAGTGGGGAGTGTGACAGTCTGGAGTAACTCCCTACTGATTACTCCCGACTGCCACACTCCAAACTTGGATCCCCCGTCAGAATGCCAGGAGCCACCCGCCTCATGTTTTACTAGCCCCGCGATTCAGCTGCGTCCGGCTCGATTGCCGGCGGGAGATCGGCCGCGTTCGCGGCGGGTGAGTCCACCGGCGCCGCGTCAGCCAGCGCCGCGTCGGGCGCGGGCAGCAGCGCGATGTGCATGACTTCGTCCATCGTGGACGCGAAGGTGAAGACCATGACTTTCTTCACTTCGTCGGGAATGTCGCGCAGGTCTTTCTCGTTGGCCTTCGGCATCAGCACTTCGCGCAGTCCCGCGCGATACGCCGCGAGCACTTTTTCCTTCACGCCGCCGATCTCGAGCACGCGCCCGCGCAGCGTCACTTCCCCGGTCATGGCGAGATCGCGCCGCACGGGCCGCCGGCTGAGCACGCTGGCGATCGCCAGCGTCACCGCCGCGCCCGCGCTGGGGCCGTCCTTCGGGATCGCGCCGGCCGGGAAGTGCACGTGCAGGTCGGTATCGCGAAACTCCTGCGGCTCGATGTGGAGCTGCGCGGCGCGCGACCGCACGTACGAGTAGGCCGCGTCCACCGACTCGCGCATCACGTCTCCGAGCTGTCCGGTGACGGTGAGCTTGCCGTTGCCCGGCATGCGCAGCGCCTCGATGATCATGAGATCGCCGCCGGTCGCGGTCCACGCGAGCCCGGTCACCGCGCCCACCTCCGGCTCCATCTCGGCGGCTTCGACCGCGAAGCGCGGAATTCCGAGAATCTCGGAGACGCGCTCCAGATCGATCACCCACGCGCCTTCCTCGCCGTCGGCCTTGGCCCGCGCGCGCTTGCGCATGATCGCGGCGACGTTGCGCTCGAAGTTGCGCAGCCCCGCTTCGCGGGAATAGCGGCTGGCGATGTGCGCCAGCACTTCGTCGGTGAACTGGATCTCCTTGTCGGTGATGCCGTGGTCCTCCAGCAGCCGCGGCAGCATGTAGCGCCACGCGATCTCGACTTTCTCCTCGATCGTGTACCCGGAGATCTTGATGATCTCCATCCGGTCGCGCAGCGGCGCGGGGATGTCGAACACGTTGTTCGCCGTGCAGATGAACAGCACGCGCGAGAGGTCGAACGGCAGGTTCAGGTAGTGGTCTACGAAGTCCTTGTTCTGGGAAGGATCGAGCACCTCGAGCATCGCCGCGGTCGGATCGCCCGAGGGACCGCCGCTCGCCATCTTGTCGATCTCGTCGATCATCAGGACGGGATCGCTGACGTCGACGCGCCGCAGCGCCTGGATGATGAGCCCCGGCAGCGATCCCACGTACGTGCGGCGGTGCCCGCGGATCTCCGCTTCGTCGCGGACGCCGCCGACGGATATTCTATAGAACTGCCGCCCGATGGCGTCGGCGATGGCTTCGCCAAGCGACGTCTTCCCCGTTCCCGGCGGTCCGGCGAAGCAGAGGATCGGGCCGCGCGGATCGCCTTTGCGCAGCTTGCGCACCGCCAGGTATTCGACGATTCGCTCCTTCGCCTCGTTCAGCCCGTAGTGCCGCGCGTCGAGCGCTTCCTCGACTTTTTTCAGCTCGATCTGGTCGTCGCTCGAGCGCTTGTGCCACGGCAGCGACAGCACCCAGTCGAGATACGTGCGCACGACCTGGTACTCGCTGGACGC
>CALMKE010000065.1 GCA_937867645.1 uncultured Gemmatimonadota bacterium | reverse complement strand
GTCCGCCGCGTGACGCAGCGCGGCTTCCTCGAGGCCCAGCAGCTCGAGCTGTTCGAGGCCATCCGCGACCGCGCGCGAGCCGACAGCATCCGCCGGGCCGACTCGATCTCGCTCGCCGCGCGCCGGCTCCCGCCGATCTTCCTTGGCAAGAACGAGCGCATCAGCTCGCTGTCGGTCTCCCCGCGGGCGGACGCGATGGTCGTCGTGCTGACGTCGCAGCCCGAGGGCGCGCGTCGCGCCGCGGTTCCGCAGTACGTCACGGAAAGCGGGTACACCGAGGAGCTGCAGCCGCGTACGAAAGTCGGCGACGTGCAGGGCCGGTCGCGGATCGGGCTCGTCTCGCTGCCCTCGGGCAGGATCACCTGGCTCCGCCCGTTCGGCGGGGACACGGCGCTCGGCTTCACCCGGGCGATCGGGTGGAACCAGGGCGGAACTCATGCCCTCCTCTTCTCCAAGAGCTTCGACAACAAGACGCGCACGATCCATACGGTGGACGCCTCGGGCAACATGCTGGCAGCCGACGTGCTGCGCGACACGGCGTGGGTGGGCGGTCCGTGCTTCGGCTGCGCCGGCTGGTACGACGGAGGGCGCCGAATCTGGTACGTGTCGGAAGCCGACGGCTACGCTCACCTGTACACGTCCCGCCCCGACGGGAGCGACAAGCGCCAGCTCACGAGCGGCCGCTGGGAAGTGCGCGACGTCGAGCTGTCGCCGGACGAACAGTGGTTCTACCTGCACACCAACGAACCGTCGCCGTTCGAGCGCCACTTTTATCGGATGTCTGTCAACGGCGGCGATCGCACCCGGATCACCAGTCTGTCGGGCGGGCACGAGGTAACGGTGTCGCGCGATCAACGCTGGCTGGCCGACGTGTATTCCCACGTCAACCAGCCGCCCGATCTCTTCCTCCTGGAAAACAAGCCCGGCGCGCCGATGCACCGGCTCACGCTGTCGCCGTCGGACGAGTGGCGCTCGTTCAATTGGATCAAGCCGGAGATCGTGATGATCCCCGCCTCCGACGGTGTGCAGGTTCCCGCGCACATATACCGGCCGCAGGACATGGGCGCGCAGCCCAACGGCGCGGCGGTGATCTTCGTGCACGGCGCCGGCTACCTGCAGAACGTCGGCAACTTCTGGTCGGAATATCCGCGCGAGTACATGTTCAACCAGCTGCTCGCGTCCAAAGGATACGTGGTGCTCGACGTCGACTACCGGGCGTCGTCCGGATACGGCCGCGACTGGCGCACGGCGATCTATCGCTGGTTCGGCGGGCGCGACCTGCAGGACGAGGTGGACGCGTCGCGCTGGCTGGAGCGCGAGCTTGGAATTCCCGGCGAGCGGGTGGGAATCTATGGCGGCAGCTACGGCGGGTTCATGACGCTGATGGCGCTGTTCAACGCGGCCGACAGATTCGGCGCGGGCGCCGCGATTCGCAGCGTCACTGACTGGGCGCACTACAACGAAGGCTATACGTCGAACATCCTGAACCGGCCGCAGGAGGATTCGGCCGCGTACCGCCGCTCGTCGCCGATTTACTTCGCGAACGGGCTGCAGGATCCGCTGCTGATCCTGCACGGCATGGTGGACACCAACGTGCACTTTCAGGACGTGGTGCGGCTCACGCAGCGGCTGATCGAGCTGGGCAAGACGGGGTGGGAGCTGGCGGTGTACCCGGTGGA
>CALMKE010000064.1 GCA_937867645.1 uncultured Gemmatimonadota bacterium | reverse complement strand
ATGCGACCAACAAGCACCGCGAGGAGTGGGTCAGGAAGCACTGGTCCCGGTCGTGGCGCGCCCACGAGAACTACCATATGAGCCTGGACACCGAGTGGTTCGGAATTCGCGCGGCGGCGGACCTCGTCGTGCAGGTTGCCCGCCGCAAGCTCGCTCGTACGATCTCTACCTAAACCCCTTCTTGCTGGCCCGCTGACCGACCCGTAAAATGGGGCCAGCTCAATGTCGTCCAAGGAGCGATCCGGTCCTCCAACTCCTGGCGACGTCTGTCCACCACCATATGGGGTGCTCATGAAGCGCGCGACGTTCTTTCCCCGTTTCACCCGCATCGCAGCGCGGCTGGCAGCGGCCGGCGTGTTCGCGTTGACGATTCAACTGCTCTTTGCTCCGCCCGTTCATGCCCAGCAGGCGGGCGCGATCGCCGGCACAGTGCTCGGCCCCGGCGGGCAACCGCTCCCCGGAGCCCAGGTACGCGTGACCGGGACCAATCTCGGCGCGACCACCGACGCCAGCGGGAAGTTCCGGATCGCGGGACTCAGCGGCGACCAGGCCGCCATCGAAGTGCGGCGGCTCGGCTATCGCATGGACAGCCGGCAGGTCCGCGTCGGCGACGACAACATCCGGATCTCCCTCGCCGAGCAGTCGGTGGCCCTCGACGCCGTCGTCGTCACCGGCACCGCGGGCGGACAATCCAAGCGCGAGCTCGGCAACGCCGTCTCGACGATCAACGCGGCGCAGGTGAAGGAGATCGCGCCGATCAACAGCATCCAGAACCTGTTGAGCGGACGGGCGCCCGGCGTGGTGGTTCAGAGCGCAACCGGCAACGTCGGCGCGGGCGCGCGCATCCGGATCCGCGGCGCGTCCAGCATGTCGCTCTCCAACGAGCCGCTCATTTACGTGGACGGGGTTCGTGTAGCCAGCCCTCCCGCGACCGGTTTCTCGAATCAGTCCTTCGGCTCGGCGTCCATCTCCCGGATCAACGACATCAACCCGGACGACATCGAGTCGGTAGAGATCATCAAGGGACCCGCGGCCGCGACGCTGTACGGCACGGAAGCATCGAACGGCGTGATCCAGATCATCACCAAGCGGGGATCCACCGGCGCGCCGCGTTGGAGCATGGCGACACGCCTCGGAACCAACTATCTGCGGAACCCCGAGGGGCGTTGGCCGGTGAACTACGGGACGATCCCTCGCGCGGGCGGAGGAAGAGACACGGTATCCATCGACATCATCGATCTCGAGAACGCGCGCGGCACACCCGTCTTCCAGAAGGGCCCGCTCCGCGAGCTCGACCTGAGCGCGAGCGGCGGCTCCAACGTCTTCACTTACTTCGCGGGCGCCGGGATCGAGGACACCGAGGGAATCGAGCCGTCCAGTCAGGTAAAGCGGTACTCCGGCCGCCTCAACCTGTCCGTGATCCCCAACGCGAAATTCAACGTCGGCCTGAACCTCGGCTACGTGAACGGCTATGTACGGCTTCCATGCGAGGCCGGCTGCGGGGGGCGCACGCTGGGAACGATGTGGGCCAACGTGGTGAACTATGTCCCCCTTCCGGACGGATCTCCGAACCCGCGCCGCGGGTTCAACTCCGCGCTTCCCGACATGTACGACAGGTTCGTGCAGATCTGGCAGGGCGTCAATCGGTTCACCGGCGGCGTGCAGATGAGCCACCAGCCGGTGAGCTGGTTCAAGCACCGGCTGAATCTCGGCGCCGACCTGACGACGGAAGACGACAACTGGCTGCAGCCCCGGGCCCAGGACTCCCTGGACCGAGTCTTCTTCGGCAACGGATACCGCGCCATCCAGAACGTGCAGCGGAACTATTACACGCTGGACTATTCCGCGTCCGGCGTGTTCGACCTGCGAAGCAATCTCAAGTCGACGACTTCCGTTGGCGCACAGTACTATCGCAACACGTCAGCCTTCCAGTACTCCGAGGGCTCGATCTTCCCGACGATCGGCTTGACCGCGCTCTCCGCTACCACCACCGACAAGTTTACGTCCGGCGACTCTCAGCAGGACGCCACGCTTGGCTTCTTCGTCCAGCAGCAGCTTGGCTTCAATGACCGGCTGTTCGCCACAGCGGCCGTCCGGGCCGACGACAACAGCGCGTTCGGGCAGAATTTCGATCGCGTGACCTACCCGAAGTACAGCATCAGCTGGGTCGCGAGCGAAGAGCCGTTCTGGCGTGTTCCACTGGTCAACGCGCTGAAGCTTCGCGCGGCATACGGCGAATCCGGTAAGCAGCCGATCACGTACTCGGCGCTGCAGACCTACGCGGCCGCGACCGGGCCGAACGACGTCGCCTCGGTCAGGCCCCAGTTCCTCGGCAACGCCGACCTCGGCCCCGAGCGAAGCAAGGAGATCGAGATGGGCTTCGATCTCGGCGCGCTCGACGATCGCGTCGGTGCCGAGTTCACCTGGTACAACAAAACGACGACGGACGCCATTTTGAACCGGCAGATCGCGCCGTCCCTGGGAATTCCCAATACCCAGCCGTTCAACGCCGGCCGGATCACCAACCAGGGCGTGGAGCTCATGCTCCGGGCCACGCCCGTCGTGCGCGAAGCCTTCGAGTGGGACATGTCGTTCGGGATCGCCACGAACGACAGCAAAGTCGAGGATCTCGGAACTCCGGCGGCAATTCTCGAGCTCCGCAAGGCGAGCGGCACGCCTGACTTCGCCGTAGGTGGATTCGCGATCAGGCACCAGGTGGGATACCCGATCGGCGCGTACTTCGAGCAGAAGACGGTGAGCGCCAAGCTGTTGCCGGACGGCACTCCGGACATCCCGAACGTGCTGTGCGCCGATGGCAAGGGCGGAACGATGATCTGCGCGGGCCCGGACCTCCGCTACAATACCGCGGATGACGCCCCGGAAGTCTTCCTGGGCAAGTCGTCGCCGGGAACGGAAGGGTCCTTCACCAACACCATCACGCTCTGGAAGAAATTCCGCGTGTACGGACTGATCGACTTCAAGCGCGACTTCGTGAAGCTCGACGGAAACTTCCGCGCGCGGTGCGCCATCTTCGGGCGCTGCAAGGAAAACTTCTACCCGCTCGAGTTCGACCCCAAGGTCATCGCCGGGCTGCGCTCCAACGGGCAGCTCATCGATTACTACATCCACGACTCGGGCTACGCCAAGCTGCGTGAAGTGAGCTTCTCCTACACGCTGCCTTCATTCAGCAACCGATGGGTGCGATTCAACCGCGCCGTGATCACGCTCGCGGGCCGGAATCTGGCTACCTGGACGGATTATCCGGGACTGGAGCCCGAAGCGTTTTTCCTGGGCGGCAGCCGCGGCGGACAGTTCGGCCAGTTCGAACAGACTACGAACCCTCAGCTCACGTCATGGGTGCTCGGCGTGAACCTGGATTGGTAATGGCGTGCCTGTCAAACCTTCGACTCGAGATACGATAATGGCTTCAATGGATAAGAAGGCACGCAAGGCTGTGCGGATGGCGATGCTTGCATTGCTCATCGTCCCGGCCGCGTGCGACACGCTCAGCAACCCTCTGGAAGTCGAGCCCGCGAGCCGGATCCCGGCGGCGCAGCTCGAACGGCCGGAAAACGCTCAACTCCTGTCTACCGGCGCAATCGGCGACTTCGAGTGCGCTTTCAACTCTTACACCACCATCGGCGGTCTGATAGGCGAGGAGTTCATCTACGCGCAGCAGACGGCCTCGCGCACGCCGTACGACCGGCGCAACACGACGAAGGATGACGCGGATTACGCGACTAACAGCTGCACCGGCGGCGGAGTGTACACGCCGCTGCAGACCGCGCGTCAGTCCAACGAGAACGTGCTCGCGCTCCTCAAGAGCTGGACGGACGCGGAGGTGTCCGCCGGCGCCGGCTCGCCGAACCGCACGAATCTGATGGCCATCGCCGCCGCGTACGCGGGTTACGCCTACGTGCTCCTGGGCGAAGGATTCTGCACCATGGCCATCTCGTCCGTGAACATCGACAAGTCGCTTACCTACGGCGGCGAAATCCAGCGCGACAGCGTCTTCAAGCTCGGCATCGCGCGATTTTCGGAAGCGATCGCCTTCGCCACGGCCGTGAACAATACCGACATTCGAACGATGGCGTATCTCGGCCGCGCCAGGGCGAAGTTGAATCTCGGCGATTACGCTGGCGCCAAGGCCGATGCCGGGCAGGTCCCGTCGGGGTACGTCAAGGTCGCGACCGCATCCGCGACCGCGGACAACCGGGCGAACCGGGTCTTCGCCGAGAACAGCCTGACGGGGTTGCAGTTCTCCGTCGGCGAGCCGTACCGCAGCATGGGCGACGCTCGCGTGCCCATAGTCAAGGCCGACCGCCCGCCGAGCGCTACCGGGATCCCGCATTATTACCAGACGAAGTATCCCACCGTCAGCACGCCGCTTCCGATCGCGACCTACGAAGAGGCGCAGCTGATCATCGCGGAAGCCGACATCCGCGCCAACAGCCTCGCCTCAGCCCTGCTCATCATCAACGCATCTCGCAATCGCGGCGGGCAGGGTGCGTTTGTCGGGGTGACTCAGGCGGATTACCTCGCCGAGCTCATCGACCAGCGTCGGCGCGAACTGTTCGCGGAGAGCCATCACCTCGGCGATATTCTCCGGTATAACATCAACGTGCAGCCGGCCTCCGGAACGCCGTACCACTTCGGCGGCACGTACTCAAATCAGATCTGTCTGCCGCTTCCCGCGGCCGAGAGACTGAACAACCCGCTGATCGGAAGCTGAGAACGTACTCTTAGCTATTGGCAATCGGCTGTCAGCGGCCGTGAAAGCCCCCGTCGAGAGACGGGGGCTTTTTTGCAGGATCTAGTTCGGCTGGGCCCCCGGCCGATAGCGCCGGATCGCATGCGCGTCTATGTCGCGAGGCGTGAGCGAAACCCGCTTCATCTCTCCGCGTGCGAACATCGCCGCCTGATCAGAATGAAACGGCGAATCCTGTCGCGGGCTCTGCCCGTAGGCGAGAACCGAGTAAGC
>CALMKE010000063.1 GCA_937867645.1 uncultured Gemmatimonadota bacterium | reverse complement strand
TCCGCCACGAGATCGAGCAGGAAATCCTCGAACTCGTCTTCCTCCGAGCGGTCGAGCGAGAGTTGGCCGAACACGATGCCGCGGATGTGCTTGAGCAGCCCTGCCGCGCGCAGATGTACCAGCCGCTCGTCGGCCACGGACATGGGCTCGGTGGTTTCTTCCAGGAAGAGAATCGCGCCGCGCGTGTCTATCTCGTACGGCGTGCCGATGGTCTGCTGCACGAGCGAGAGATTTCCGCCCGTGAGCCGGCCGACTGCGCGGCCCGGTCGGCTCGTGCGCGCGATCCCCTTGCCGAGCTTCGTCGTTGGCCGCGGCGTCATCAGCGCAGCGAGCAGCGAGATCATCGTCGGGTCGCGCATGCTCGGAATGAGATCGTCCACCGTCGGACCGTGAAAGACGCGGATCCCCGAGCGCCGCATCAGCCAGATGTGCAGCGCGGTGATGTCGGAGTAGCCGACGAACGGCTTGGGATTCCGCCGGAACACCTCCGGCTCGAGGTACGGGATCATGCGCGTCGCGCCGTACCCGCCGGTTCCGCCGATCACGGCCTTCACGCGCGGATCTATCCACATCCCCATGAAGTTCTCGGCGCGGCGCTCGTCCTCGCGCCGCTCGAACCGGCGCATCTGCTCGATCTCGGTGTCGAGCACGACGTTGAAGCCCACGTGCTCCAGCGCCTTTACTCCCCGGAGCAGCCACCCGGGACGCGGCGCGTAGGACGGGGCGACCACGCCGATGGTGTCGCCCTTCCGGATCGCGGCCGGCTTTTGCAGCGGAGCTAGATCGGCATCGGCCGGGTCGGGAGAAAGCACATCTTCCGAGGGCGACCCGGGAGGGGGCTCGCTAGATTGGATCGTATGACCGGTGAAGGGGAAGCAGGGCAGGTAACCTACTTTCGGAAAGGGCTCGGCCTCAAGGCGGAGGTCGAAGAGGAGCTGGCCGCGGACTACACGGGGCAGCTCGTGGACCTGTTGCGTACGAATGAGTATACCCTGACCGCGGGGGACACGACCGTCCGGCTGGCTCGCGAGTTCGGCTTCTGCTACGGGGTGGAGCGCGCGGTGGACTACGCCTACCAGTCGCGGCGGAAGTTCCCCGACCGCCGGATCTACCTGGTCGGAGAGATCATCCACAACCCGCACGTCAACGCCAAGTTGCGGGCGATGGGCGTCACCTTTCTGCTCCCGGGACCGAAGGGATTCGACTTCAGCGTCATACGGCCCGATGATGTCGTCATACTGCCGGCATTCGGCGTCACCATCGGTGATTTCGAGTCACTCAGGTCGCTGGGGTGCATCGTCGTGGACACGACCTGCGGCTCGGTGCTCAACGTGTGGAAGCGGGTGGAGAGCTACGCGCGGGATGGATTGACGTCGCTGATCCACGGCAAGTACTACCACGAGGAAACCAGGGCGACCGCTTCGCAGACGCTGAAGTATCCGGGCGCGAAATCCATCGTGGTCCGGAACATGGAAGAGGCCGAGGTTGTGTGCGACTTCATCGAGGGGAAGATTGCGGCCGAGGAGCTGCGCGAGCGGCTGCCGAACGCTTTCGATGCCGGGTTCGACCCCGAGCGGGATCTCAAGCGGATCGGGGTCGCCAACCAGACGACGATGCTCGCGCGTGAATCGCTCGCGATCGGGCAGCGGGTCGGCGAGGCCCTGGCCCGGCGATACGGTCAGGAGTATCTGGCGGAGAATTTCCGGACGTTCGACACGATCTGCAGCGCGACGCAGGACCGGCAGGACGCGGTGGACGAGCTGCTGCGGGAGCCGCTGGACGCGATGGTGGTGGTGGGGGGATACAACTCGAGCAACACGATCTCGCTGGCCGCGATCTGCGCGCTCAAGGTTCCGACGTACCACATCGAGGACGCGGACTGTATCGATCCCGAGGCGGGGAGCATTCGGCACAGGACGCCGGAGGGGGAGACCGTGAGTCGCGGCTGGCTCTCGGCGCAGGGGCCGGTGCGGGTGGGGCTGACGGCGGGGGCGAGCACGCCGAACAACAAGATCGGGGAGACGGTCGCGAGGATCTTCGCGACGCGCGGGGTTTCGCCAGAGTTCGTGCAAACTGCCACTGCGAACTGAATAGCCGACGGCTCCCCGCTAAAGGGCTGCCCGCTACTCGGCTGACTACTTCGCTGACCTGCCCCGGCTGTTCAATACCGAATCTGCAGCTGCTGCCAGGCGGTCGTCCCCACCGAGGAAGGTCAACGTTGTCTTTAGCCGATCGGCCGGCAGCGAAACGGCGGGCAGCCGTCAGCTATTCAGTTCTCAGTGGCTGTTCGATACCCAGCTATTACCACTAGTAGCCAGCATGGAACGGCTTATGCCCTGCCTTACCATTTGCCGGACCGGCTCGTCTAATCAACGAGCGGGATCGCGCTCGTTCATGAAGAAAATTTCATGCGACGAACGTAGATCACCGGTGTATTATTGGCCGCCCAATCAAGGAGGCTGGATGGACGTATTGGTAATGTTAGAGGAGAATGCGGAACACTCGTCCGTGCTCGCTCACGTAAACTCGGTGCCTTCGCCGCTGCATTCCGAGCGGCCGCCGCGCGAGATCGTGACTTTGTACGGGGCACCCAGCTCGGAGTCGCTGGCGCTCGCGCTGGCGGCCGCGGTCGAAGGGCAGCGTACCGCGCTGTCCGGCGGCGGCGGGTCCGGCGCGATCCGGCACCTGGGCGTATGGGCGGAGCGTGGCGCCGTGGGTGACGCCGCGTGGCGCGACACCGCGGGCGAGCTTCACACCAGCGATCTCGAGATTCCGCTCGAGATCCTCGGCATCACCGCAGGCCGGCTCCTCGCCGAATGCGGCTCGGTAATCCAGCGGCTCGTCGCGGGTCTGGCGATGCCCGACTGGCCCGAAGGCGCGCGGCGCGCGATCAGCTTCTCGCTGACTCCCGCGTTCGCGGGCGCAGGCACGGCCGAAGCACTCGAGGTGTTCCGCCAGAGCGGCGGATTCGCGTTCGAGGACTTCGAGGACGAAGGGGAGGGGATCAACTAGACCCTTGTATTGTCTGTGATGCAGAAAAGGCCACTCGGAACGAGTGGCCTTTTCTTTGGCTCCTGGCGTGCTGACGGGGAATCCAAGAGGTGAGATGCCAGAAGACAGAGATTAGATGGCCAGATTTTTTTCTGGCAATCTCCTCTCTGTCCTCTGGCATCTCACCTCTTGGATTCCCCGTCAACCTTCTCGGGGCTCGCTGCTCTCGGTTGAATCGTCACCGCCACCCCAAGCGCAATCACCATCAGCACCGCCGCCAGGAGGAAGGATGCCCCCGGGATGTGCCACCGCGTCCCCGCCCCGATGAAGTACGCGAACGTCAGCGTGAACAACCCCGGTCCGATCAATCCAGTGAGTCCCATGATGCTGCTGTTCGCGCCCTGGAGCTGACCCTGCTCGGTCGGCTGCACGCGCGTCGTCATCAGCGCCTGCACCGACGGCCCGACCAGACCCATCAGCGAGAACACCGGCAGTCCGAGCCAGAACGTCCGCGTGTCGGGAGCGAGCCCCCATATCGCGAATCCTGCGGCGCCGAAGGAGAGGCCCAGCAGCAGCGTGGTGCGCTCGCCGAAAGCGGCGACTGCGCGCCGCACGACGAACACCTGCACGAGAATGCTCCCCATCCCCACGCCGGCGAGGGCGAGCCCCGTCATCCCCGTGCTCCAGCCGTACCGGTATGCCGTGTACAGCACCCACACGCTCGGCAGCACGTGATGCGCGAGCAGGTAGAAGGTGTTCACGGTCGCGAGTCCGAACAGCTCGTGATGCGACCGCAACAGCGTGAGTGAGCCGACAGGATTGGCCTTCTTCCACGAGAACGCCGTGCGCTTTTCGGGCGGCAACGATTCGGGCAACACGAAGAAGCCGTACGCCACGCCGACCAGCGCCAGCCCGGCGGCCGCCCAGAAGGGAAGCCTTGGACTTGCCTGTCCGAGGAGTCCGCCGAGCGCGGGACCGATGATGAATCCAGCGCCCCAGGCCGCGCCGATCATGCCGTAGTTCGCCGCGCGCTTCTCCGGCGGCGACACGTCGGCGATGTACGCGCCGGCCGTGGCGATCGTCGCGGCCGTGACGCCGGAGATCACCCGGCCGACGAACAGCCACGCGAGCGTGGGCGCGAGCGCCATGAACACGAAGTCGAGCCCGAGCCCCAGGCACGAGAGCAGGATGACGGGACGGCGCCCGACCTTGTCGGACAGCGAGCCGATGATCGGCGAGGCGACGAACTGCATCAACGCCCACACCGTGCCGAACAGCCCGAATACTTTCGCGGCGCGCGCGGTGTCACCGCCGGAGAGATCGACTATCAGCCGCGGCAGCACCGGGATGATGAGCCCGAAGCCCAGCACGTCTATGAAGACCGTGACGAGGATGAACGCCAGAGCAGCGTGGCGCCCTCCGCGTGGATGCGTGATCATTGGGGCCGAAAACTATTGTCCGCGAACGCTCCCGGGATGCATCTCACTCGACTACGTCATTTGACGCAGGGCACAGTCGGGGCCGGGTGGGTATCCTCAAGCCCTATGCGATCGCTCATCCGGCTCGTCCTCCGCCATCCCCGCGCGGTGACCGCGGTCTGGCTAGCCATTCTCATGGCGGCCGCGCCGTTCGCGCTGCGGCTCGGCGGCGCGCTCGGCGGGAGCGCGGCCGAAGTGACCGGGAGTCCGTCCGAGCTGGTGTCGCGCGACGTCAACGCGAAGTTCGGGGACGGAGAGGCGTTCGCGCTTCCTGCGACGGTCTCGGCGTCCGCCACGCCCGTAACCGATCCCGCGTTCCGCGCCGCGGTCGCAACGCTGGAGCGCGCGCTGCTTGATTCCGCCGGGGTTCGCGTCGTGCGGCACTACTGGAACACCGGCGACAGCACGCTGCTCGGCCGCGACGGCCGCTCCGCGCTCCTGCAGATAATTCCTCCCGCCGCCACTTTCTTCGAGGCCGAGTCGAGCGTAGGCCGGATTCGCGAGGCCGCCGCGAGCGCGCCGCTGAGCGCCGGCTGGGACATGAACCTCACGGGCTCCATCGCGCTCTTCTACGATCTCAATGCAAACTCGGCGGACGATCTGATCCGGGCGGAGAAGATAGGAATCCCCCTGGTTCTGCTCGTGCTGTTGATCGTCTTCGGCGCGCCGCTTGCCGCGGCGCTGCCCCTCGCAATCGCGCTCGGCACGAGCGTGGTCGCGCTCGCGATGCTGTATGCCCTGTCGCGCGCGATGCCCGTCAGCGTGTTCGCCCAGAACGCGGTGACGATGGTCGGGCTGGGCGTGGGCGTGGATTACGCGCTCTTTCTCGTGAGCCGGTGGCGGGAGGAGCTGGCGAAGGGCGCCACGGTGAAGGACGCCGCCGAGACCGCGACGATGCGCGCCGGGCACGTCGTGCTGGTGTCCGGCCTCGCCGTGTGCACGGGCTTTCTCGCGCTCTTCCTGGTGCGGATAACCTTTCTGCACACGCTCGCGCTCGGCGGCGTAGCGGTCGTCGTGACGTCGGTGCTCATGACGGTCACGCTTCTGCCGGCGGCGCTGCTCCTGCTCGGGGAGAAAGTCAACTGGCCGAGGCAGCCGCGGCTACGACGAGCCGAAACACATTCCCGCTGGGCGCGGTGGGCGAGGGAGACGATGGCGCATCCGTGGCGCTATCTCGTGCCGTCGCTGCTGATCGTGGGGATCTTCGTCGCGCCGACGCTGCGGCTGAAGGCGTGGAACATCGGCCCGCACGACGTCTCCGAGGAGATGGAGTCCCGGCAGGGTTACGACCTGTTGGTGCGAAACTTTTCCGCCGGACGGATGGCGCCGATCGCGCTGCTCGTCGATGCCCGCCCGGGGGAAAGCCTGGTGCGCGCGGGCAACCGCATCGCGCTGGAGTCGGTGACGGCCCGCCTCGGCGCGGATCCCCGGATAACGGTCGCGAGGCTCGCGGGCCTCAGCGCTGACCAGGGCACGGCCGTGATCACGCTCGTGTCGCGGGCGGCCCCGGAAAGCCGCGAGGTCATGGACCTCGTGCGCGAGCTGCGCACGGCGCCGTGGCCCGAGCTGCGCGCGGCCGGTATGCGGGCCCGTGTCGGAGGCACGACCGCGGCAGTCATGGACTTCGACGCGGAGTTGTTCGGCAGCCTCCAGCGCGTCGTGCCGCTGGTGCTCGTGATCACGTTCATCGTGCTGGCGGTCGCGTTCCGCTCGGTGTTCGTGCCGCTCAAGGCGATCCTGCTCAATCTCGTCTCGGTGCTCGCCGCCTACGGCTTCCTGGTGTACGTCTTCCAGGACGGCATCGGTGCGGGCTTCATCAATCTCGTGCCGCCCGGCGGACTCAACTCGTTCATCGTGCTGATGCTGTTCACGATCCTGTTCGGCCTGTCCATGGATTATGAAGTCTTTCTGCTCGGCAGGATCAAGGAGGAGTACGACCGGAGCGGCGACAATCAGGGCTCGGTGGTGAGCGGCCTCGCGCAGACGGGCGGGCTGATCACGAGCGCCGCGCTCATCATGGTGGTGCTGTTCGCGTCGTTCGGATTTACGCGCCTGACGGCGACGCGGGAGTTCGGGCTGGGGCTCGCGTTCGCGGTGGCCCTCGATGCAACGCTTATCCGTGTTGTCCTGGTTCCGATTCTGATGGGGCTTATGGGTAGAGCTAATTGGTGGTGGCCGCGGTGGAGGCTCCGAAGAAGCTGAAGGGGAATCCAAGTTTGGAGTGTGGCAGTTTGGAGTTGGCAGTTTGGAGTATCATCGCTGTGACTCCCGACTGTCGAACCCCTTACTGCCACACTCCCGACTTGGATTCCGCTGCGTCTCGCTCGGGACTACCGCCACCAGGCAGGATAAGATCATTGAGAAAGAACGCCGCCAATTCGGCCCGCCCCTGCAACCCCGCCTTGCGGTAGACCTCCACCGCGTGCTGCCGCACCGTCCGCTCGGAGCGGCCGAGCTTCGCCGCCGCCTGCTTGTGCCCTTCGCCCTTGAGGATCAGCAGCGCCACTTCCCGTTCGGCGCGCGTGAGCTGCCATGCGTCGAACTGCTTATCTATTGCCCGGGCGAATCCGGCCAGCGCTTCTTCCGCGGTCCGGCGCCAGCGGTCGCGCTCGGCTTCGCGCGTCGCGAGCGCGTGGTCCGTTGCGGCGAGCGTGGCGTGCGTCTGACGGAGCGCGCCCGCCGAGCGACGCCAGCCGGTAAAGAGCACGATCGCGAAGGTGAGGCTGACGAGAACCATCACCGCCTCGAACGCGACGTGCCAGGACCACAGCGTCGCCGGCCGATCCATGATGAGGTCAGCCGTTCCTCCCACGACGACGAACGTGAGGAACAGCGCGAGGACCGGCGCAAGCGGTCCGCGGAACGCTGATTCGGGAGCGGATTCCTCCCCTTCGTACTCTGAGCTGTTCAGGTCGGCCATTGGGGCTCCGGCGTCGTCACCGCGACAGTTGTCCGGTCAAATCAAGTCAAATGCCGGATATGGGGCTGTCGGGA
>CALMKE010000062.1 GCA_937867645.1 uncultured Gemmatimonadota bacterium | reverse complement strand
CGCGGCTGGCGGGAGCGGCTCCACCTCCGGTCTTCGCGTATCTGGCGCCGCTGGCGGCGCTGCTCGCGGCGGGCGCGTTGATTCGGCGGGCCTGGCCCGGCCGTTCAATGGAGCGCGTTGCCCTGTGGGTCGAGGAGCACGATCCATCGCTTGCGTTCGCGCTGGTGACCGCGAATGACCCCGCCGTCGAGCCGACGTCGGCGCTGGAGAGCGCGGCCGCTTTCGATGTGGCGAAGGTGATGAAGCGGCCGGTAACGAGACTGCTCGCCGCCGCCGCGCTTGGCTTGCTGCTCACGGCTGGCGCCGCCTGGGCGCTCGTCGGCGGCGAGGGCGCGAGAGAGATGCTCGCCGGTCGCCCTTCGTCCGCCATGCTGAAGGCGGCCGCGGCGCCGGATGATCCGCTCGCCGGCATCCGGGCGACGATCGCTCCGCCCGCCTACGCCCGCATGCGCGCGGCCAGCGTGGACGATCCTTCCGCGATCACCGCGCTGCGCGGCAGCAGAATCACGGTGTCGGGGCGCGGGTCGGGAGTCTCCGCCTTCCTCGGCGAGTCCGACGTTCGCGTGCGAAGGGGGCTCCGGTGGTCGGTGGAGCTCACCATGCCGGAGCGGCCCGTCGCGCTCACGCTGCGGCACGGCGAGCGCCGCCGCGTGATCGTCCTCGACCCGCGTGCGGACGAGCCGCCGAGAGTGCGGCTCGTCTCGCCGCTCCGCGATTCCATCATGCAGCGGGCGGCGGGCGTGGTCCGTGTGGCCGCGGCGATCGAGGAGGACATCGGGATCTCCGACGGTTACATCGAGTACATGCTCAGCTCCGGCGCGGAGGAGACTTTCAGCGCCAGAACCGCCGTGATAGGACGACGCGGCCTCGATGGCGCGCGCCGGGGTGATCTGGCCGCGACGATAGACCTCGGCGCGCTCAACATGCGCCCCGGGGATCTCATTTCCATTCGGGCGGTCGCGCGGGACGCCAACACCGTATCGGGCAGAGGCGTCGGCGTGTCCGACACGCGCACGTACCGCGTCGCGCGCCGGGACGAATACGATTCTCTCGCGGTGGAGGCCGGCGCGCCGATCATCCCGGAGAGCACGGTCGTGAGCCAGCGGATGCTGATTCTTCGCGCCGAGGCGCTGCTGCGCGAGCAACCGGCGCTGACGCGCGATTCGATTCTCACGCGAGTCCGTGGGATCGCGGACGATCAGATCCGTCTGCGCGAGCGCGTGCACGACATCATCTACCCGGCGCACACGCACGCCGAAGGCAATGTCGAAGCTGAAGGCGAGCCGGAGGACACTGAAGAAGGCACCGGCCCGGTGAATCCACACCTGAAAACCGCGTACGAGCAGATGTGGAGCGCTTCCCGCGAGCTGCAGATTGCCGACGCGTCGGCTGCCCTGCCGTTCATGCGCGCCGCGGCGGACGCGCTCGACAGGGCGCGGCTAGCCTCCCGCTATTACCTGCGCAGCGGCGCGACGCGGGTGGTGGTGGACGTGCCGCGCGTGCGCTTGCAGGGGAAGGAAACGGGCTCCTCCTCTACGCGCGCGGGACACCCCGCCGAAATGACGGTCCGGGAGCTCGCGCGGGACTTCGCGCGGGCGGCTTCGCTCGCTGACAGGGAGGCCGCGGCGAACGAGCTGTCACTGGTGCGCGTGCGCGCGCTGGCCGAGCTGCCCGGGTTCGCCGCCGCGCTCGAACCGGTAATCGACGCGCTGCGGCGCGGCCGCGATCCGCGCCCCGCCACGGCCGCCGCGAGAGCGGAGCTCGATCGGGCGGAAGCCGTCGCCCGCGAAAGCGCCACGTGGAGCAGGTGGTGAGCGCGTTCGTCTTCTGCACCGGGCAGTACGCATCCGGCGACTGGGAGAGCGCGCCGCTGGTCGCGCCGAACCTCATCGACTCCGTGGCGAGATACACGTCGATCGACGTCGCGGCGACGGGGGTGACGGTTCCGCTCGACTCGCCGCGGTTGTTCGAGTATCCGCTCGTGTATCTGACCGGCCACCTGCCGTTCAGGCTGAGCTCGGCGGAGCGCGCCAACGTTCGCCGGTTCACCGAGCGTGGCGGCATGGTCTTCATCGACGACCACAATCATGACGTCGGTGGGATCTTCCACCGGACGGCGACGGAGGAGATCGCCCGGACGTGGTCGCCGGCGCGGCCGCTGCCGAACAGCCACAGACTGTATTCCGCGTTCTTCCAGTTCGACGACGGGCCGCCGACCACGAGCCACGAGCTGAACGGCTGGGGGGACAACCTGATCCACCCGACGCTGAGCGCGGTTACGCGCGGCGAGCGAATCGTCGTGCTGTACAGCAACAAGGACTACAGCTCCGAGTGGAACTACCACCCGGAGAACAAGAAGTTCAGCTCGGTGGACAACACGCGCTTCGGCGTCAACATCATCGTGTATGCGCTCACGAGCTGAGTGGGCGCTGCGCGCCGTGGTGCTGGCGGCGCTCGGCCTGCTGTTCATGGCCGCGCTGCGGAGCGCGGAGCGGCCGCGGCAAACCGTCGTCGTCCGCGGCGGCCTGCCTCGGGCGCTCGTGGACGCCACGCGGCGGCCCGTCGCAGCGCTGGCCGTCGAGCTGGACAGCGTCCCGGGTCCGGTCGAGCGCGACTGGCTCGCCGCGATCAGGGACGCGGGCACGAGCGTGACGTGGAGCGCTGGCGACATCGAGCCCATAGCGATCGCGACGGCGGCGGTCGCGGAGCCGGAAGGGCGCGTGCGGCTGGTGATCGGCGGCGCCGACAGCGCGGACGCGGTCGTCGCCGACGCCCTCGGCGCGATCGACACTGTCGAGCTGCGCGGGACCTCCGCGTCGCGGCTGCTGCGGACCGCGACAGGGTCCGTGACGGCGTCCACGCGCGGCGTTCGCGCCACCGCGCCGCTTCCCGCGCCGGCCCGCGTGCGCCGCCTCCTCGTGCTGGCTGTCGCGGGCTGGGAGAGCAAGTTCGCGGTGGCGGCGCTGGAGGAGGCGGGTTGGATCGTGGACGCGCGCATCCGCGTCGCGCCGGGGATCGAGACACGACAGGGCGCGGACCTAGATCTGGACACCGCGCGGTACTCGGCGGTGATCGCGCTCGACGGAGCGGCCGCGGCGAGCGCGGCCGCTATCGAGCGATACGTGGCGGCGGGCGGGGGAGCGGTTCTCTCCGGCGCGGTCACGCGATTGCCCCCGTTCACGCGCCTCGCTCCCGCCGTCGCCACTACTCGGCGCGTGCCCGAGCCGCGCGGGGGAGTCGCGTTGGGCGCCGTCAAGCCCGGCGCGGTCATCCTTCAGTCCGAACGCGGCGCTCCCTTGGTTGTCGCGGGCCGGACCGGACTCGGCCGTGTGCTCGCGACCGGGTACGACGAAACCTGGAGGTGGCGGATGCGCGCGGCGAGCGACGCGCCGGCCCAGCACCGGGAATGGTGGGGGGCGCTGGTGAGCGCCGTGGCGTACGCGCCGCCCGCGGCGCGGGAGTCCGCGAGCTTCGCCGGCGACCCGGCCCCGGTCGCGGCGCTGACCGCCGCTCTCGGACCGCGGTCCACCAGCCGGCAGCTTGACGGCGGGCGTCTGTCGCGCGTCCCTCCGTGGCTGCTGTTCGGCCTGTTCCTGATTTCGTTGCTGGGCGAAGTGGTGTCGCGCCGGCTCAGAGGTCTCGCTTAGCGCGGGGCGATTCCGCGGGCGCCGCCACCTAGTAACTTCCCTCATCGGACCAGCCATCAACAACACGACGACATGACTTTCCGCCAACGCGACAGATCACTGCAGGAGTACCGGACCACGCTCGCGCCCGCCGCGACGCTGGAAGCAGCCAAGTCTTTCTTCTCCCGGGAGAACAGCATTTACTCCGCGTTTCTCGAGCAGGAGAGCGAGCGCCATGTCACGCTGCGCGGCCAGGGCGGGGAGGAGATCGTGATCGGCGTCGCTCCCGAAGCGGGCGGGACCAGAGTCACCGGGTCCAGCTACCTGTTCGACCAGCAGGTGGCGCGGTTCTTCGCGACGCTTCCGGAGGCTCCGCAGAGCGCCGCTGCCGGCGGTTCGGACGCTGCGCGGCAGGCCGCGCAGCCATGACCGCGCCATTCGTGGTCCAGCTCCGGAGCCGGCCGGGAGTGAGCGTGCTCCCGGGGGCAGGCGAGGCCGACGCGGACGTGCTGCATCTCCGGGTGGAAATGCCGGAAGTCTGGGACGTGGCGCGGATAGACGCATCGCCCGCCGAGCCGGTGCTGGCCGTCAAGGTGCACGCGCTCGCCGCGCTCTATCCCAAGGCGAAGTCGCACGAGGACTTCGTGCTCAAGCTGCGCGGGAACGAGATCTTCGACGAATCGGCGTCCCTTGCCGACGCCGGCGCACGCGACGGATCCACGTTTCTCCTCACGTACCGGAGACGACGGCCGGTACGCAGCTGATTCCGCTGCGCGCCGCGTTCATATCCCACTCGGACTGCGGGCGGCACGACACCGGCTGGGGACATCCGGAGCACACCGGCCGCCTGCGCGCGATCACCCGCGCGCTCCGTAACGAGACGGATCTCTTTCAGGTTGTGGAGCATCTCGAAGGCCGGCACGCGACGCGTGACGAGCTCGCCCTCGCGCACGACGCCGCGTACGTGGACGCGATCGAACGGATGAGCGGCGCCGGCGGGGCGCGGTTCGATGCCGACACGGTCGTGAGCGAGGGATCGTGGGATGCCGCCCGCGCCGCGACGGGTTCGGTTCTCGACGGCGTGGATCTGGCGATTCAGGGGAAGGTCCCGCGGGCTTTCTGCGGAGTCAGGCCGCCGGGCCACCACGCCGTGCACGGCCGCGCGATGGGCTTCTGCATCTTCGGCTCGGTCGCGGTCGCCGCGAGGTACGCGCGCGCGCGGCACCGGCTCGACCGCGTGCTCATCATCGACTGGGACGTGCATCACGGCAACGGCACGCAGGCGCTGACCGAGAGCGACCCGGGAATCCATTTCGTGTCCATGCATCAGTGGCCGTGGTACCCGGGCACGGGACCGGCGAGCGATCGCGGACCCCACGGCAACGTGTGGAACGTGCCGATGGCCGGCGGGCTTGCTCCCGGCGCTTACCAGGACGCGCTGCGACGCGCGGTCGACGCGGCCACGGCGGGGTTCACGCCCGAGCTCGTGCTGGTCTCGTCGGGGTTCGATTGCCTCGCCGGCGATCCGCTGGGAGGCTTCACTCTGGAGACCGAGCACGTTGTCGAGCTGACGAGGTGGGTGGTGGAGCGTGCGGAGGGCTGGTGCGGCGGGCGCGTCGTCAGCGCGCTCGAGGGAGGGTACGCTCCCGACCGCGTGGCCGAGGCAGCTGTGGCGCACCTAAGGGCTTTGGCGACCTGAGGACGGAGGACGGAGGACGGAGGACCCATGCGGCCTCAGGACCAACTACAACTGAGGATCGGCGATTGAGTGAGGACCGAGGAGAGGGCATTCGGCTGCCTGAGACTTCCCCCGCCGTTCCGCTCATCCTCAGTCCTCGCTTAATCGTAGATCCTCGGTGGTAGTTAGTCCTGAGGCCGCATGGGTCCTTAGTCCTCAGTTCTCACTTCAATGGGAGAACTGGCGCTCCTACTGGCCGCCCCGCAAGACCAAGCAGTACACTTAGCCCAAATGGACTCCGCCACGCTGACGAGCTCGCCGGAACCGCGCGGCACGGTCGCTCCCGCGCCCGCGCAACCGGTGCGCGGAGTGTACCTCGATCGCGATCGGAAGCCGGTGCAGATCCGCTCCGTGGGCGACGTTCGAGGGGCGCTCGCTGCCGGAACGAGCTCGATGTGGGTGGACCTGGACGCGACCAATCCGGACGAGACGGCTCTGCTCGCCGAAGTGTTCGACTTTCACCCGGTGTCGATCGAGGAAGCCAGGAACCCCGAGACCCGGGTAAAGGTCGAAGAGTTCGACAAGTATCTGTTCATCATAGTCCGGACCGTGGGCTTCCAGGAGCGGACGGAGGACGATCCGTACGATCTCGAAACGGTCAACCTCGCTTGCTTTCTGGGAAAGAATTTTCTCGTCACGGCGCGGTGCGGCGGCACGTCCGCGCTCGCCGGGCTGCTCGATCTGGCGATCCAGAAGCCACACCTGCTCTCGAGCGGGCCGGCGCGGATGCTGCACCTCGTGCTCAACGAAGCGGTGGACGAGTTCTTTCCGATCCTCGACCGCATCGAGGACTTTCTCGACGTGCTGGAGGAGCGGGTGTTCGGAAGCTACGCGCAGGAGACGCTGCGGGACATCTTCAGCGTGAAGCGGCTGGTGCTGACGCTGCGCCGGCATCTGGCTCCCGAGCGGGACGTCTTCACGATCCTGGCCAACAGGCCCAGCGCGTTTCTGGCGACCGACGCCCAGCGCTATTTCCGGGACAGCTACGACAAGGTGCTGCGGATCAACGACGGGCTCGAGACCTACCGCGAGCTTCTGAGCAACACGCTCGAGAGTTACCTGATGCAGGTGTCGAATCGTCTCGGGAACATCACCAAGACGCTCAGCGTCGTCGCTACCATCAGCGTTCCGTTCGTGGTCGTCAGCGGGATGTGGGGAATGAACGTCACGGGTCTCCCGTTCGCGAACGAAGCCCACGGGTTCTGGACCCTGCTCGCGGTCCAGCTTGGGCTCGGAGTCTTACTTCTGGCGGGGTTGAGATGGCGCAGAATCCTGTAGGGTCGCTGCAGCTGTTCGGCATCATCGCCGCCGATCCGGGCGCCCGCTCGCCCGCTCCCGACACGATCCTCGTGCCGTTTCGCGCCATCGCCGCGCTGGTGGCGCCCGCGCCGTATCAGCGCATGACGCTGGACGACGAGAAGGTGGCCGCGTACGCGCAGATAGTCGAGGAAGCGTACCGGTTCGCGCCGATTTTGCCCGCGCCGCCCGGCACGATCTTCCGCTCGCGGTCCGCGCTCGGCCGCTGGCTCGAGCTGCACTACGTGACGCTGAGCGACGCGCTGGCGCTGGTGGACGGCAGCTCAGCCGCGCGCGTCACCATCCGGCTCCGCGAGGCGGCGGAGAACGAGGAGACGGTCCGCGAGTGGCACCTCGTCGCCACCGAGATCATGCGCACTCTGCGCGGACACGCTTCCGCGCTGACGATTCTGACCAA
>CALMKE010000061.1 GCA_937867645.1 uncultured Gemmatimonadota bacterium | reverse complement strand
GTGGCGGACCGGGTGGACGAGCTCAAGCAGGCGCACGGCATCGGCTACTGCAACATCACCAAGTGCTGCACGAAGGTTTGTCCCGAGCACATCACGATCACGGACAACGCGATCATTCCGCTCAAGGAGCGGGTGGTGGACCGGCATTACGATCCGCTGACAAGACTGGTCGGATTGTTTCGGAGAAAGCCGGACAGGAAACTGGCTGAGGAGGCGGAGCCCGTCGAAGTAGTTCGCGGTCCAGGGCGTTCCGCTGAGCCTTCGGACGAGTCGCGGTAGGAGGGAACGAACGGGCGCGGTATGCGTTTACCGTTGAACCGTTTTTCCGTTAGGACGTAACGGCGGGACCGCGGTCCCGTCTCACGCTCCTACGGACTAACGCAAAAACGGTGAACGCGCACCGCGCCCGTCCGTTCCATGCCTACCTCTTCCTCCAGTATTTCCGCCCCAGCACGTACCCCATCCCTGCAAGAGCGGCTACCGGGACGATGACTCCAATCGCGGCGATGAACCCCGCGATGAACCGGACGAAATTCCGCCACGCCGCCTTGAACGCGGTGACATCCTGATTGAGGACGGAGGACCCATGCGGCCTCAGGACCAACGGCCACTGAGGATCGGCGATTGAGTGAGGACCGAGGATGAGCGGAAAAACGGGAATTGCGGAGGTTGTTGTCTCCTCAGTCCTCACTTAATCGTAGATCCTCGGTTGTAGTTGGTCCTGAGGCCGCATGGGTCCTCAATCCTCAGTCGCCCAAATACGTTGAGAGCGATGCCGCGCTCGACTATCTTTAAAGACTGGGAGAGATGGCCGAGAGGCTGAAGGCACCGGTTTGCTAAACCGGCATACGGGGTCAACCTGTATCGAGGGTTCGAATCCCTCTCTCTCCGTTTTCAGGGTCCGCCCGCGCGGGCCTTTTTCTATTGAATCCGCGCGCGCGCTTCAGTCGTCATATCTCGTCCCTCATACACCACGGAGGTCGTCATGACAGCGTCGCAGATACCGAATCGAAGAGAGTTCGTCGCCCGGCTCGCTGGTACCGCAGCCGCCATCGGGATCGGCGCGGCCGCCGCGCCCGGCGTGCTGGACGCGGATGAGATCAGGGCGATGCGCGCCGCCAGTGCTCCCGGACCGACGGCGAAACCCGACAACAGCTGGCTCCAGGGGATCAAGGGCGCCCACGCGCAGATCTTCGACATGCCCGCCCCGAACGGCGGCTTCCCCCTGCTGCATGTCCGCAACTACCTGCAGACTTACGCCAGCGCGTTCGAGCAGCGCCATCCGCACGTGCTCGCCATCGTCGGGCTGTACGGCTTCACGACGCCCATGGCGTTCAACGACGCGATGTGGGACAAGTACCGCCTCGGCGCCGCATCGCAGGTCAACGACAGAGTCACCAAGGCCGCGGCGACGCGCAACGTTTTTGCCTCGGCGGCGGCCGGCGAGCTCCTCGGCGCGGAAGCGCGGATCGACATCCCCGGCGACTCGAGCATAACGGCGCTTCAGGCGATCGGCGCGCGCTTCATCGTGTGCAACAACGCGTTCAACTTCTGGACGGCGCGTATCGGGCAGGCGACGAATCAGACTCCGGCGGCCGTTCGCGCCGAGATGGAAGCGAACATGCTTCCCGGGATGATCATCGTTCCCGCCATGGTCATCGCCATGAATCAGGCGCAGGCCGAAGGCGCCAGCTACATGTACCTCGCGTGAGGAGCTGATCTCCACCCAGGATTTTCCACGGCTTCGCTTCGCGCCGTCGCCCACGGGCTATCTGCACGTGGGCGGCGCGCGGACCGCGTTGTTCAACTGGCTGTGGGCGCGGAAGCACGGCGGCAAGATGCTGCTCCGCATCGAGGACACCGACAAGGCGCGCAGCACCGACGAGAGCACGCGCGCAATCTTCGAAGGACTCGGCTGGCTCGGCCTCGATTGGGACGGCGAGGTCGTGCACCAGGGGGCGAACCTCGCGCGGCACCAGGAAGACGTCCGCAGGATCCTCGAGTCCGGCGCCGCGTACCGCTGCTTCTGCACGCCCGCGGAGCTCGACGCGCGCCGCAAGGAAGCTGAATCGCGCAAGGAGAGCTTCAAGTACGACCGCCGCTGCGACCGGCTGAGCGATGCCGACGTGCGCGCGCGGGTGGCGGCCGGCGAGCAGTTCGTCGTGCGGTTCCGCATCCCCGACGGCAGCACCGAATGGGATGACCTCGTGCACGGCACGATATCGTTTCCCAACAAGGACGTGGACGATTTCGTGGTGCTCCGCTCCGACGAGACTCCGATCTACAATCTCGCGGTCGTCTCCGACGACATCGCGATGAACATCACGCTCGTCATGCGGGGCGACGACCACATCTCCAACACGCCGAAGCAGATCATGCTGTACCGCGCGCTCGGCCACGAAGTGCCGCGGTTCGCGCATCTGCCGATGATCCACGGGATGGACGGCAAGAAGCTGAGCAAGCGGCACGGCGCGACGGCCGTCGGCGACTACCAGCACATGGGAATCGTGCCGGAGGCGATGGTGAACTTTCTCGCGCTGCTCGGCTGGTCGCCGGGCGGCGATCGCGAGATCATGCCGCTGGAGCAGATGGTCGAGCTGTTCTCCGCCGACGGCTTGCAGAAGAAAGCCGCGGTCTTCGACACGCAGAAGCTCGAGTGGATGAACGGACAGTACTTGTCCACGATGCCGCTGGAGAAGCTCGAGCCGCGAGTCACGCCCGCGATTGCCGCGGCTGGGCTGGCGCCCGAAGAGAGCCTGCGCGGCAAGCGCTATCTCGCGCTGCTCGACCTGCTGCGGGTGCGGGCGCGCACCATCCACGACATCGTGCGCCAGGCCGCACCGTACCTTTCGGACACTATCGAGTACGATCCGGACGCGGTCGCCAAGAGCTGGAAGGATCCCGCGGAAGCGGCGGACGTGCTGCGCGCGGCGCACGGGAAGCTTAGCGCAACCACCGAATGGACCGCGGAAGGCCTGGAGAGCGCGTTGCGCGCGCTCGCGCAGGAGCGCGGGACCACGGCCGGCAAGATATTCCAGCCCATGCGCGTCGCGCTGACCGGCATGAGCGTGAGCCCGGGAATATTCGACGTGCTCATGACGCTCGGCAGGGACAAGTCGCTGGCCCGCGTGGAGGCCGCGGTTGCGCGGCTTACGCATTAGCGGTTGACCGCCGCCAATGCCATGCGCAGATTACCCGCAGTTTGCCGGTCGCGATGAGGCATTCTCACCGCTGTCGCCGCCCCCGCAGGGAGATTTCATGTCCGAACCGTTGACCAGTCTGGAGACCTCGGTCTACCAGTATCTCCTCGACTTCACCGCCGAGAATACGTACCAGCCGAGCATCCGCGACATCGGGGCCCGGTTCAAGATCAAGTCCACCAAGACCGTCTCGGACCTGCTGCAATCGCTGACGAGAAAGGGATACATAGAGCGGGATCCCGCGCGCTCGCGCGGCGTGCGCCTGCTCGGCTTTGCCGGCGCGATCAACACCCAGCCGGTGCCGTACTACGGCAGAATCAATCCGAGCGAGCCCGCGCTCGCCCCGGAGAATCGCGAGGGATTCATCACCGTGGATCGCCGGTTCCTGCCGAGCAACGACACGTTCATGCTTCGCGCGAAGGGCGAGAGCATGGTGGGTCGCGGAATCAACGACGGCGACTACCTACTGATAAATCCTTCCGCCAAGCCCGCGGAGCGCGACATCGTCGCGGTCAAGATGGGGAACGACGTCATCATCCGGACCTACACGCGGAAGAACGGCAACGTCGTGCTGCAGCCGGCGAACATCTCGGAGAAGGACATGGTGATCGACGCGGCATCCGAGCTGAAAGTGCTCGGGATCGTGTGCGGCGTCTTCCGTCCGTTCTGCGACAACCCCCCGATGCCGAGGGCGACGCTTACGTCCTGACGGTTACTTCGTGCCGGGACCATCCTGAGCGGGGGCCACTGGCTCCCGCTCTTTTTGTTGCGCGCGCTCGCGCTCTTTCCTGATCCGGAGATTGCGCACCGCCGTCTTGAACTCGTTCTCGTTGATCGCGCGCTGGGCGTGGAACGCTATGTCCCGGTTCATGTAGTTGAGCTGCCGCTCGCGCGCCATGGTCACGGGATTCGCCTGCGCGTTGATCGGCAGCAGCGCGAGCACCGCCGTGGGAATCGATACCGGTCCAAGGCGGATGAACTTCTCGTCCACGCCCCACTTCCGGCCGTTGCGCTCGACCGTCCAATCCGTCGGCGCGCGGCTGGGTCCGAGCGCCACGACGGAATCGGTGATCCGCCCGATGTCCGCGCGGATGGCGTCGTCGATCACTTCCCTGGTGGTGCGGGGAGCGGTGATGATCCTGGTGCGCGGCGGTGCCCATACCCGCGGGCCCGTATATGACGGCCGCACGCCGCGCGTCGGTCCGCCGCCGCCGACGAGCGGGCCGGTACCGGTAACTGGAACCGGCTCCGTCGCGGCCGGAGGCGCCGGCACTCCGTCGGGGACCGTCGCCGGCGCGACGAGAGCCGGCGCGGGCGCGGCCGACGCGGGAGTTCCGTCACCACCGCTGCGGCCGGCGACCGCGGGCCCCGCGCTGCGCGGGATGGACAGAAATGCGATTCGCTCAGCCGGGACCGCGACGCGCTTCTCGCGCGCGAGCAAGCGGCCCAGCCCCGACGGGATCAGCAGCGACTGAACTATCACGAGTCCCACCACCGCATGCGCGGCGAGGGAGACGAGAACGGCGGGCGACAGCCTGCGCTTCACGCTGCGGCGACCCCGAAGCTCGCGAGCACGCGGCCCGCGCGCACGGCTGCCTCGCGCAGCCGGTCAGGCGAAGTGATGAACGACACGCGAAAGAAACCTTCGCCGCCCGGGCCGAAGGCGGAGCCCGGCAACACGACCACTCCTTCTTCTTCCATGAGCTTGGTGGAGAACTCCGCGCTGGGAATGCTCGAAGGGAGCGGGAGCCAGAGATACATGGAGGCTTTGGGCGCGACGCACGGAAAGCCCGCCTCGCTGAAGCCCTGAACGGCGGCGTCGCGGCGCTCCTGAAACACCGCGGCGTTACCCGGCGCCCAGTTCTCCCAGTTGTCGAGCGCCGACGCCGCTGCCGCCTGGATTCCCAGAAACACTCCCGTGTCTATGAACGATTTGACTTTCGCGAGCGGCCACACGATCTCCGGCTTGCCGCACGCCCAGCCGCAACGCCAGCCGGTCATGTTGTAAGTCTTCGACATCGAGTGGAACTCTATCGCGACGTCGCGCGCCCCCTCGATCTCGAAAATGCTCGGCGGCACGTAGCCGTCGAACGCGAGCTCGGAGTAGGCATTGTCATACACCAGCAGGATGTCGAGTTCCTTGCAGCGGGCGACGACGTCCTGCAGATACGTTAGAGGCGCGATCGCGCCCGTAGGGTTGCCCGGATAGTTGAGATAAAGAATCTTCGCCCGCCGGAGGACGTCCTTCGGGACCTCGTCGAGGTCCACCAGGAAGTCGTTGTCCGGGCGCAGCGCGTAGCGATATGGCTCGCCTTCCGCGAGCAGCGTTCCGCCGAGATACGCGAGATAGCCGGGCTCGGGCATGATGGACACGTCGCCGCGCTCCAGGTACGCGAGCGCGAGGTGCGCGATTCCCTCCTTGGAGCCGATGAGCGGAACGATCTCGGTCATCGGATCGAATTTCTGATTGAACCGGCGCTGCATGAAGCGCACGATCGCCTCGCGGTATTCCATGAGCCCCAGCGCGAACCCGTAGCGGCTGATCTCGGGACGCTCGACCTCCTTCTGGATCCGCTTCACCGCCACGTCGGGGCACGCCAGGTCCGCGTCGCCGGCGCCGAGGTCGATCACGTCCATGCCCTGAGCGATGAGCTCCCGCTTGCGCGCCGGAATCTTTCCGAGCGGGTATTCCGGCAGGCTCAGCACACGCTTCGTGTACGGCGGCATTACGCGCCCTCGATGACAGGGTTGCTCACGCGGCTGATGCCCTCGATCTCGACCTCGACGACGTCGCCCGGCGCGAGCTTGCCCACGCCCGAGGGAGTGCCGGTAGCGACGAGATCGCCCGGCTCGAGCGTCATGATGTTGGAGATGTAGGACAGCAGCATCGGGATGCTGAACACCATCTGCGCGCTGAAGCCGCGCTGGCGCTCCTCGCCGTTGACCTTGGTCACGACGGTCAGGTGCGCCAGATCGTGCGCGCCTTCGGCGATCCCGCCCAGCGGACAGAACGAGTCGAACCCTTTCGCCCGCGTCCACTGCCCGTCGGTCTTCTGCAGGTCCCGCGCTGTTACGTCGTTGACGGCGACGAGACCGCGGACCGCGCCCCGCGCATCGGCCTCGCTCGCCCGCGTGAGCCGCTTGCCAACCACGACTCCGATCTCTCCCTCGAACTCGACCTGCTGCGACGCGGCCGGGAGCCGGATGGGCTCGCCGTCACCGATCACCGCGGACGGCGGCTTGAGGAAGATCAGCGGAGCTTTGGGGACCTCGTTGCCGAGCTCTTTGGCGTGCTCGGCATAGTTCCGCCCGACGCACACGATCTTGCCGGGACGAGCTGTGGTAGGCATAGGGCTAATTTAGCGCGCGATGGAGAGCCCGAGCGAGAAGACAGGGAATCCGGGCTGTTGGCTGTGGGCCGTCGGCAATTAGCCATCGGACAACGGAGACTTGGACAGGCCTTTGCAGCCGCTGAACTATGCGCGATTTGTCCAAATGTAAGTTGTCCGAAAGCCGATCGCTGACAGCCCACAGCCAACAGCCCGGATTCCGTTTGGAATATTCACGGAGCCCGTTCGTGACCCAATCTGTACGCCACGTTCCTGGCGGCGCCCATCGCAGTCAGCTTTGCCACAATCTCTCGTGGGGGCTTCCCTTCCTGGCGCATCGCCTGCGCAACGCTGCGCAGCTCCGCCTCGTCGATCGGCGATTCCTGCCGGGGCCCAAGCACGAGAACAACCTCACCCCGCGGCCCTTCCTCGCCGTAGTGAGCCGCCATCTCGGCGACGCTCCCGCGCCGTATCTCTTCGAACTTCTTCGTCAGCTCGCGCGCCACCGCGCACGCCCGCTCGCCCGCGCCGGCGTCGGCCAGGTCCCGCAGGGT
>CALMKE010000060.1 GCA_937867645.1 uncultured Gemmatimonadota bacterium | reverse complement strand
GGTTCGGCTGCCGGATAGAGTATCTCCGCGAGACGAAGCCGCTTGGCACGGGCGGCCCGGTTGGCTTGCTCGACCCGCCGCCCGAGCACGCCCTGCTGGTCATGAACGGTGATCTCGTCACCGAGTGCGACGTCGGACGGCTCCTCGATTTTCACGAAGAAGGAGGGCACGCAGCCACGTTCGCGGTGCGCCCGCACAGCGTGCAGATCCCGTTCGGCGTGGCGGACGTGGACGGCGACCGACTCCTGGCAGTTCGGGAGAAGCCGACTTACCGGATGTTGATCAACGCCGGCATGTACGTGCTGTCGCCCGCGGTCGTTGGGATGGTGGAGAAAGACAGGGAGCTTCCCATCACCGACCTGTTCACGGCGTGCATCGAGTCGGGCTTATCGGTAGGTGCGCACGTGGTTGAGCAGGAATGGGCCGATATCGGGCGGCACGATGATCTGTCGCGCGCGCGGGGGGAGGGCTTGACCTAGCCCCGCACGGCCTGGCGGAGACCGTCCTGCACGGTGTTAGGCGGCTGCCAACCGAGCGTCAATCGGGCTTTCGAGATGTCCACCTGGAGCGAGCCGAGGAGGCGCTGGGCGACTCCCCGCTTGCCCAGCAACGCCGCAGCGGCGCCGAGCGCGGATGCTGGAACTGGAATGAGGCGTGGGGACTTGCCCATCGCGTACGCCAGCTCGCGGATCAGCTGCGTGGTGGAGAGATCGTTCCCGTCGCTCACGAGGAATGTCTCGTTGGCCGCCTGTGGCCGTCGCACGCAGGTGAGAATCAGGTCCACCAGATTGTCCAGCCCGACGAGGCTCCGGCAGTTGTGGACGGCACCGAATGGCAGCGGGACCCCCCGGGCGACCAACCGCATCAGACTTCTGAAATTCCCCTTTACGCCCGGACCGTACACCAGAGGCGGCCGGATAATGACGACCTCCAGCCCGGTTTCGGCGGCCAGCGCGCGCAGGCCGGTTTCCGCTTCGTGCTTGCTGACGCCGTAGGGATCCCGCGGGGATGGGGGATCAGTTTCGCGGTAAGGCGTGTCGCCGCCCTCGCCGTTCACTTTCACCGAGCTCAGATACACGAAACGCCTGCTGCCTGCCCTGGCGGCGGATCGCGCAAGTTGCAGGGTACCGGCCACGTTCACGCGCCTGAATTCGGCCAGGGGGTCGGCGGCCGCGTCCCGCATCACGTGCACTCGGGCCGCCAGATGCACCACGACATCCGCACCCGCAAGCGCCTGCGTCCAATCCGTCGTTTCGCTCACATCGCCGATGCGCGCGATCTCCACAGCTGAAGGGAGCCCGTGAGTCGCAGTGCGAACGGCCGCTCTCACGGAGATCCCGTCGCACATCAGAGCGCGCGCAACAAGCGAGCGTCCCACGAAGCCGGTGGCGCCCGTAACCAGCAGCACGCGAGCTAGTGGTTGTACGTGCGACTGTCGCGTGTCACCGCGTCGAGGCCGCGGCTCACAGCGTCAGGTGGAGCCGGATGGAAGATGCCACACTCGGTGGTTCACGAACGCCGTGTAGCTCAGAATGATCCGCAACACCTTGTCGGAGACATTCAGGGGCTCGTAATCGCGCACCAGTCGCAGCGCACGGTCGGGGCCACGGGGCTGCTGCTCCAGAACTTCGAGCGCATTCATCGCGGACTCCGTGCTCAGACCGACGAACATCACGGCGCCTTCCTCGAATCCTTCGGGACGCTCGTGGGCTTCGCGCAGATTGAGGGCCGGAAAGTTCATGATCGAAGACTCTTCGGTGATAGAGCCACTGTCCGAGAGGACGGCATGAGCCGACAGCTGCAGCTTGACGTAATCCAGGAACCCGAAAGGCTTATGGAACAGGATGTTCGGCATTGCTCCGATCCCGAGAGCCTCCATTCGGTTTCGCGTTCGCGGGTGCGTGGATACTACGACGGGCTCGCCATACCGCGTCCCGATCGCGCTAAGCATGTCCAGTAGGCGGCGGAGATTGTTCGGGGAATCGACTGTCTCTTCACGGTGAGCACTCACGAGGAAGTAGCCCCGTTCCTTGAGATTCAAGCGCCGGAGAACGTCAGAGGCCTCGATACCGGGGCGGTGATGCTCGATTACCTCGCGCATCGGGCTGCCGGTCCTGATCACCTGGTCAGGCGGGAGCCCTTCCCGTAGGAGATACTCACGCGCGATCTCGCTGTACGGGAGGTTTATGTCGGCGACGTGATCCACGATGCGCCTGTTGATCTCCTCCGGGACACGGAAATCGAAGCTGCGGTTGCCGGCTTCCATGTGGAATATCGGGACCTTGTGTCGCTTCGCCGCGATGACCGCCAGGCAGCTGTTGGTATCTCCCAGCAGCAGGAGAGCCTGCGGCTTCTGTTCCACTATGACCCGCTCCGCGGCGATGATGACTTTTCCAATCGTTTCCAACGCCGTGTCTCCGGCAGCCTCCAGAAAGAAATCGGGCCGCCGGATCCCAAGGTCCTGGAAGAAGATCTCGTTCAGCTCGTAGTCGAAGTTCTGGCCGGTGTGAACCAGCACGTGCTCGCAGTGGCGGTCGAGCTTCTCGATCACCCGCGAGAGGCGGATGATCTCCGGTCGCGTGCCGACGATCGTCATGACTTTAAGCATGCAGCTGGGCCTGGATGTAAGGCAGCCGCAACAGCAGCGACTTCACTTGGTCCACGTCGAGACGCTCCGTGTTGTGCGAGGTGTAATCATCGGCGTACGCTACCTTCGGGTCCCCTTCCACGAAATACTTACTGTAATTCAAATCGCGGTCGTCGGCCGGAATCCTATAGTAGCGATCCGTCTCTTCCGCTTTCGCCAGCTCTTCGCGCGCCACTAGCGTTTCGTACAGCTTTTCGCCGTGACGCGTCCCGATGGTGCGGACGGGATTGTTGCTCCCCATTATCTGCTGCAGGGCCTGGGCGATGACGCCTACAGTGGCAGCCGGCGCTTTCTGCACGAAGATGTCACCCTGATTCCCGTGAGTGAAAGCGTGCAGCACGAGCTCGACCGAATCCTCCAGGGACATGAGGAACCGCGTCATTGCGGGGTCGGTAATCGTGAGCGGCTGCCCACTCTTGATCTGCCTGACGAAGAGCGGTATAACGGACCCGCGCGACGCCATGACGTTGCCGTATCGCGTCCCGCACAAGATCGTTTCACCCGGCGATCTGATGCGCGACTTGGCAACCATCACCTTCTCCATCAGCGCTTTGGTCAGCCCCATGGCGTTGATTGGATAGACAGCCTTGTCGGTGCTGAGAACGACCATGCGGTCGACGCCGCAGCTGACCGCTGCGTTCAAGGCGTTATCCGCTCCCAGAACGTTGGTCCGCAAGGCCTCGAGGGGGAAGAATTCACAGGACGGAACCTGCTTCAGTGCTGCCGCGTGGAATACGTAATTCACCCCGGCCATGGCGTCCGCCAGCCCCTCGTAGTTCCTGACGTCCCCGATATAAAAGCGAAGCCTTGGATTGTTCAGACGGATGCGCATGTCCTCCTGCTTTTTCTCGTCCCGGCTGAAAATCCGCACCTCGCTGGCACCGGCATGGAGAAAACGTTCGAGCGCGGCATGACCGAACGATCCGGTCCCGCCCGTAATCAGCAGTTTCTTGTCGGCGAACATGTCCGTCGCCGCTGCGGTCATTGAAACTCGCGCATGCGTTTGATGAGCGACGGCCATTCAGGCGCCCTGTAGCCGGTCTCCGCCGTGAAACGGCTACCGTCGAGCGAGCGGTCCAGGCGGAGGTGATCGTCGGGAATGATCTCGATCGATTTGCCGTATGTCTCCGCCACCAGCTTCAGCAGGTCGTGCTTGCTGATCGGCCGAGCTGCGACATGGTAGACTCCGCGCATCTGGTTGCGGGGCAAGACATAATCGCGGATCACCAGGCTCAACTCCAGCGTCGTCAGGCCGGAGAAGATGGCCCGCGTGTAACCCTTGACGCTTCCGGACTGCGCGAGGAACCATTCTACCAATCCGTGCGCGCCGACCAACTCGTGGCCGATGATCGAAGTGCGCAAAGTGATGGCGCCCGGATAGTCCACTTCGCCGAGATACTTGGTCAAGCCGTATAGATCCCTGGCGTCCGGGAGGTCGTCTTCCCGATACATGCCACGATCACCCGAAAAAACACAATCGGTACTGAAATGAACCAATCTCGCGCCGGCCTGCGCGCATACCCGCGCGAGGCGGTGCGGAAAGACCGAGTTGATCGTCAGCGCCGCCAAGTGGTCGGATTCACCCATCAGCTGTTTCACCAGCCCCACGCAGTTGATCACGACGGCGGGCTCAGCCCGCTCGACCACCTGGGTCAGGGCGTGAGTATCCTCGACGTCTACACCCGGGAGGACTTTGTCGCGGATATCGGCCGGCAACAAATGCACGGCGGCGGCGGATCGCACGGAACCCACGGTCGAGAAACCGGGGCTCTGCCCAAGCAGTCGCATGACCGCGTGCCCGAGCATTCCCGTAGCGCCGAGTACGAGAACCTTCGTGCTTCCGCGGCGCGCCTGATCGGTCATGTCGCGGCCGAGAGCGATGGCGTTACAGCCGTTGCTCGCAGGTGTTCGAGGCGGTCCACCAGGCGACGAGCGAGCACGGCCGCATCGAAATGTCCCGCGTAATAGCGCTGGCCCGCTTGTCCCATCCGACGACGTTCTGCCTCGCTCATCGCTTTCAGTCGCAAGACAAGCTCGGCCAGGGCTCGTGGATCCTCAGCGGGGCACGCGAGTCCGGCTCCAGCTTCGAGCACCACGGCTGCGCCTTCTCCATCCAGAGCGGCGACGATCGGTTTACCTGCCGCCAGATAAGCCTGAACTTTTGACGGAATCGTCTGCGACATTATCGGACTCCGGATCAGGCTGACGAGGAGCGCCGACGCTTGCGCCATGATGCCGGGCATCGCGTCGGGCGGAAAGCGTCCCGGGAGGCTTACGTTATCCAGCCCTTTCGCCGCCACCTCGTGGGCCAACCAGCCGGCGCGACTACCGCTTCCGATGATCACGAACCGGACGTCGGTGTGAGATCGCAGCAGTTCGGCCGCGCGCACCAGAGTATCCAGCGCCTGAACCGAGCCAAGATTGCCCGTAAACACCACGTTGAATGCGGGCTGGAGGATCAAAGCTGGTCCTGGTCTGGGCTCGGCGGTTCGGAATGCATCCTCTCCCGGATTGGGAAAGTATTCTACCGGAGTATTGCCCGCCAACTCCGTTATTGATTTTACGAACGAGCGGGACTGGGCGAGGACCAGATCGCTGTCGCGGTAGATCCACACTACCAGCTTCTTGACCATCTGCAAGAGCGATTCGTTGGTTACGGACCCGGTGGCCACCAGACTTTCCGGCCACAGGTCTTGCACCCACGTCACCAACGGAGCCTTCTTCAATCTCTTGAGGAACATTCCCGGCAGAGCCTGAAGGAGGGGCGATGGTGCATACACGAAGATCACATCCACTTGCCGGCCTCGCAGCAGCCAAGCGCCGAACACCGTTGCCGAAATCGCGAAGGAAGCATAGTTGGCCGCGAGCCTGAATCGGGAGGCGCGTCCGCGGGGAATCAGCGGGACTCGGTACACGGGCGTGCCGTGCGTGTCCTCCTCCAGCCCGGTGGACATCGCCGAATAACCGGGGAATATGGCTCCGTCCGGATAGTTGGGCTGACCCGTGAGGACGGTGACCGCCGCGCCGGTTGCTCGCAGGGCTTTCACCATTTCGTTGATACGCACGGATTCAGGCCAGAAGTACTGGCTCACGATCAGAATGTTCATGCTTGCATGGCAGTGGCTTCGGCGGCCGAGTCCATGAGTACTGGTTCCTCGGGTTCGGAGAAAGCTAGCCGCGCGTGGCGGCCGGAAGGTCAAGCTGCCGGAACATAGCGTTCTCAGTTGCAGAAAGAATTAAGCAATGGTCACACTGTGGGCCTGCCCCTTACATTTGCGCCTGCCCGTGACTACTCCGCCAGAGACACTTCCCAGCGACGACTTGGCGCCAGCGGCGATCCCCGCGAGTCCGCCGGACAATCGAAGGAGGAGGGCATCCACTCTCGTAGTCATGGTCGGGACCCTCCTGTCGCGCGTCAGCGGCCTCGCCAGGGAGATTCTGACGGCCGTGATCTTCGGGGCCGGGGCTTCGATGGCAGCGTTCACCGTCGCCGTTCAAATCCCCAATCTCATTCGATCGCCGGTCGCGCTGACGAGCGCGCTCGTTCCGGCGTTTACGGATCTCGTCGAACAAGGAGACGAGCCCCGGGCCTGGCGCGTAGCGAGCACGATCGTCTCTCTCATCCTGCTTTTTCTAATCCCGGTCACGCTGCTGAGCATGTGGGCGGCTCCGGCGATCGTCGACCTGGCGGTGCACGAGCAATTCGGTCAGCGGGATCTGGCCGTCGCGCTTCTTCGCATCATGCTCCCCACCGTGATACTGATGTCCCTCGGCGGCGTCGTGACCGGGATCTTGAACGCCTACGGCCATTTCTCGGTTCCCGCTCTCGCGCCTGTGGCTTGGAACGCCGTGGTCATCGTGACCGTGTTCATCAGCGCGTACACGGTTCCATTCGGCTACCAGATCCACGTGTATGCGCTGGGCGTGCTGCTCGGAACGCTGGTGCAGCTGCTCCTTCCAATTCCCTGGCTGCGCCATCACGGCGGCCGGCTATGGACCGCGTTCGCTGTGCGCGACAGTTACGTCAAGGCGGTGCTCACCGGGATAATGCCGGTGGCGCTGGGCCTGATATTGCTCGACATCAACATCCTCGTGAACACCTACTTCTCCACCCGGGTGCCGCTCGATCTGATCCCGCGCGACACGGGCCCCGCCGTGGTAGACAAGGCGTTCCGCATTTTTCAGCTTCCGGAGGGTGTTTTCGCGCTTGCGGTGACGGCAGTGTTTTTCCCCGTA
>CALMKE010000059.1 GCA_937867645.1 uncultured Gemmatimonadota bacterium | reverse complement strand
GATCAGGCGTCATTCGGGACGTGCCCTGATTGCGGCTCTTCGCTGGAGTACGCGGAGGGGTGCGCCAAGTGCCACGTGTGCGGCTTCAGCGAGTGCGGTTGAGATAACCGATCTCGGCCGCGCCTCGAGCGCGGCGTGAGGCGGCGAGCGCGCGATTGCCCTTCGGGACGGTCGCGCGTATCGTTTTGTGTATCCAAGTGTTCGAAGTTGTAGTTCGCGAGCGAAGGTTGCTCGCTCCACGCCGGGAGCTCAGACGTCGCACGCAGCAGGCACGACTTCAGGTTACCGCACACGCGCCACCCGGCGTTGGCGGATCCCGGCGGCGTTGGGCGTCATGCTCGCGGTCATTCCAATGGCCGTCGCCGCGCAGGACGATGAGATCGCCCACACCCCGGTAGACACGGCTGCCATCGGAGCGATGGTGAGCGTCGAGCACGTCGAGGGCATTGATCCGTGGATCGTGGCCTCCGTGGATCGGACGTTCGTGCCGCGCTGGGGAGCGGCGTCGGCCCGGATCACCGGCGCCCGGCGGTACGGCTCTGCGGGGCTGCAGGCGGAGGCGGAGGCGTATCCGCGAGCGGGACGAGTGGGCTATCTCTACCTCGCCGCGGCCGTGTCGCCACACGAGAACGTGTTCGTGCCGCTGCGCGCCGCGCTCGAGCTGTTCAGCTCGCCGACGCGGTCGATCGAGCTTTCCGCGGGCGCGCGACTGTTTCGCGTCGCCTCGAGCTCTGTCATCGTGTACACCGGGAGCATCGGCGGCTACCGCGGGAATTACTGGTACGCGTTTCGCCCATATGTGGTGCATGAAAGGGGCTCGCTGTCCGCGACCGGCCAGCTCTCGCTGCGCCGGTACTGGGCGGGCCGGTACGACTACGTCGGGATGTACGTCTCAGCCACGCGCGGGACCAGTCCGGCCACGGAAGATCCGACGCGAATCCTGCGCGATCCCAAGCTCACGAGTTTCTCCGCGCGGGTTGAACGGCTCTGGCCGCTGCGCGGCCGCTTGCGCCTCGGCTACGGCCTGGGCGTCGAGAGCGAAGAAGTCGCTCCGTCGATCCGAAGGCTGCACCTCGTCGGAAGCTTTCGCTTCGAGAGGTTGCTCCGATGAGCGGCGCCGGGCGCGAGCAATGAAACGACAGACCACCGAGGAGCGTCGAGGCGTCGCATCGGTGGAGCGGCGGGTGCAGTCCAGGACGCCCAGTGGAAAGCAGCCGTGGTTCCGCGATGAAGTCATCGTCGTGGACGAGGACGTGGCGCTCGCCAACATGATTGCTTACGCGCTCGAGTCTACGGGTCGGCTAGTGACGGTGTACTACGACGGAGCCGAGGCGCTGCGCGAGCTGGTAGCGTTCCCCGTGGACGAGATCCGCAGGGTGCTGCTGCTCTCGGTGGACCTGGTCGGCATCGACGGGCATTCGTTGCACGAGAGGCTGCAAGAGCTCCGACCGCACGCGTTCCTGGTCGCTTTCATGAGCTCCCGCGGAAGCGACGCGGATCAGATCAGAGCTTTGCGGGCGGGCGCGGTGGACTATCTCGTGAAGCCCGTCAGCATGCATGTTCTGGTGGAGAAGGTAGGTGTCTGGCTCGCGCTCGCTCATGGCTGAGGCGTGACGCGCTTCGCCGCGCTGCTGGTAGTAGTGTCTCTCCAGCTGGTGTTCGTCGTCCTGACCCTCGCGCTTCTATTCGCCACGCGACATCGGCGGCAACGCGGACGCGAGCACGGTGATTCGGCGAAGGAGCTGCTTTCGGGTCCGCTCGAGCGACTCATGCTGGCGCAGGACGGTGGGGAGTCGCTCGCGCGCGCACTGGAGCTGCTCCGTCCCGACGTTGCGGCGCGAGAGCTTCTCGCCATCGGCGGGACGCGCCTGTCCGCGGACCAGCGCCGGGCGCTCGCGACGCTCGTCCGCGCGGCGCCGTGGGTGAAGCAGATCATCGCTCAGGCGGGATCGAGGCGGTGGTGGAAGCGACTCGAGGCGGCGCGCCTGCTGGCCGTGGTGTGCGAGGAGAGCGACGGCCCGCTCGTCGCGCGGCTCCTTCTGGACTCACACCCCGCAGTCACGAGCGCCGCTACCGCGGCGCTCGCCAGCTGCGCGAGCCCCGCGCTGGTCACCGTCGTCGTCACCGGGCTGCCCTCGCGCTCGCCGGCAGTGCGGCTGCAGCAATGCATCGCGCTGCGCCGGCATTCGGCCAGCGCGACCACGGTCGTGGTGAGGCGGCTGGCCATGCCCGCGCCGCCGGCGTCGCTGCGCGCGTGGGTCCAGCTGGCCGAGGTGCTGGGGACGCCGGCGGCGCTGGCGGCCGTCGTGCCGTTCGCGTCGCATGCCGACGTGGATTTGCGGACGAGCGCCGCCCGTGCCCTTCGCTTCTGCTTTTCGGTCGAGGGAGCCGAGGCCGTCACCCGCTTGCTGCGGGACGAGGATTGGCGCGTGCGCGCGGCGGCCGCTCGCGCGGTCGGAGCTCTCAACGTGCGCGAGGCGATTCCTACGCTCATCGACGCGATGCACGACGAGGCATGGTGGGTGCGCTTTCGCGCCGGTCTTGCCCTGGCCGATCTGTTTCAGGAGGGAAGGTTCGCGCTGGCCAACGTGCGGGCTTCGCCGGACCCGTTCGCGGCGGACATGGCCACGCTCGTGAGCGGGCTGTCGGATGGCAGCCGGCTCGAGCTCACGTCGGCATGATGGAAATCGAATCGCTTCGCGCGGTGGCTGTCGGCGCGCTTCACGGCGTCGACACCGCGATCATCGTCTATTTCCTGGTACTCAACTCCTTTTACGCGGTGCTGCTCCTGCTCGCGATCCCGGAGCTCATGGAGCACTGGCGAATATCCGACGACCGGAATCTCGGGCTCTTGCGGGGCGCGGATGTAATTCCGCCCATATCGGTCCTGGTTCCGGCCTACAACGAGCAGTCCACGATCGTGCCGAGCGTACTCTCCTTTCTCACCCTGGAGTACCCGCATCTCGAAGTGGTGGTCGTGAACGACGGCTCGACCGACCGGACCATGGAGCTGCTGATCGCCGCATACGAGCTGTACGAAGCGCCGGCCGCCTATCCGCACGTCGTCCCTACGGCGGAAATTCGCGGTTACTATCGCTCGAAGGTCTACTCGAAGCTGACCTGCGTGGACAAGGCGAATGGCGGAAAAGGGGACTCGCTCAACGCCGCGCTCAACGCCGCGAGGTTCCCGTACGTGCTGGCGGTGGATGCCGATACCCTGGTCGAGCGGGACGCGCTGCTCCGGCTTGCGCGGCCCTTCCTGCTCGGCGAGCCCGTCGCGGCCGTGGGCGGGACCGTGCGGGTCGTCAACGGCTCGACGGTCAAGCACGGCATAGTCACCGATGCCCGCGTTGACTCGCGCTGGCTGCCGGGCATCCAGACCGTCGAGTATCTGCGGGCGTTTCTGTTCGGGAGGCTGGGCTGGAACCGCATCGGCGGCAGCCTGATCATCTCGGGGGCGTTCGGCCTGTTCAAGCAGGAGCACCTCCAAGCCGTCGGCGGCTACGATACCGGAAGCGTTACCGAAGACATGGACGTCGTCGTCCGGCTCCACAAGCATCTGCGCGCCATCGGCTCCAGCGATGCGGTGCAGTTCATCCCCGATCCCGTGGCGTGGACGGAGGTGCCGGCGACGCTGAGCGGTCTCCATCGCCAGCGGGAGCGGTGGCATCGCGGGCTGATCGCGACGTTGATCGCCCACAGGGATGTGTGCTTCAATCCGCGCTACGGGAGGCTCGGATTCGTGGCGTATCCGTTTTTCCTCTTCGGGGAGATGCTCGCGCCGGCGATCGAGATGCTGGGGTATGCCGCGTTCGGCGCCAGCCTGCTGTTCGGCATCGCCGATCCGGAATTCGCGCTTCTCTTCCTCCTGGTGTCCGTCGGCTTCGGATTCCTGCTGTCGCTGTGGGCTACGGTCCTCGAAGAGGTGAGCTTTCGCCGGTACCCGGGCATGCGGGATTTCCTGCTGCTGGTGTGGTTCTCCGTCATCGAGTCATTCGGCTATCGCCAGCTCATGGTGCTGTTCCGCCTGCAGTCGTACTGGAAGTACCTCAGGGGTGACCGCAGGTGGGGATCGATGGAGCGCGAGGGCTTCATCACCGCGGCGGACAATCCTGTTGACACTTTCCAGCCCTCCGGGCGGTATTAAGCGCATGGATAAAAAAGCCATCGAAGCGCTCGCCAGGAAAAACGCCGCGAAAGCGGCGAATACGTCCGGACGGAAAGGGTTTGGCAAGAAGTACGATCCGAACCTGAAGGACGAGCCCACGGATCAAGCGACACTGAAGGAGCGGCAGGAGCACGAGCGGTTTTTCAAGGAGATGAGGAAGCGCGAGTTCTAGCGCGCGCGGAGCAACCGCGG
>CALMKE010000058.1 GCA_937867645.1 uncultured Gemmatimonadota bacterium | reverse complement strand
ATCGTGCAGTTCATGCGCAAGAACTACAACCTGCTGATCGGTGAATCCACCGCCGAGCAGGTGAAGATCCAGATCGGGTCGGCCGCGCCGGTGGGCGACGAGCGCGAGATGGACGTGAAGGGCCGCGACCTCGTCTCCGGAATCCCGAAGACGGTGCGCGTCACGTCGGCGGAAATTCGGGAGGCGGTGCAGGAGCCGATCCAGCAGATCGTGGACGCGGTGCGGCGCGCGCTCGAAATCACGCCGCCCGAATTGGCGGCCGACATCGTGGACCGCGGCATCGTCATGACCGGCGGCGGCGCGCTCATAAAGGGGCTCGACATTCTCCTGAGCCAGGAGACCAATCTCCCGATCCACGTGGACGAGGATCCTTTGACGTGCGTGGTGCGTGGGACCGGCCGCATCCTGGACGACGAAGACAAGTACTGGTCGGTTCTGGACACCTGAGGCCGTAATGCCGGTATCGCGCCCGATCCGTGGCAGCTCGCGTCTCGACCAGATAATCGTTGGAGCGTGCGTCCTGCTGTCGCTGCTCGCGCTCGTGCTTCCCGCCACGGTTCGCGAGCCGGTGGCCTCGGTGCTCCGCCAGAGCGTGCTTGCGCCGCTGATCATGCTGCAGGAGCGGGCCGAGCTGAGCCGCCGCGCGTTCATGCTGCACGAGGAGCGGACCCAGGCGCGCGATAGCGTTACGATGAAGGCGCTGAGCGTGGCCGCGCTGCAGGCGGAAAATGACCGGCTGCGCTCGATCATCGGGCTGGGTGCGCGCCTGAAGTGGGGCTTCGTGCCGGCGGAGGCGCTGCACGGCCGCGGCGTGCGCGACGCGTACAGCGTCATTCTCAGCGCGGGCTCCAACGCCGGCGTGAGGAGACTCAGCCCTGTCGTCGCGCCCGAGGGTCTCGTCGGGACGGTGGAGCGCGTGGATCCGACGATGAGCCAGGCCATCCTGTGGACGCACCCGGATTTTCGCGTCAGCGCGATGTCCGAGGACGGGAGCACGTTCGGCATCGTGCAGGCGCACCTCGGCGCCGGTCCCAACCGCTTCCTGATGGAGATGCGTGGCGTGTCGTTCCGCACCGAGCTCAAGCCCGGCATGCTGATCGTTAGCGCGGGACTCGGTGGGACATATCCGCGCGGCATCCCGATCGGCACCGTGTTGTCGGAGCTGAAAACGCCGGAGTCGTGGGCGCGAACGTACATCCTGCGTCCCGCCGTCTCGCCGAGCGACGTCAACTCGGTGATGATCCTCAAGCCCGAGCGGGTGGCGGAAGGCGTGGAAGGCGTCTGGCAGCAGGGCGGTCCGACCGAGGCGGCGCTCCGCGCGATTCTCGCCGCGGGCGACTCGCTCGCGCGAGCGGCGGCGTTGCAGGAAGCCGCCGCGCGGCGCGCGGCGATCGCGTCCATGCGCGCGGACTCGATTCGCGCGGCGGGCGGAGCAGTGGCGCCGGTCGAGACACAACCGCAGCAGCAACCGACGGCTCCACCCACGACCCAGCCGCAGCAGCCGGTCACGCCCCCGCCGGTGGAGCCGCAGCAGCCTCCGCCGCAGCGTGACAGCGCGGTCCGGCTCGGACCGCCGATCAGAATCGGGCGCGACACGACGCCGGCGCCGGTGCCGCGCCAGCCGGAGCTGTGAGCATGAGATTCGTGCCCCTCCTTCGCGGGCTCGCGAGCTTCGCGCTGCTGGTGGTGCTGCACTACACGCTCCGCCCGCTGCTCGGCTGGCGCGCCCCGATGGATTTTCTGCTGATCGCGTTGCTGCTGATCGCGGTGCGGGTTCGGCCGGGGATGGCGGCCGTGATCGGATTCGCCATCGGGTTCGTGGCCGATTCGCTGACGCCCGCCGCGCTCGGCGCGGGCGCCGTCGCCATGACGCTGGTGGGCTACGGCGCGAGCTGGCTCAAGGCTGTTTTCTTCGCGGACAACATCGCGCTCAACGCCTTCTTCTTCTTTCTCGGCAAGTGGGCGTTCGACATCATCTATTTCCTGGCTGAGCGCAGGGTGGGCGGGATCGAGCTGGTCCAGCAATTGATACTGTGGTCTCCGCTCTCGGCGGCGGTCACGGCGCTGGCGGGAGTCGTCCTGCTGGTCGTGATGCGTCCCCTCGTCGAGCCGTCCACCGCATGAGCTTCCACCCGAACGACATTGCCCGCCGCGCGCGGATCAGCACGATTCTCATCGTGACGCTGATGATCGTCCTGCTCAGCGGATTCTTCAACACCCAGGTGTTGCAGCACGAGCAGTACGCGCTGCAGTCGGAGGAGAACCGCCTGCGCGAGGTTCCGCTCCCCGCGCCGCGCGGGATCATCTACGATCGCAAGAACAACGTCATCGCGGAAAATCTTCCGGCGTACACAGTGTCGCTGCTGAGCGCGACGGAGAGCGCGCTCAAGGCGGAGCTGGCGCGGCTCGGCACCGTCATTCAGCTCACGGATGACGACAAGAAGGGCGCGCTCAAGCGCTTCCGGCGCGAGCCCAACCGCCCGACCGTGATCTTTCCCGACGCGGCCATCGACGTCGTCGCCGTGCTGGAAGAGCATCGCATCGATTTCCCCAGCCTGATCATTCAGTCGGTGCCGAAGCGGTACTATCCGGACGGCGAAGTCGTTTCCGCGTTCGTCGGGTACACGAGCGAGATCAGCGAAAGCGAGCTGAACAGCGAGCGCTTCGTCAACTACAAGATGGGCCAGCAGGTGGGGAAGGGCGGTCTGGAGCGGCAGTACGAGGAGATCCTGCACGGCTCCGAAGGCATGCGCTTCGTGGAAGTTGACGCGCGCGGCCGCGTGGTGAACGAGGCCGGCGTCGCCCGCCCCGACCAGGTGCCGCGTCCGGCGCCGCCGCTGATGACGAACATCGACATGGACCTGCAGCGCTACGTCGCCCAGGTGTTCGGCGATACACTGATGGGCGGACTCATCGCCCTCGACCCGAAGACGGGCGGAGTGCTCGCGATTCACAGCGGCCCGGGGTACGACCCCAACCGGTTCACCGGCGGCATCCCGCAGGACTACTGGACCGAGCTGAACACGAATCCAAGGAAGCCGCTGTACAACAAGGCCACTCAGGGAACGTATCCGCCGGGCTCCACGTGGAAGGTCGTGGACGCGGTCATCGCGCTGGAGAACGGCATCGCCGATTTCAATACGCGAATGCCGCAGGCGTGCGCCGGCGGCTTCGCCTACGGCAACGCGTACTTCCGCTGCTGGGATCCCCGCGGTCACGGCTCGCAGAACCTGAGCGGCGCGATCGAGAAGTCGTGCAACGTCTACTTCTACCAGCTCGGCCTGCGGATGGGCCTGTCGCGCATGATCGCCGGTGGCATCAAGCTGGGCATGAATACGCGCTCGGGGCTCGACCTGCCCAACGAGAAGGCTCCGCGCTTTCCGTACGACGATCGCGAGTACTTCAACAAGCGCTGGGGACCGCGCGGGTGGCACGCCGGCTCGACGGTGATCAACATGGCCATCGGCCAGGGTGAGAACTCCCAGACGCTCGCCAGCATGGCCAGGTTCTACTCGGCGATAGCGTCCGACGGCTTCGCCGCGCCGCCCAGCATCGCCCGCGTCACCCCGAAGCGCGAGCGCGTCTTCACGCTCACGCAGGAGCAGATCATGCAGCTCCGCGCGGCGCTGCTGCGGGTGGTGTCTCCGACGGGAACGGCCGGCGGCTCGGCGGTGCCGGGACTTTTCCTGGGTGGCAAGACAGGCACCGCGCAGAGCGGCAGGGCCACTCCCGATCACGCGTGGTTCGTCGGCATGGCGCCGGTGCAGGATCCCAAGATCGTCGTCGCCGTCATGATCGAGTTCGGCGGACACGGCTGGCAGGCGGCCCGAGTGGCGTCGCGCGTGGCGGCGAAGTACCTGAACATTCCCCATCCGGCCGACAGGATGGCCGATACCGGACCTGCGTTAGGTGATGCAAACGACGCGGCCATCGGCGGTCCGGTGCCGCGTCCGCCGCAGGTACCGCCAGCGGGAATCACCACCAACCGCTGATGGCCCGGCGGATTGTAGCGGACTACCCGCTCGTCCTCACAGCCCTTGCACTATCGCTGCTGGGAAGCGCGATGGTGTATTCCGCCGGCCGTACCGACGTTCCCACGTACGTTGGGGGACTGTACAAGCCGCAGATCGTCTGGCTCATACTCGGCCTGTTCACGGCGTACATGGTCACGCGGACTTCCGTGCGGCTCATCCAGTGGCTGACGGTTCCTGCGTACGCGCTGAGCGTGATTCTGCTGGCGCTCACCCTGGTTATCGGCACCGGCGCCGGAACGGCGGCAAGCACCAAGAGCTGGCTCGCGATCGGCGGAGTGCGCATCGGCCAGCCGGCGGAGCTCGCGAAGGTCACCGTGGTGCTGATGCTCGCGCAGGTGCTGGCGGCGCGGCGGGATTCGCCGACGTCGCTGCTCGACCTGTGGAAGCCGGCGATGGTGGTGGCCGTGCCGTGGCTCATGATCATGGCCCAGCCCGACCTCGGCAGCGGCATCGCTTTCATCGGAATCTTTTTCGCGATGCTGTACTGGTCGGGCGTGGCGTGGCCGCTGCTGCTCCTGCTCGCGAGCCCCGCGATCAGTCTCGTGCTCTCGTTCAGCACCGGCCTCTGGGGCGCGTGGTTCCTCGTACTGCTCGCGCTGGTGCTGTACTACCGGCCCTTCCTGGTCGAAGGGATCGTGCTGATGCTCGCGAACGTCGCGACGGGCGTCGTCGCGCCGGTGTTGTGGGAGAAGCTCAAGCCGTACCAGCAGAACCGGCTGCGCGTGTTCATCGATCCCTCGTTCGATCCAAAAGCTTCCGGCTATCAGGTCATCCAGTCGAAGATTTCGATCGGGTCCGGCGGACTGTTCGGCAAGGGATTCACTGAGGGCACCCAGAAACGGCTCGCATTCCTGCCGGCGCAGCACACCGACTTCATCTTCGCCGTGGTGGGAGAGGAGCTCGGGTTCATCGGCGTCATGTTCACCCTCACGCTGCTCACGGTGCTGCTGCTGCGCGCCACCAGGATTGCCGAGCGGGCGAACGACGCATTCGGCGGGCTCGTGGCATTCGGGCTCATGGCCAGCTGGCTGGTGCACGTCGTGGTCAACATCGGCATGACGCTCAACCTGATGCCCATCACCGGCATCCCGCTTCCGTTCTTCAGCTACGGCGGGTCGTTCATGCTGGCGACCTGGCTATCGGTCGGCATTCTGCTCCGCATCTCCGGGGAAGGGCGCGGCCGGGCCGGGGCGCGGGTCGACTGAAAACCGGCTATCAGGTATCAGGTATCAGGTATCAGGTAACTGCGCCATATTGACGAAGTTCTGTTGCGCCGAAACCTGATACCTGATGCCTGATACCTTTGCACGGACACTTGTGAACCGCTGTCGCCGCTTAGATTTACGTCCATGCACTTAAAGCTGCACGTGAGCCGCTAGTGGCCTGGTTCCGGAAGGAGAAAAAGCCCCGCCAGCCCAAGCGCGAGCGGCTCGAGATCCCGCCAGACACGTGGGAAAAGTGCGAGGCGTGCGGGCACACCGACCTCCGCGAGAAGTTCGAGCGCAACCTGAACGTCTGCCCGAACTGCGATTTCCACCGGCGAATCCGGGCGAGCGATTACCTCGCGATCCTGCTCGACGAGGATACCGCGGAAGAAACCGAAATGGACCTCAAGTCCACCGATCCACTCAGCTTCCCGGAGTATCCCGCGCGGCTGGCGAAGGCCACGGCCAAGGCCGGGGACGGCGACGCGATCCTGACCGCGACGGGTCAGCTCGGCGGGATGCCGGTCGGCGTCGGCGCAATGGATTTTGCCTTCATGGGCGGCTCGATGGGCTCCGTCGTCGGCGAGAAGATCGCGCGGCTCGGGCAGAAGTCGCTCGAGCGCAAATTCCCGCTGGTGCTCGTGTCCGCTTCCGGCGGCGCGCGCATGCAGGAAGGCGTGCTGTCGCTGATGCAGATGGCGAAGGCCGCGGCGATCCTGTCGCAGCTCGCCGAGCGCCGGATCCCGTACGTCTCGATTCTCACCAATCCCACGACCGGCGGCGTGAGCGCGAGCTACGCGATGCTGGGCGACGCCATCCTCGCCGAGCCCGGCGCCGTGATCGGATTCGCGGGTCCGCGCGTGATCAAGCAGACGATCGGCCAGGACCTTCCCGAGGGATTCCAGACCGCGGAGTTCCTGCTCGAGCACGGCATGGTGGATGCGGTCGTACACCGGCACGACCTCAAGCAGACGGTGGGTACGCTGCTCCGGCACATGAACGGCAAGCCGGCCGCTACCGGATGGACTGAGAGCTGAGCGTCGCCGCTCCCCGGAGCTACCGGGCCGCGCTCGATTACCTGTTCGCGCGCACGACCGGCGACACGAAGCTGGGGCTGGAGCGCACCACGGCGCTGCTGTCGCTGCTGGGCGATCCACACCGCCGCTTCAAGTCCTTCCACGTCGCCGGCACGAACGGCAAGGGCAGCGTCGTGGCGTCCGTCGAAGCCCTGCTCCGGTCGCGCGGGCTCAAGGTTGCGAGCTACACTTCGCCCCACCTCGTGGATTTCCGTGAAAGGATCCGGCTCGGTGGCGCGCTCATCTCCGAGGATGAAGTCGTGTCGTTCATCGAGCGGTGGACGCCCGACGCCGAGCGCCTCGGCGCGACCTTCTTCGAGGTGACCACGGCGATGGCCTTCGACTGGTTCGCGCGACGGGAAGCGGACGTCGCGGTGATCGAGACGGGGCTGGGCGGCCGGCTCGACGCCACGAACGTCATCACCCCCGTCGCCGCCGCGGTCACGTCCATCAGCCTCGATCACACCGACATGCTCGGGGAGACGATCGTCCAGATCGCGATGGAGAAGTCCGGGATCTTCAAGCGCGGGGTGCCGGCCGTAGTCGGCGAGCGGAAGGCCGGCGTCGCGCGCGAGCTGGCCAACCTCGCCGCCGCGATGGGCGCGACCCCGATAGTCGTTGCCGCGGAGGAATACGGCACGCTGGACGTGAGCGTGGGTCCCGGCGGCACCGAGTTCACGCTCGCGCGCGGCGGCCGGTTCTTCCCGGTCCGGACGCCGCTCCTGGGCGAGCACCAGGCGTGGAACACCGCCACGGCGATCGCGCTGGTGCGCGCGGCGGGAAGCGAATACTCGGTGCGGCTGGACGAGTGCGGCGATGCGCTGCGCAGCGTCACGCTCCCCGGCAGGCTGGACCGGCGCGGAAAGCTGATCTTCGACGTGGCGCACAACCCGGCCGGCATCGAGGTGGTCGTGAGCACCCTGGCTCGCATCGGGATCACTCGCCCCCTCGTCGCCGTGCTCGGCGTCCTCAGCGACAAGGACTGGCGCGGCATGATCGACCGGCTCGCGCCGGCCGTGGACGAGCTGATTCTCACGACGCCGCCAACGGCGCCACCGTCCCGGCGCTGGGACCCGGTCGAAGCGGCTGCGTACGCCAGCGCCCTCGGCGTGACCGCTCCGGCTGTTCCGGAGCTGGCGGAGGCGGTGGCCGCGGCGCAGGATGGAGGGAGCACCGTGCTCATAACCGGCTCCTTTCACACGGTGGGCGATGCGATGGCGTGCTTGCAGCTGTCTCCGATGGCCGCGTAGCTTTCACCAATGTCACGGGCGGCGCTGCCAGGATTCCGGGATTTCTACCCGCAGGAGCTCGCCGAGCGCGCCTACGTGATGAACGCGTGGCGCGAGGTCGCGGGACGGTATGGCTTCGTGGAGTACGACGGCCCGCCGCTCGAGCCGCTGGAGCTGTACACCGCGAAGAGCGGGGACGAGATCGTCGGCCAGCTGTACGTCTTCGAGGACAAGGGCGGCCGGAAGGTGGCGCTGCGGCCGGAGATGACGCCGACGTTCGCGCGAATGGTCGGCGCGAAGCTGAACGCGCTGCGCAAGCCGGTGCGCTGGTTCTCCACTCCGCAGCTGTTCCGCTACGAGCGCCAGCAGAAGGGCAGGCTGCGCGAGCACTTCCAGCTCAACGTGGACATCGTGGGTGAGCCGGACGTCGCGGCGGACGCGGAGCTGCTGGCGCTCGCGATAGACGTGATGCGCGAGGTCGGTCTCACGGCCAGCGACGTGCGGGCGCGCGTCTCCGACCGGCGTTTGATCGGCGCGCTGCTCGCGCACTTCGAGATCGCGGAGAAGGATCATCCGCTGGTGTACGCCGTGCTCGACAAGCTGGACCGCGAGCCGCGCGCGGCGCTGGAGAAGCGGCTCACGGATGGCGGCGTCGCGCCGCACGCGGTGAGATCTCTGTTCGAGGCGGTCGGGTCGAAGAGCCTCGACGAGCTGCGCACGCGGCTCGGTGGCGTGCGCGCGCTGGATGGGCACTTCGAGACCATGACGCGCTACTTCGAGCTGCTGCGCGCGCTGGGCGTGGACGACTGGGTGCGGCTCGACCTGTCGGTCGTGCGTGGGCTCGCGTATTACACGGGGATCGTCTTCGAGTTGTTCGACACCGCGGGCGAGTTTCGCGCGATCTGCGGCGGCGGGCGGTACGACGACTTGCTGGCCACGCTCGGCGGCACGCCGGCGCCCGCGCTCGGATTCGGCATGGGCGACGTGGTGCTCGGCGAGCTGCTCCGGTCGCGCAAGCTGATGCCCGCGCTGGAGCCGGCACTCGACTACTGGGTCGCATCCGACGACGAGGCGCTGCTCAGCGACGTCATGACCGTCGCGGCGCGGCTGCGCGGGGGCGGCCACAGCGTGGAGTACTCGCTCCGGCCGCAGCAGCTGGCGCGGCAGCTCAAGGCCGCTTCGAGCGCGGGAGCCGCCCAAGTGGTTATTCTCCTGCGCGACCAGTGGAGCGGCGGCGCGGGCACGATGACCGTGAAGACGCTGGCCGACGGCAGCGAGCGAGTCGTCCGCGGCGACGAGCTCTTCAATTTCCCGGTGTAAGACGATGGCAGACGACAAGAAGCTGACTCCGCGCGCGGAAGACTTCAGCGCGTGGTACAACGAGCTGGTATTGAAGGCGGAGCTGGCCGACTACGCGCCGGTGCGCGGCTGCATGGTCATCCGGCCGGCCGGCTACGGAATATGGGAGCGGATGCAGCGGCAGCTGGACGACATGTTCAAGGCCACCGGCCACGTGAACGCGTACTTCCCGCTATTCATCCCGGAGAGCTACCTCAAGAAGGAAGCGCAGCACGTCGAAGGGTTCGCGCCGGAGGTGGCGGTGGTCACGCACGGCGGCGGCAAGCAACTGGAGGAGCCGCTGGTGGTGCGGCCGACCTCCGAGACGATCATCTACGCGATGTTCGCCAAGTGGATCCAGAGCTACCGCGACCTGCCGCTGCTCATGAACCAGTGGGCCAACGTGGTGCGCTGGGAGATGCGCACGCGGCTGTTCCTGCGCACGCTGGAGTTCCTCTGGCAGGAAGGGCACACGGCGCACGCGACGCACGACGAGGCGGAAGAAGAGGCAAGGAGGATGCTCGGCGTGTATAGCGACTTCATGGAAGGGTACATGGCGATGCCGGTCGTAACCGGCGTGAAGTCCGACGCCGAGAAGTTCGCCGGCGCGTTGCGCACGTTCTCGTGCGAGGCGATGATGCAGGACAACCGGGCGCTTCAGGCTGGCACGTCGCACAACCTCGGGCAGAACTTTGCCAAGGCGTTCGACGTGACGTTCCAGAGCGAGGCGGGAACGGTGGAGCACGTCTGGAACACGAGCTGGGGGGTCTCCACGCGGCTGGTCGGCGGATTGGTGATGACGCACGGCGACGACGTCGGCCTGCGCACGCCGCCGCTGCTCGCGCCGATCGAGATCGTGATCGTGCCGATCTGGAAGTCGGAGGAGGACCGCGGGCGCGTGCTCGATGCCGCGAGCCGGCTGCACGCCGCGCTGGTGGAGTGGGAGCGGCGCGATCCGCACCGGCTGCGCGTGCACCTCGACGACCGGCAGGGGATGACGCCGGGCGCGAAGTACTACGAGTGGGAGATGCGGGGCATTCCGCTCCGGATCGAGCTCGGCCCGCGCGACCTGGACAAGAACCAGGCGGTGCTCGTGCGCCGCGACGACCGCGCGAAGAAGCCGGTCTCGCTGGACACGATCGGCGAGGACGCGGCGGAGCTGCTGGTGGAGATCCAGGACGCGATGCTCGCCGCCGCGCGCGACCGGCGGGAGAAGAACAGCCACCGCGGCAGGATCACGTACGACGAGTTTCGCGGGATCATGGAAGGTCCGGGCGGGTTCGTCTATGCCGGGTGGTGCGGCTCGGGCGCATGCGAAGCCAAGGTGAAGGAAGACACCAAGGCCACCATTCGCGTCCTCCCGGACGAGGAGTTCTGCTCCGCGGAGCCGCCGGCGACATGCCTCGCGTGCGGCGCGGCCTCGCAGTCCGAGGCGCTTTGGGCGAGAGCGTACTGACCGCCGGATTCAGTCGCGTTGACGACACGCTGCACTGCGACGGCGTCCCGCTGGACGCGCTCGCGGCGCGCGTAGGGACGCCGTCGTACGTCTACAGCGCGCAGAGCATCCGCGAGCAGTACGGGCGCCTGAGCGAAGCGTTCGCCGGTACGCCGCACCGGCTGCACTACAGCGTGAAGGCCAACTCCAACCTGGCCATCCTCGCCATCCTGCGCGAGCTGGGGGCGGGCGTGGACATCGTGTCGGGCGGCGAGCTCTTCCGCGCGCTCCGGGCCGGCTACAGCGGGAGCGGCATCGTGTTCAGCGGCGTGGGGAAGACGGCGACCGAGCTGGAGGAAGCGCTCAAGGCGGACGTGCTGCTGATCAACGTCGAGTCCGAGGAAGAGCTGCGGCTGGTGAACGAGGTCGCCGGCGGGATGAAGCTGCGCGCGCGGATCGCGCTGCGCATCAATCCCGAGGTCACCGTTGATACGCCGCACCCGTACACGCGGACGGGCGAGAAGGGGATGAAGTTCGGGATCCCGCACGACGAGGCGCTGCGTGTCGCCACGGTGGCGCTCGGCATGGAGCACGTCGTGCTCGCCGGAATCGACATGCACGTGGGCTCGCAGATCGCGCTGTTCGGACCGTACGAGATGGGGCTGCAGCGCTTGCTGGCGCTGCTGGAGCAGATGCGGGCCGCGGGCGCGGCGGACATCCGGTACGTGGACATCGGCGGCGGGCTCGCCGTGACGTATGACACCGAGCGGCCGATAGACGTCGTGCAGCTCGGGACGCGCGTGGGCGCGATGCTCGCGGGGACGGGGCTCGAGCTGATCGTGGAGCCGGGCAGGTTCATCGTGGGGAACGCCGGGGTGCTGCTCACGCGCGTGCTGTACCGGAAGCGCAGTGGCGGCAAGGAGTACGTGATCACGGATGCAGGGATGAACGATCTGCTCAGGCCCTCGCACTACAACGCCTACCACAGGATCGAGGCGGTTGCGTCCGTCGCCGGACGGATCGTCGCGGACGTCGTGGGCCCGGTGTGCGAGAGCGGAGATTTCTTCGCGCTCAACCGCGAAATGGACGATGTTTCCGCGGGAGACCTGCTCGCCGTGCATTCGGCCGGCGCGTACGGCTTCGTGATGGCGTCGCAGTACAACTCGCGGCCGAAAGCCGCGGAGGTGATGGTGGACGGAGACCGGTACGGGGTCGTGACCGAGCGCGAGAGCTACGAGGACCTGGTCCAGGGCGAGCACGTCGTCCCGAGCTGGAGCACGCTGTGAAGGTCGGCGTTCTGGCGGACACTCACGATCGTCTGCCCGCGATCGAGCAGCTGGTGGAGAAGCTCGTCACGTCGGGCGTCAGCCTGGTGATGCACGCCGGCGACTATTGCTCCGCGTTCTCGCTCGCCCCGTTCCGACAGGCGAACCTGGCGCTGCTCGGCGTGTTCGGGCGCAACGACGGCGACCGCGAGGGGTTGAAGGCGTTCGCCGACCAGTCCATGGGCACCGAGCTGTACGAGTCGCCGCACAGCTTCGAGGTCGGCGGCTACCGGATCATGCTGGTGCACGAGCTGGGCGAGATCAACCGCCGCTCCATCGAGGCGCACAACTTCGTGCTGTACGGCGCCACGCATCGGCAGGACACGCGCACGATCGGCGAGACCTTGCTGGTGAATCCGGGGGAGGCGTGCGGCTGGCTGCACGGCGAGTGCACGGGCGCGATTCTGGATCTGGAGACGCGCGAGGTGGAGATCATTACAGTGATTGGTGGTTAGCTTGCGTACACCGACTAGCGCACGGCTTCGGATGCTCTTGCGCCCACAAGGGCAACGCGGGCAAAGCGCCGCAGTGTCCGGCGGAGGTGCAGGCTAGGCTTACTGTTAGCCTGAATGGCTCCATAGACGTCCAGTCCTTATCACCTCTTCAAGGAAAGCAGATGGCACCCAAGATCACGATAAAGGGCAAGAAACCAAAAAGGGGCGAACGTATGACCAAGGGCACGCGATGGAGGTTGGCCGCGGTCAGCGGCCGCAAACGAGTCTTCGTGGGGACCCTCCTCCACACTATGAATTTTGGCAGCAAGCGCTTGGCAATCTTTAGCGTGCCGAAATAGGGTACTGTCATCGCGATAAGCGTGATTGCAGCGACAGTGATTATGACGAAGCGTTGCTGCTGTCGGACGTGTGGATTGGTGAACGCGGCATGCGCGCTTCGTGCGCGTGCCAGGGTTTCTATCCAGCGTCCGCAGCAGAACGGAGGCGCTATGCAGCTGGCCATCCATCGCGAATCCGTTGAGTAAAGCTCACGAACTTCTAGCAATGGCGCGCGGAATCGCCGAGGCAACTCCGGACTTCGAGGCAGTGCGTGGGCCAGGCGACGGAGATCGTGCAACGGGTGCGTTCATGGATATCCTTCGTTCGCGCGCTCGGCAAAGCTTCGGAGTGGACCTGAGTGAGCAGCGCATCTGCGGAGAAACAGGCTGTAAGGTCGACTTTTACTTTCGAGATGAGGAAACCATCGTTGAGGTGGCGCTTGGGCTTCCGAACCCGAATACCGAGTTCGAGAAGGACATACTAAAGGCGCTAATCGCCCAGGAATGTGGATTCCCGGTTAAGACTCTGTTCTTCATCTCGCGACCGGGTGCGATCGCGAAGTGCGAGCAGGCTGGCCGGCTGGCCTTCGTGCACTGGGCGGCGAAGAATCACGATATCCAGATTGAGATTCATGAACTGCCGGGAGTGGCGCGCGTACGGAATCGGCGTCGTGGGCCGGCCGCGGACTTTCCCAGTCGGGCGACACCCGATGCCTAACGATGTTCGATACCCAGCCACGGTACGGTAACGGTGGTTACGCCACCGTTACGTGCGACGCGCATGGAGCATAACCCCACGATAGATAGGTGACACGCGCACCGACCAGTCATCTAAATCCGTTTCTTATAGTGCGTTGAATGGCATGGAAGTTCTGCATCTTGACTATCGGCCGCCGACTGCCGGCTGGGTTCTGCCTCTCCAGACTAGGCTGCTAAACAGTACGTCGCCCACACTTCGGGAGCGCTATTCTCGGTGGGCTGAGGTTGGTCTTAGCGAGTTGGGCATCGCTGTGGCTACTCGCTTGGCCCTGACATTTTATGTAAGCCGTCGGCTAGGTGTACTGCTAAAGCAGTTGCGTGACGAGATTGCCGCTTCGGGGGAGCTCGACGATCTCCTGGCTGGCGGATATGTCTACACGCCCCAGGAATCGGCTTTGCTGTATGAAATCTGCGCCGCTGTTGATGCTTTCTTCTTTGAGTTCCGCTCATGCTACGAAGTCCTCGGCAAGTTTCTACAGGCTTTTGGACACCACATCCTCGACCGCAGGATAGCGGAAAATGATTTGTTATCCGTGTTGAGCGCGGCTGATGCCGACACTACGTGGATAGACCCTTTGCGATTGAACCGGATCCTCTTCTTCCACAATACCGCACCGTGGATCGCTCTACGTATTGATTCCCGCGTGCCGTTTGAGTGCTCGTTGTTAGTAATGAAGAAAAACCTCCGCACCTTCGACGATCCCGATGATTACGTTACGCAGCCGCAGCTCGTGGAGACAATCGAGGGGTTTCAAATCGCTTCATGGAAGCTCCGAGATTGGCTGGCAGTGCAGATCGACGAAGTAGAGCGCCAAACGCCGTCGACGGCTTGATGCCGATTCGTCACTCCCGGTCATCTAACCAATGAGTGAAGCTGGGACGGATGATGCAACGGTCGACCTTGCCGGCACGCGGCGCACAGCTTATGGATGAAGCGTCAGTCTGACCAGTGGGACCACCGTGTAATCTCGGGAAGGGAGTGCCATGTCAAAACCGCGCAAGCGCAAAGCTGTCTACTACGCGCACGCCATGTGCATGTACGGGCATCCAGCTGAGTCGTTCGAGCTACAATTCATTCGGGCTTCGTTTCCGGGTCATCGAGTCATCAATCCTGCGACGTACGGCCAGGATCCGAACAAACGGCGCGACGTGCTCGGGTTCTGCTTCCGATTGGTTGAAAGCTCGGAGGGCGTCGTATTTAGTCGGTTGCTCGGTAAGATCACGGCGGGCGTTGGCGCAGAAGTGAATCATGCTCTCAGCCTTAGCATGCCCGTTTTCGAACTGAAGACATGGAGGCTGAGCATGGAGGAATGGACGCTCAAACGAATTGAGCGGCCAGTACGGTTCATCGCGCGGGACGCGACGATTGCGTTGTACCGCGAGTATGAGTCGCAATGAGAATCGCGCACACACGGAGGATATTGGGAACGGCAGTGCCGCCCGCCGCATTGGTCGGTAAGATTTGCAGCAGAATCGCGGATTGGGATAACGAGGCAACCCGCGCGAGCTGTTGCGTGCGATCAGTTGCTGAGCAGATCGTCTTGCCGACGCACCGGGTACGGAAACTGACTGTCGAGAAGACCTACGCGCACTGACCTGCCTCCGATCGCTCTCTTCCATTGGCGTCGCGTGGATGTTGCTCGACTGGCCGCGTGTGTAGTCTTCACGCTTGGTTTCGCCGCATGCTCAGGCGACGCTACCGCGCGAGGAGTTGTCGGTAAGTACGTTGGAATGCTGACTGCAGATACGCTTGGTACGTCCCGATCCATTCTTGACCTGCGCGAAGACGGCAGCGCTACATGGACGTTGTTGACCGGAGGGAGCCCGACCTACGCGGTCCGCGCCGACACTGTCTTTCTCAGCGTTGGCGGTGTGCTCGGGGTGGTTCGCTTTGTTGCGAGCGGTGATTCCCTCATCTGGCAGGATCAACGAACCCAGTATGGTGTTTGGCTCAAAGCTGAGCCATAGCCACGCTGGCTAACACCGCTTGTACCAGACGGGGACGCTGTGGAATGCCGGTGCTCGCTGCGCTCTCTGCCGAAATGGTTGGAAGCCGTTGTTGGTGAAGTGGCGCACCTTCCCTCCGGAGTCGTTGATGGCACGACACCGTAAGTCCGCTTCCGAGCGCAGGCAAGAGAGCTACGAGGCAGATCAACGTGCTTGGGCGGTTTTTTACCCAAGACTTACAGCCGCGCAGTCATTTAAGGATGCCTTACTACTTATGGCCGATACCGTTCCACCGGATACTCCGGGCCGCCGATACTACTCCAATCTTGCCTTCTTTCTGCAATCTTACGTGCCACCAGCCGGTGCGAATGCGACGGAACTCAATGAATATCTTCGACTGATACGCGTTTTTGATTCGGAGGGAGCCCTGAAGAAAGGGGTTCTTCATGAGATTGAGGAGAGATTGATTGCAGCGATCCGTCAGAGGTTTGCGTAGCGGCCCGCGTGACATGAACCCAGCGTCACGATTGATTGTCACCAGCTCGGCGAATGATATGGACAACTTCCCGACAACGATCCGCTAGTCATGGCCACGCAACGCTATTCGGTCACGCCGCACCCGATCGAAACGCTCCTGACGTGGGTCAAGTCCGGCGAGATTGCCATTCCCGAGATCCAGCGCCCGTTCGTCTGGGAGCCGACCAAGGTTCGAAACCTGCTCGACTCGCTCTATCAGGGCTATCCGATCGGCTACCTGATCGCCTGGCGCAACCCAACGGTGAAGCTCAAGGACGGGACGCCATCGGCTGGCAAGCGCATTTTGATCGACGGCCAGCAGCGAGTCACCGCCTTGATGGCTGGGCTGCTCGGGCGTGAAGTCCTGACCAAGGACTACGAGACCGTCCGCATCCGCATCGCGTTTCACCCGCAGACGGAGAAGTTCGAGGTTGCCAACCCCGCCATCCGTAAAGACGTGGCGTGGATTGAGGATGTAGCCGCCGTCTTTGCTCCCGATGCCGACATGATTGAGCTGACGGAGGGTTATGCCGCGAAGAATCCCGCGGCTGATCGCCGGCAGGTCGGAAAGGTCTTGCAAAAGCTCGGCAAGATCATCAACAACCACGTCGGTCTGATCGAGCTGGCCGAGGACCTCGACATCGAGACGGTGACCGAGATTTTCATCCGAGTCAACTCCGCCGGGGCCGAGCTCTC
>CALMKE010000057.1 GCA_937867645.1 uncultured Gemmatimonadota bacterium | reverse complement strand
GTGGCTCGCAAGAAGCTGCAGACTCTGACCGGCCTCGACCCCCGCGTCACCCGCCAACGCCTCTTCGCCTTCCTCGCTCGCCGCGGGTACGATCTTGAAGATATTAAGCGCGCCGTGCGGGGGCTTACGAGAAATAATAAGACTATAGATTGATTTGACGGAGAATATATATAGCTTATAGAGGGAATAAAAATCACTTTAATTCAATCTATAAGCTAATGTCTCCTCGCCAAAGGGAAACTACACCGGAGTTCCAACAGCTGCAGCGAAAGCAATTGGATTCCTTGGTTCACCCGGACGCTCCCATCGGGTCATTGGAGGCTCCGGCCAAAGGGTGGGTTCATGCGATCCGCACGGCTTTGGGAATGACGCAGGCCCAGCTCGCCCGCCGTATGGGTGTGAAGGGCCCCTCGGTTTCTGCGCTCGAGAAAAGGGAAGTCGCCGGTACGGCCACGATAGCGAGCCTGCGCAAGGCAGCCGAAGCTCTCGACTGCGAGCTCCGGATAGTCTTCGTGCCGAGGATCGGGCTGCAGCGAGCGGTCGAAGAACAGGCTCGGCGCAAAGCGAGAGAAGAGCGGGATCGGATCGTTCACAGCATGCGCCTGGAGGCCCAGGACGCCGGCGTGGCGCCATCGCTGGCCGAAGCCGTGGATGCCGCGTCCTGGCTCAGCGGCCGCGCGCGCGAGATCTGGGATTGAGGAGGACGGCAGCGAATAATGCCGACCGAAGCGCGCGCGCGGACTCCGGCGCGACGCCCGTTGATCCCGATGAAGCCCACGCTCTGCTCCCTGGACACCTCCAGACCCGGACTCAGCTCAACCAGTGGGAAGCTCTGAACATTGCCGAGGCATCCCGGTGGGCCTCGCGGCAGCGAAGCGAAAACTGGTTGTCTACGGCCGCGCTGAAGGAGCTGCACCGGCGAATGTTCGGCGAGACGTGGCTATGGGCGGGCACGTACAGAACTTCGGACAAGAACATCTCGCCCTATCGCTGGACGCAGGTTCCCGAGCTTATGGAAAACCTCGTCGCAAACACGCGGGCGCGCTATGAATCCAGGGACAAATCATCCGCGGTTCTGGACGACATCGCGCTGCGATTTCATCACGAGCTGGTTCACATTCACCCCTGGCCCAACGGGAATGGCCGCCACGCCCGTCTCGCGACCGATCTCCTGCTGCGCTCATGGGGTCGCCCGCCATTCACCTGGGGCAGCAGCGCGAGTGAGAGCGGTGCCGATCTCCGCGCGCGCTACATCGCCGCGCTACAGCACGCCGATGCAGGCGACTACTCGCTGCTGCGGCAGTTCGTCCGTGGTTAAGTCGATCTCCGCCGATTCATGCGCCGCGCGAGCAGGTTGTGGTTTCCGGTCGTGCGGCTTCTCCAATGTCCGGTCGGCACGCGATGGCACCGGCTCCCCCAGCGTGCGTCTTAGCGAGCGTAGTTTGCTCGCGTAGCACGCGAAGGGAGCCTGTGCCGTCGCGTGCCGCCTCGCACCGCAGCCTGCAACCGCACGACCGATAACCCAAAACCCACTTACATTTGGCGCATGAAGTCGGCTGAGATTCGAAACGCATTTCTCGCGTACTTTGAGCGAAACGGGCACATCGTGCAGCCGAGTGCCTCGCTCGTGCCCGTGGACGACCCGACGCTGCTGTTCACGAACGCCGGGATGGTGCCGTTCAAGAAGGTCTTCCTCGGCGCCGCCGAGCCGCCGGGCGGGTCCCGGCGCGCCGCGTCCTCGCAGAAGTGCGTGCGCGCGGGGGGTAAGCACAACGACCTCGAGCAGGTCGGTCACACCGCGCGGCACCACACGTTCTTCGAGATGCTCGGCAACTTCTCGTTCGGCGATTACTTCAAGCGCGACGCGATCCGCTTCGCCTGGGAATTCCTCACCGGCGAGCTGAAGCTCGACCCCAGGCACATGCGCGTGACCGTGCACCACACCGACGAGGACGCCCGCGCGCTGTGGACCGAGATCACCGGGCTCGCGCCGTCGCGCATCTACGGCCTCGGCGACAAGGACAACTTCTGGCAGATGGCCGACACCGGCCCCTGCGGTCCGTGCTCCGAGATCTACGTTGACCTCGCGCACATCGCCGACGACTGGGAATTTCCCGATGGCGCGAAGGGCGAGTGGACCGAGCTCGACCGCGCCGAGTTCTCGCAGGACGCGTTCGTGGAGGGCGCGGAAGCCGGAAGGTTCCTGGAGATCTGGAACCTCGTGTTCATGCAGTTCGACAAGCAGCCGGACGGCACGCTCGTCCCGCTGCCCAAGCCATCGGTGGATACCGGCATGGGACTCGAGCGCGTCGCCGCCGCGCTCCAGCGCAAGACGAACAACTTCCACACGGACCTGTTCGCGCCGATCATCGACGCCGTGTCGAAGGAGACCGGCGTGCAGTACGATCCGCGCGGTGGCGAGTTCGAGCTCGCGACCACGGCGAGCAGCGGGACGGATTCGAGATCGAAAGGCAATTACGCGTCGCATCGCGTCATCGCGGACCACGCGCGCGCGGTCGCGTTCCTGCTGGCCGACGGCGTCTTTCCGTCGAACGAGGGCCGCGGCTACGTGCTGCGCCGCATTCTCCGCCGCGCCGTCCGCAACGCCTGGCTGCTCGGCGTGAATCGTCCGGTACTGCACGCGGCGGTCGAAGCCGTCATAGCGTCCATGGGCGATGCGTATCCGGAGCTGCGCCAGCGCCGCAAGCACATCGTGGACACGACGCGCGCGGAAGAGGAGCGCTTCCTCGCGACCATCGAAGGCGGCATGCGCCGCTTCGAGGAGCTCGCGCCGCGCTCGACAACGCAAGGCTCAACCGACATCAAGGGCACGATCTCCGGCGAGGACGCATTCCGGCTGTACGACACCTTCGGCTTTCCTATCGATCTCACCCAGCTCATGGCGGCGGAGCGCGGCTACACGGTTGACATCGCCGGCTTCGAGCGCGCGCTCGGCGCGCAGCGCGCGCAGTCGCAGCAGGAAAGAAAATCGAAAAAGATTGCCGTCTCCGGCGTGGACGATCTCGCGGAGGGTTGGGAGATACGCCCATCGGAGCGCGCTGTCGGTGCTCGCACCGCGGAGTACGAGCTCCCCGACCCGGACACCGCCCAGCTCGAAGCTGGCAGCGAACGACGGGAAACGCACGACGTTGGTTCCCGCCTCCCCCCTTCCGCTTTTGTCGGCTATCACACCACGGAGGTGAACACCGAGGTGGTGGCGCGAAAGATCCTGGGGGACGGTAGAGCTGCCCTTGTCCTGCGCGAAACGCCTTTCTACGCCGAATCCGGCGGCCAGATCTCCGACGCCGGCGAAGTGGCCGGCGCCGGCTGGCGACTCGCCGTGGACGAGGTCCGTCGCGTGGACGGTCGGATCGCGGTAGCCGGCAACCTGGAAGGCGAATTTCATTTCGGTCCCGTCACCGCGCGCGTGCCGCGCGACCGCCGGCTCGACACCGAGCGCAATCACACCGCCACGCACCTGTTGCACGCGGCGCTGCGCAACGTACTCGGCGAGCACGTGCACCAGGCAGGATCGCTCGTAGCGCCCGACCGACTGCGCTTCGATTTCACGCACAATGGCCCGATGAAGCCGGAGCAGATCGCGGCCGTCGAGCAGCAGGTGAATCGCGCGATCTTCGCGGCGACGCCGCTCGCGTTCGAGGAGAAGCGCTATACCGACGCCATCGCCGAAGGCGCCATGGCGCTGTTCGGCGAGAAATACGGCGACGTCGTCCGCGTCGTAAAAGTTCCTGGCGTCTCCACGGAGCTCTGCGGCGGCACGCACGTGCGAAACACCGCCGAGATCGGACTCTTTCGGATAGCGAGCGAGACCGGAGTCGCGGCGGGTGTGCGTCGCATCGAGGCCGTCACGGGGCCGCTCGCGTTCGAGATGATGCTGCGGAAGGAGCGCGAGCTGGGCGAGATCGAGCGCATGGTGCGAGCCCAGCCGGGCGCGGCGGTCAAGCGAGTGCAAGCGCTGCTTGAGAAGGCGAAAGACAGAGGACGGAAGCTGACCGAAGGGGGAGTTACCGGCGCAGCCGCGAGCGAAGTTGGCGGCCTGTCGAGCAGCGCCGACGCATTAATCCGGGAAGCCCACCACGTTGACGGCGTTGTCGTGATCGGGACATCGGTGACGGTTTACGAACTCAAGTCTCTCCAAGCTCTTGGGGATTCTTTACGCGAGAAGATGGGAAGTGGCGCCGCCGTTCTCGTAACCACGCTCGAAGACGGCAAACGGACTCTGCTGACCGTCGTGACCGACGACCTTCGCGCCCGCGGCGTGCGCGCCGACAACGTGCTCAAGGAGATCGCCGCGGCCGCCGGCGGACGTGGCGGCGGCAAGCCGCACATGGCCCAGGCCGGGCTGCCCGAGTCGGTGGACGTCCCCGCGCTGCTCGCCACCGTCCCCGACGTGATCCGGCGCCACCTGGCCGCCGCGAAGTGACACTCGGCGAGTGGCTCGATGCGCGCGACCCCGCGCCTCCCGCCGCTCTGGCCGACGCGCTGCGCGCCGAACTCGGCGCCGAGCGGGATCTGCCCATAGCCAACGCGCCCGGAGCGCTGCTCGAGGCCGGTGAGCGCGTGCTCGAGCGCGTTCTCAAGGCCGAGCCCCAGACTCCCGCCGTCGCCCCCGACCTGCTCCTGGCCGACGCGCTCGTGACGTACGCGTTCGAGGCCGTGGCCGAGTCGGCCGCCGACGCCGACCGCCTCGCGCAGGAAGCGATGGCGCGGCTTGGTGGTTTGGCCGGATCGTGAGGCTGAACGATCTCGCGCGGGGGACGCGAGTCCGAACCCCCTTCGCCCCCTACGCTCGCAAACTACGCTCGCTAGCACGGGGGCTTCGGGGGTCCGGCCCTCGCGTCCCCCTCTGGCCGTGGTGCGGCCGAACGCCACTGGGTTCAGAGTCGATCATCCACGCGATGCCTGTGCTCCCGACCGGCGGACAGGCCCCCGAAGCCTCCGTGGTAGCGCGCGTAGTTTGCGCGCGTAGGAGGCGCAGGGGGCCTGACCGACGGTCGGGGGCTACGCACCAAAGATGACGACGCTAAACCCACCACCCGCGGTCCTGACGATCGCAAAGATCCTCGAGGACAAGGGGCACGAGACCTGGTGCGTCGGCGGGGCGGTCAGGGACGCCATGCTCGGCGAGCAGCACCTCGACTGGGACTTCGCGACGGCCGCGACGCCCGACCAGGTGCGGAAGATCTTCCGGCGCACCGTGCCGGTGGGGATCGAGTTCGGCACGGTCGGCGTGCTCGACGAGCACAACGTTATGCACGAAGTCACGACGTTCAGGCGTGACGTGCAGACCGACGGGCGGCATGCGGTCGTGGAGTTTGGCGCGTCGCTCGACGAGGACCTGGCGCGGCGCGACTTTACGATCAACGCCGTCGCGTATTCGCCGACACGCAATGTCGTGCACGACCCGTTTCACGGGGAGAAAGACCTGCGCGCCGGGATCGTTCGTGCCGTGGGCGATCCGCAGGACCGCATGCGCGAGGACCGGCTGCGCGCGCTGCGCGCGATCCGCTTCGCGGCGCGCTACGGCTTCGTGATCGAGAAGAAGACCTGGGCCGCGATCGTGGACAGCGCGCCGCACATGTCACGGCTATCGCCGGAGCGCGTGCGGCAGGAGATCGAGAAGACGATGGACCAGGTGCCGTGCCCGAGCGGCGCGTTCGCGAATTGGCGGGACAGCGGCGCGTTCGCCACGCTGGTCCCCGACCTCGTGGGCGTCACCGACATCCAGCTGCGCGCGATCGATCATCTGCGTCGTCCGCTCCTCCCGACACGCCCGCAGCGGCGCTTGCTGCGCATCGCCATGCTTCTGGCCGCCGTGCCCGCGGGCCGCTCCGGCAATGCCATGAAAGCGCTCCGCTTCTCCAACGCCGCCGCTTCGTGGATCACGTCGCTGCTCGACTCTCTTGCCGGGCTCGAACCGTCCATGCGAACCGCGTTGGCCGCCTCCCACGGCGCTACCGACGCCGACATCCGTCGCTGGGTGTCCGTTGCCGGCCGCACGCGCTTCGCCTCTGTGCTTCGCCTGGCGGACGCACGCTGGTGGGCCGAGCGTGAAGCGGGGGAGAAGGCACCCGGGGATGCGGCTGTCGCCTCGCTGCACCGGCGCGCTTTGCGGATCGCCTACCGCGATCCCGTCGAGCTGAGCGACCTGGCCGTGGACGGCACTGATTTGCAGAAGCTCGGCCTGTCCGGCCCCGCGCTGGGCAAAGCGCTGCACGATCTGCTGGAGGCTGTTGTGCGCGATCCGACTCTGAACACACCGGATCGCCTCATGGCGTTGGTAAAAGGTCGGTCCGCGACCGGAACCGGCGCCTGAAGCTTGCAGTAGCTGTTGTCTATGGAGGTAAGTTTCTCCTGGATGCTGAGGCGGGTGATGGCGCTGTCGGTGGTTTCGCGAGGCGTGCTGCCGGGGTGCCCGCTCGCCAGAGCGGGCCGGCAGCTAGCCCCGCGAAACCACCCGACAGCGCCATCACCCGCACCCGACAACCCGAGACCAAATGATCTTCAGAACGCGACAGCCTGAAGCAACAGTCTGGAAGCGTTTCCGGTCGGGGACCGACGGATTCACCTTCGTGCAGCGCGACGGCGTGTGGGAGGCGCACGTGGCGGCGAACGCCGAGCCAACAGCGTAAATTTTGTTGGCTTTCGAACGAAAGAATAAGATCATGGATTACGGTTGTGTATTGGAAGGCGCAAAAATACGAGCAATTTGCGGGATTTAGCAGGAAAATTGTAAATTATGATGAAGCCAGCTTTTACAATTGTTGCTTCTCACTGCTTATCTTTGCGGGGATTTGTCCCTAACCTCGCATGAAAACCTTCTTTGTTTTTTTACTTGCCTGCACGGCCCTTGTTGCAAATGCCCAGTTCGACCCTGATTATAAGTCGAAGAAGGACGTGTTAAATGACGACCAACCTTCACCCGTGAATTTTGGTGTCGGCCTCGGAATAAGCTATGGCGGCGTTGGCGGGCGCATTTCTGTTTTTCCGGTTGACCGGATCGGGATATTCGGAGCAGTAGGGTATAACTTTCATAAAGTGGGATACAATGTAGGGGGCGTTGTAAGAATTCTTCCTAAAAAGAAAATCTGCCCGGTGCTTATGGGGATGTATGGTTACAATGGCGTCATTGTCATCGATGGCATGGACGAATATAATAAGACCTACTATGGACCTTCGTTCGGGCCGGGTATGGAGATCCGGTTTAAGAACAACCAAAAGTATCTGAATGTAGAGTTGTTAGTTCCTGTTCGCTCTCAGGCGTGGTTCGATGATATTGATGCTGTGCGCACACTTTATAATCAGGGATTGATCCAGAATTTTGTTGAGCCACTTCCTGTGTTGCTTAGTGTGGGCTACCACATCCGGTTTTAGGGGAAATTACAACGAAACAATTCCAAGTCAACGTTGTTGAGTTAAGGTCTGTTCCATTAGGGTTGTCTACATCGTAAAGGGGCTTCAAGCCATAAGCTTCAGGCTACAGGCCCTTACGTGCTTCTCACAGCTCGGAGCGTAAAGCTCGTGGCCGGAAGTGATGGTATGAAAAGTTCGCAGCTAAATGACGTTGAACTACAAATGTCAAACATTAAGCGTTGGGCTCAATAAAATAAGGGAGACTTTGATTAATCAAACCCGTATGTCCGCTCTCCAAAACTTCAAACCGGTATTCCTTTATTTTCTTCAAAAGGTGTTTCATGTTTTTTGGCGTAATTACTTTATCGTATTTGCCCGTAATGAGTGTGAGTTTAATCGTGTTTGAGTTGATGAGGTAGGCAAGATGATTCAGGTCGAAACGCAAGTGCCGGAAAACCACCCACGAATAGTAAACCCGGCTTCGTTTTTCTACGGTGTTCATTTGGTACTCAGCAAAGCGGATCAGGCCTTGATCAACGAGACCGCTTTTGTTTAAAAAGTGTGCAATTGAATGAAATCGCCGCGGATGCAGTATCATGCTCTTGAAAAATTTTCGAAGCACACCAGGATACGTAGCCAGACTATACCAGAAGCTTGTTTTTATGCCATCAGGGGCAATCAGAAAAATTTGTTCTGTTCTTTCGGGAAATCCCTCCAACGTTGCGAGCGCAAATTTTCCTCCGAGGCTGAATCCTGCCAAAGAGAACCGAGCAATGTTGTTTTCTTGGAGAAATGAAGTCATTGTTTGCGTCCATTCTTCTTTTGACAGCGCTTTCTCTCCGTGTGCCCACGTGCTCTTTCCATGGAAATAAAGGTCAAACACATAGAATGTATAGTGCGGGGCGAGCGATCGGGCAAAAAATTCAAAAACGCTTACATCTTGACCAAAGCCGTGGAAAACCAGCAGGTGTTTTTCTCCGTTACCGGTCTTAGCATAGTGTAGGTTGCTGGTGTTATGCCTGATAAACTGGTTTCTGATCATGGTGAAGTTCCGGGTAACAGTTCAACTTTACATAAAAATTCATTTTTTCTAAAATAATAAGCGATGCCTGCCGTCTCTGATCGTATAAAACAGAGCAAGGTAATGGACCTGGCCATGCAAATAAAAGAAGAGACATTCCTGCGAGAGAAGGAACGTTTGCTGAGCTTTATCCGCAATCGTGTATCTTCTACGGAAGAGGCGGAAGATATCCTTCAGGATGTAT
>CALMKE010000056.1 GCA_937867645.1 uncultured Gemmatimonadota bacterium | reverse complement strand
CCCGTCGAGCGATTCGAGCTGCCGAACCTACGCGCGCTCAACTTCCTGCTGCACGGCGCGCTGGACGGCGGCGGCACGATCTCGCTCAAGACCGACGCGCAGGGCAAGGTCTTCTCGACCGCGCTGCTCCGCATGCTGCTCGACGTCCCGGACGGCGAAGCGCGGAAGCTCGCGCTCCCTGGTGCGCCGGCGTGAAGCGCGTACTGTGCGAGGAAGGCGGCGGCGTCGCGAACATCATTCTCGCGCGCCCGGAAAAGAAGAACGCGCTGGACCGCGTCGCGGCCGACGAGCTGCGGCTCTGTCTGGAGCACATCGCGCAGTCACCAACTGTGCGCGTCGTGCTGATAACCGCGCAGGGCGACGATTTCTGCGCCGGCGCCGACCTCGAGGCGCTCTCGGCGATGCGCGACGCCACCCCCGAGCAGCACCGTGCCGACGCGCAGGCGCTCGGCGACGTCTTCGTCGCGATCAGGAACCTGCCGCAGCCGGTGGTCGCGGGCGTGCAGGGACACGCGCTCGCCGGCGGGTGCGGGCTCGCGAACGCGTGCGACATCGCGATCGCGCACGAGAACGCGCGCTTCGGCTATCCCGAGGTCCGCGTGGGCTTCGTGCCGGCGATGGTGATGACGATGCTGCGGCGCAGCGCGGGCGAGAAGCGCGCCTTCGAGCTCGTGGCGACGGGCCGGCTCATAGATGCGGACGAAGCCGAGCGCATCGGGCTCATCACGAGAGTCGTTCCGGCCGCGCAATTCCAGGAGGAAGTCGAGCAGTGTGCGGCGCGCCTCGCCGAGCTGCCGCCGGAAGCGGTCAGGCTCACGAAGCGCCTGTTCTACGAATCGGAAGGCAAGAGCTTCGCCGACAGTCTCGCCGCCGGCGTCGCAGGCAACGCCGAAGCGAGAGCGACGAGCGCGTTCAAGGAAGGGGTCGCCAGGTTCACCCGGCGCGCAGACCAGCCTTAGTGCCGCGGCTGCTCACGATCCGGCTGTCGCTCGCGCTCACGGCGCTGGTGCTGTTCGGCCTCGGAATCCAGCAAAACTCCACGTACCTCCGGCTGGCCGGAATCGTCCTCCTCGGCGCGGCCCTGGTCCTCCGTTTCGTGGGCGGGAGAACCCCAAGGGCCTGATCCGGGGGCGGAGGATGACGCCCGAAACGGGGGGATTCGACCGCTGGTGGTTCCTGTTGTATGGTTCGGGGTAGCCCGCCCCCGCCACCTCCCACCGGTCCGCCCCAGCTCGATGACAAGCGTTGCAGCAACTCGGACCCGCAAGACGAAAAGGGGCGCGGGTCCCCGCACGGCGACCGACGTACTCAGGGACACGTTCGGCTACAGCGAGTTTCGCGCGGGGCAGCTCGCGGCGGTGGAGTCCGCGCTCGCGGGCCGCGACACGCTCGTCGTGCTTCCCACCGGCGGCGGGAAATCGCTCACCTACCAGGTGCCGGCGATGGTGCTCCCCGGCCTGACGGTGGTTGTCTCGCCGCTCATCTCGCTGATGAAGGACCAGGTGGACGTGCTCACGCGGAAGGGCGTGGGCGCGGCGTTCCTCAACAGCACGCTGTCGCTGAACGATTCGCTCGACCGGCTCGCGCGCGCCACGACGGGCGACATCAAGCTGCTGTACGTCGCGCCCGAGAAGCTGGAGTCGGAGCGGCTGGTCGAGCGCCTGCGGACGATCGGCGTGTCGCTGCTCGCGGTGGACGAGGCGCATTGCGTGAGCCAGTGGGGGCACGACTTCCGTCCCAGCTATCTCCGGCTGCGCGCGGTGCGCGAGGGCCTCGGCTCTCCGCCGTGCATAGCGCTCACGGCGACCGCCACGCCGCACGTGCGCGCGGACATCGTCACGCACCTCGGGCTCGACCAGCCGGAGATAGTGATCACCGGCTTCGACCGGACCAACCTGTCGTACGCGGTCCAGTCGGTGCGGCGCGACAAGGAGAAGGATCAGGTTCTCGTGGACGCGCTGTCCGAGAGCAAGGGCACGACGGTGGTGTACGCGCCTACGCGCAAGGCGGTCGACCGCATCACGGGCGTGCTCAAGCGCGCGCGCATCGGCGCGGCGGCGTACCACGCGGGGCTCGCCACCGACGAGCGCCGGAAGGTGCAGGACGCTTTCATGAGCGGCAAGGTGCGCGTGATCGTGGCCACCAACGCGTTCGGCATGGGGATAGACAAGCCGGACGTGCGGCTCGTGATCCATTACGCGATGCCGGGGACGCTCGAGGCGTACTACCAGGAAGCCGGACGCGCGGGGCGCGACGGCGATCACTCGGAAGTGCTATTGCTCCACGCGTACCAGGACCGGTTCACGCACGAGTTCTTCATCAAGGGCGCGCATCCCGAGCGGGAGACGGTCGAGCGGGTGTACGAGGCGTTGCTGCGCGCAGGCAAGGGAAAGGGGATCGCGCCGGCGGATTCCGATGTACTCGCGGGCATGACCGGGCGCGGGGTCAGCGCGCGCGACGTCGAGGCGGCGATTCGCGTGCTCACGGCAGCCGGCGCGGTCACCAATGTTGCCGCGTCGCCGTCGTTAGTGAGCGTGCGGCTGCTGGCGACGCACGCGCGAATCAAGCAGGAGCTATCCGCGGACGCGGGGCTGGAGATCGGATTGTTGCGCGCGCTATGGACTTCGGCGCGCGACAACCTTTACGCCGGCGCGACGTTCGATCTGAACGCGCTGCCGCCGGGCTTCGGCGGGGCCGCGGGCGCGACGCCGGTGCTGGAGTCGCTGGCCGAGCGACAGTTCGTCGCGTGGCAGCGGAGCGGGGGCGGGCTGACATTGACCGGACCGCGCGACGTCGCGGAGCTCGACGTTGATTGGGCCGGGCTCGACACGCGGCGCAGGGCGGAGATGGCGAAGCTGGACACGATGCAGAAGTACGCGCAGACGCGGTATTGCAGGCGGGCGTTCGTATTGCGGTACTTTGGGGATAAGGCGGCGGGGAAGCTCAGGAATTGTCGGAGCTGCGATAATTGTTTGTGATTGCGGCCATACCTGGGCCGCGGCTAGCGCGGTGTGCGTTTCCTGGTGTTCCGTTTTCCCGTTGGGACGTTCACTGACGGATACGTATCCGTTCGTAAACGTCCTAACGGACGAACGGAAAAACGGGTAACGCACACCGCGCTAATCGCGTCCGAGCGTGGCCTGCCTTACCTCTGGGTGGACTCGCAGCAACACCGGAACGTTCCATCCCGATAGCCGCGTACGCACGTCGAGGATGAGGTTCCCTGGTTCAGCGGGCGTAAACTCGAAGTCCGCGGTCTCGCCGGGTCCCGTCAGGAGGAACGCCGCGCGCGGCGTCCGCTGAGACTCCGGTAGGTCCGCCCCATCCTTGGCGACCGGCCGCCAGGTCGCGACCGTGGTGTCAGTGCCGAGAGTGAACTGGACGCGCCATTCCGGATTGATGTTGATCATCCTGAAGCGGTATGTGCGGCCCGCGACGAGATCCACGGGCTGCGGGTCACGTTCTCCGTTCACCGTTCCCATGTCGTTTTCGCCGTCGTTGATGGGTCCGGCCGCTCCCACGAGAAATATCTTGTCGAGCTCGGGGTCGAATTTCTGCCCCGGCGGAAGCACGATCAGCGGGCCGAACATCCCCGACATGATCTGGTTCATCTCGTTGAGGTGCGAGTGGTAAATGAACGTCCCCGCGCGCGGAGGCGTGAACACCGCGTCGAACGAGCCGTTGGCGGGCACGCTGGTAAACAGGTTGCCTGGCATCCCGCTCCAATCGGGAACGCCGTCCGGAAAACTCTCCAGCTCGATGCCGTGCCAGTGGATCGCGGTCGGGTCGGACAAGCGGTTGTTCACGCGGATGCGCACCCGCTCCCCCATGGTGAGCACGAGGGGCTTCCCGGGAGCCAGCGCCGAGTCGGGGGCAGGCGCGGCAGCGCCTACCTGCTCGATGAATGAAAGCCCCGGCCTGTCACGGTACACCCGCGGCCTCGTGTTCACGAACAGCTGCACCTCGCGTGGGGTCGCCCGGTTCACGACCTGCGGGCCTCGCGGCGCGACGTGCATTCCCATGACCAGGCCGGCCATGTGACCGCGCTTGGAATGCGCATGCTCGCTGGTGTCGCGGTTATCCGACGGCAGCGAGCGATCGGGCGAGACATGAAACGCAAAGTGACAGTGAAACACCCAGTTGCCGGGCTGGGTCGGGACGAACGCCATGCTGAAGGTGCTGCCCTGATACATGAGCTCCGTCACTGCGGGCCGGCGCTGGTCGGGAGTGTACACGGTGTCCGCGCGCCAGCTCCCGCGGCTGTCCACCCGGAAGTAGAAGCCGTGCAGGTGCATCGGGTGCGGTGCGGGGGACGCGTTTACCACGCGCCAAAACACGCTGTCACCCTGCGCGAGGTCGAGACGCTCAGTGTGGGGCCACGATTTACCATTGATGACCATCGCCTCGTGGAACGGCAGAACTCCCTCGGCGGTCGAGTCGGGCCGCTGGAGACGGATGCCGATGATGAAGACTCGGTCCCGTCGGCGGGCGCCCGGACCATCCACGACGATGGCACCGCTGAGCTGCGATTCGTCGGCGTGTCGCGCGCCCAGGCTGGACCCGCGCGTCGTTCCCCAGTAGAAGTATGTTCCTTCCGGCGCGGTGAACTCGACCTGCTGCCGTCCACCAGGCGCGACGGCAACGGCGCGGGGCGAGCCCGGACGGTCGAACAGACCGTGCACCGTCAGCGTGTCCGACAGCGGGTTCGAGATCGTTACACGGATCCGGGTGCCGGACATGACGCGAATCATGGGACCGGGGATGCTGAGCTCCTTTCCGACTTCCCCGAACGCCAGCGCCTCCACGCTCGGACCGTCATCGGCTTCGGGAAACCACTGCGCACGCCCGATCGTGAGCTCGACGGTTTGCGTCGCGCCGCTCAGGGATCCGGCCGCGCGGCGGTTATCATTTATCGCGACCCGCGCCAGGCCGTCGGCTTCATGGGCCGCTGGCTGCGGCCGCGAGGGGAGCAGCACGGCGAGAGTGGCGAGCAGTAGTTTGATTAGCAAGAGGTTTTCCGGTTTGTTGTGCGCGGCAAAGGTGCCTGTCCGTGCACAGCGGTGCAACCAGCGACGGGCAGCGCGTGCTGCCAGCCCGCAACAGGCGGCCGCGGCACACAGCGGTACCATCTCCGACAAACGTTTCCGAGAGCTGAATGGACGATTCGCTGTACTTCGGTGAACAACACCTGGCGGTGCGGAACATGGTTCGCGACTTTGCGCGCGAAGAAATCGCTCCGACCGCTGCGAAGTACGACGAGTCCGGCGAATTCCCGTGGGAAAACGTCCGCAAAATGGTGGACCTCGGCCTGCTCGGCATTCCGTGGCCGGAAGAGCTCGGCGGATCCGGCCTGGATCTGCTTGCGTACGTCAGCGTCATCCACGAGATGGCCAAGGTGGACGCGTCGCACGCAATCACGATCTCGGCGCACACCACGCTCGGCACTTCGCCGATCTTCAATTTCGGAACGCAGGCGCAGCGCGAGCGGTTCGTGCCGCTGCTCGCGTCGGGCAAAGTTCTCGCCGGGTTCGGGCTGACGGAGCCCAGCGCGGGCAGCGATGCGGGCGGGACGCGCACGACGGCCGTGAAGAAAGACGGGCGGTACGTGCTCAACGGGTCGAAGGTGTTCATCACGCACGGCGGCGTGGGCGAAGTGTTCGTCGTGACCGCTGTCACCACGCCCGGCGTCGGCACGAAAGGGATAAGCTCATTCATCCTGACGAAGGAGACCGCGGACCGCGCGAAGGCGGACGCCGCGGGGTTCGGCCACGACGACTCGCTTCCGAATACCCCCGGATTCACGTCGGGGAAGAAGGAGGACAAGCTCGGGTGGCGCGCGTCGGACACGCGCTCGCTCAACTTCGAGGACGCGGAAGTCCCCGAGGAGAATCTCCTCGGCGAGGAAGGGCAGGGCTTCCTCAACTTCATGCAGACGCTGGACGCGGGGCGGATCGGAATGGCCGCGCTCGCGCTCGGCATCGCCGAGGGCGCGTACGAGGAGGCGCTGCGGTACGCGTCGGAGCGCCGGCAGTTCGGCCAGGCCATCTCCAACTTTCAGGGCGTGAGCTTTCCGCTCGCCGACATGGCGACGGAGATCGAAGCGGGCAAGCACCTGGTGTACCACGCCGCGTGGCTGGCGGAGCACAAGAAGCCATTCACCAAGCAGGCCGCCATCGCGAAGCTGTTCTGCTCCGAGCTCGCGATGCGGACGACGATCAAGGCGGTCCAGATCCACGGCGGGTACGGCTACACCAAGGATTATCCGGTCGAGCGCATGATGCGGGACGCGAAGATCTGCGAGATCGGGGAGGGGACGTCGGAGGTTCAGCGGATGGTGATAGCGCGGCAGATATTGCGGGAGATGAGGGATTGATGCGGGGAACTACGCTACGCACTGCGTGCTGCGCGCTGCGCCCTGAGAAGCATCGGAGCGGAAGATGCAGCGTCACGACACAATCCTGCGAGGGCGCAGCGCGCAGCACGCAGTGCGCAGCGCTTTTCCCGTGACATATCAAGAGATCACCAAGGCGCTGCGGATGCCCCTCGGCTTCCTGCTGGGGGCTTTGTACCTGATATTCGCCCGGCCCGAGCCGCTCCCGCTCGCAGTCGGCGGCTCGATCGCCTTGATCGGCGTGATAGTTCGCGGCTGGGCGTCCGGGCACATCCGCAAGAACGAGCAGCTGGCGGTCAGCGGGCCGTACGCCTACACGCGAAACCCGCTGTATTTCGGGAGCTTCCTGATCGCCGCGGGGTTCGCGATCGCCGCGCACTGGTCGCTGCTGCTGCTGGTCATCGCCTTCTTCGTGCTGGTGTACGGGCCGAAGATCGAGGCCGAGCGCCTCAACATCCTGGGCAGGTTCCCGACGGAGTATCCGAACTACGCCGAGAACGTCCCGGTGTTCTTTCCCAGGCGGACCGCGTGGACCGACGGGCAGGCCGGCGCGGACGACCCATTCAGCTTCGATCTGTACATGAAGCACGGGGAATGGAAGGCGGCGCTGGTGTTCGTCCTGGCGATCGCCTGGCTCTCGTTCCGGGCTTCCCAGGGCTCATAAACCGGTTTGACGCTGCCCGCTAAGTCGTTGTCGCTATTGACCAAAGGCTTGCGCCGGCGCTAAGTTCCCCCGCGTACACCCAGCTTTTTTCCGGCCGGCGGATTTGTGCGACTCGCGGATCAGCCGGCCAGCGGGACAGGGCAGCCGACGCACCTTCGGCTACTACGATTCCGCAGCCCGTCGCCTGCGTGCCGCCCCGAAGGGGGCGATCGCGCGGGAGCCCGAGGCCCGGCACGTCGCTCCTGGCGAGCGGCCCAAGTCGGCGGGCGCCCCGCGGACGGTCACACGTGTAGCGGCAGGATCCCAAGGCGAAGGCCGGCGCCTGCCGGTGTCGCACAACAGCTAACAGGGCCCTGGTCCGCGCGGGCGTCGAGTCGCCGCCGCCGGAACCCAGGGCTGATATGAAAAGAGAAATTCTCATCAACGCGGCGCAGCGCGAGACGCGCGTCGCGATCATCGAAGACGACCAGCTCGTCGAGCTGCTCGTGGACAGGCCCGAGACGCGCCGGATGGTCGGCGACATCTACATCGGCAAGGTCGAAGCCGTCCTCCCAGGCATCCAGGCCGCGTTCGTCAACATCGGCACCGAGAAGAGCGCGTTCCTCCACGCTTCCGACGTCGCGGACGAGGAAGTTGACGACGAGGAGGACGATCCCGGCAACGCCGACGTCCCCGAGCCGGAGGGAGAGCCGGAGAAGCCCGAGAAGGGCGCCAAGGGATCCAACGGCTCCAGCGGATCCAACGGCAAGCGCGGCTCGAAGGGCGAGCCTCAGATCCAGGACCTGCTCAAGCGGGGGCAGGACATCCTGGTGCAGGTCTCCAAGGAGCCGATCTCGACCAAGGGGCCGCGCGTCACCGCGCAGATCTCGCTGGCCGGCCGGTTCCTGGTGTACATCCCCGGCGCGTCGAAGGTGGGCGTGAGTCGGAAGATCGGGCCCGGCCCCGAGCGGCAGCGGCTGCGCGAGATGGTCGCCAAGGCGCTCCCCGAGAAGTCCGGCGGAGTGATCGTCCGCACCGTCAGCGAGGACGTTACCGAAGAGATGCTGCAGCGCGAGCTGCAGTCGCTCATGACGCAGTGGAAGAAGATCAAGCGCAAGACGCACTTCATGCGCGCGCCGGCGCTGGTGCACCGGGAGACGGGGCTGACCCGCGGGCTCGTGCGCGACGTGTTCAGCGCGAAGGTGGACAGCCTGACGGTGGACTCGCGCCAGGTTTACAACGAGATCGTCGAGTACCTGAAGGGGATGTCGCCGGAGCTGGTCGAGCGGGTGAAGCTGTACGAGGACAAGGTGCCGCTGTTCGATCAGATGAAGATCGAGGCGGAGATCCGGAACCTGTTCAAGCGCCGGTGCGAGCTGAAGTCGGGCGGATACATCATCATCGAGCCGACCGAGGCTTTGGTGTCCATCGACGTGAATTCGGGTCGCTACACCGGCAAGAAGGACCCGGAGAAGACGATCCTCAAGACGAACACGGAGGCCGCGCGCGAGATCGCGCGGCAGATCCGCCTGCGCGACGTGGGCGGGATCATCGTGTGCGACTTCATAGACATGGAGACGAAGTCCAACCGCGAGCGCGTGCTGCAGGAGCTTCGGCAGCAGCTCGCGCGCGACCGGGCGCGGACCAAGGCGTTCGCCGTCAGCGACCTCGGCCTGATCGAGATGACGCGGCAGCGCGTGCGCCAATCACACTATCAGAGCATGACCGAGGCGTGTCCCACGTGCGACGGGACGGGCCGGGTGTTCACGCCCGAGACCATCGTGCGGCGGATGGAACGGTCGGTGAAGCGGATGGTGCTGGAAGGGAAGCGCGAGAACGTGGTGGTGAAGCTGCACCCGGACGTCGCGCTATACGTGCTGAAGGAAGAGAAGGATCTGCTGAAGAAGATGGAGAAGAACGCGCGGTTCGGGCTCGAGCTGCGGGACGATCCGCTGCTCAAGCCGGACGAGTTCAAGATCGTGATGAAGGCGCAGGGGCGGGATGTGACGGAGCTGTACGCTTTAGCGTAACAACCGCCGCAAAGTAAGAACGGGTTCCGGTAAGAGGTTATTGGTTTTGGGTGATTGGTTAACGACCTGGTTGACGGTGAGCGGTCGGCGGTAACCGGTTGCCGGCCACCTGGAACCGTGAACCCGTGACCTGTCGGTTAACCGGATACCAAGTACCTAAAACCAGTTACCCGAACCTGTTGTGTCCAACCCCAGACTGGTTTACGTTTAAAGGCTGCACGATTTCCTAACCGCAACTGGCCTCATGTCTTACGCAATCATCCGCACCGGCGGCAAGCAGTTCCGTGCCGAGCCCGGTAAAAGCATCCGCATCCCGACCGTCGAAGGCGAGCCGGGAAGCAAGATAAAGTTCGACGACGTCATCCTCGGCGCCGACGGCGACACCGTGAAGCTCGGCACACCCGGACTCAAGGGCGCCGCGGTCACCGGCGAGATCGTCAAGCACGGCCGCGCGGACAAGATCGTCGTGTTCAAGTTCAAGCGCCGGAAGAACTACGCGCGCAAGCAGGGACACCGGCAGGGCTTCACCGAAGTGCGCATCAACGACATCAAACTCGGCTGATCGAGCGATCATATGGCACATAAAAAGGGCGTCGGCTCGTCCCGCAACGGACGCGACAGCAACCCGCAGTATCGCGGCGTCAAGAAGTTCGGCGGCGAGCGCGTCGTCGCGGGAAACATCATCGTGCGGCAATGCGGCACGAAGTGGCACCCGGGACGCAACGTCGGTCTCGGCACGGATTTCACCATCTACTCGCTGATCGACGGTGTGGTGAAGTTCGAGCACAAGAACAAGACGCGCTTCAAGGTGAGCGTGTACCCCGACGCGGCGAACGAGACGGAAAGCGCCGCGTAAGCGCGATATCACAAAAAATCGAAAGCCTCCGCCACTCGGCGGGGGCTTTTTGGTATACCCGAACTGGCACCGATAGTGCGTTATGAAAGGCGCTCACTGGATCGTACTTGCAGGCAGACCCGGGGGCCCGAAAGGGGGGTAAATGTTCACGACTCTGATCGAATCGAAACCGAAAAAACAGCGGCGATCCGCGGGAACCGCGATGAGCGTCGCTTTCCACCTTGGACTGCTGGTGTTCGCTGTAGTAGCCACCGCCAACGCGCGCTCCGACGCGCTCGAGCGGACGCGCGAAGAGAAGCTGAATTACGTCGAGGTGAAGAAGGAAGAGCCCAAGCCGGAGCCCGAGAAGCCGAAGGAGCCGGAGCCGCCCAAGCCGAAGGAGCCGGAGCCGGTTCGCAAGGCTGCGCCCACGCCGCCTGAAGCGCCGCGCGTCGAAGCGCCGGCGCCCCCCAAGGGATTCCAGGTGTTGCAGGCGCCGGTGAACATTCCGGTCAACATCCCGAAAATCGATCTCTCGGCGGCGGTGACCAGCGAGTCCGATTTCTCGGGCAGGGGCGTGGCGGGCGGCAGCTCGAAGGGCGTCGAGGGCGGCACGGGTGACGCTAACAGCAAGGGCACCACGCCGGGCGGCCTGAGCACGCAGCCGTACTTCGAGTTCCAGGTCGAAGAAGCGGCCTCTCCCGCCGGCAGCAACCCGCAGCCGCAATATCCCGAGTCATTGCGCGAGTCGGGCGTGACCGGCCGCGTCGTGGTGCAGTTCGTGGTCGGCGCGAACGGGCGCGTGGAGCCCGGCAGCATCAAGGTGCTGGAATCCACCAACTCCGCGTTCGCCGCGGCGGTGCGCGAGGTGCTGGCGTGGGGCATCGACTACGAGGGCGCGAGCATCAACTGGTATCGCAAGCCGGATGGCACGGCGGGCGAGGCGCAGGATCACTTCGCGGTCTATGATCGCGGCGGGCAGCCGTGCGCGCGTTGCGGGACGACGCTCGTCAAGACGCGCGTCGCCCAGCGCGGCACGCACTATTGCCCGGCGTGTCAGAGAGTCTGAGAATTTAGTCCGATCCTACAAGCTTTTTTTCACGACTTGCCCTTAAACTTGGAATACGTGTGAAAGGTCTTGTCTTATGGCAGAAGCTGGTCTGACCGATTTCCTGGGGCAAATCCCCTTTGGTTTCATCCTGATGTTTTGCGGCTCAGGCATTGCCCTGGTCGTCTCGCTCGTGTTCATCGTCAACGCTCGCCGCCAAAAAGCGCAGCGCGTCGCCTTAAGCGCACAACCCGCCGCTGCGATGCCGCTCATGGCTTACGAGACGCGCGAAATGCCGGATCTGGACACGCTCCTCAACAGCCCGCCCCCTGCCGCCCGCCGCGCCGTGGACCAGCACCCACTGGCCGGGTTCGAGCCGGCCCAGTTCGACCAACGCCACCCACGCGGTGAGGTAGGCGCCGCCGAACGCGGCGGCGGTCTCGAAGTCGAGCGCGTCGTCGAGCGGGAAGACGTTGCCCTCCGGCACCGCGATCGACTCCGCGTGCGTGCCGTCGGTGTGCTCGCCGATCACCGAGATCACCGCGCCGTGCTCGAGGCCGGGGTTGATCACGACGCGCTCGCCGGTGTCGACCCGCACGCCGGCGCCGTCGGCGCCGAGGATGCGCGGCTTCGGCACGGACGGGAGCCCCTTGCGCACCCAGAGGTCGAGATGGTTGAGGGACGCGGCCCGCAGCGACACGAGCACCTCGCCCGGCCCCGCGACCGGGTCCGGCGCGTCCTCGTAGCGGAGCACCTCCGGACCGCCGTCCTCGTGG
>CALMKE010000055.1 GCA_937867645.1 uncultured Gemmatimonadota bacterium | reverse complement strand
TCGAGCGCGCCGAAGTCGTACGGCAGGGAGGGCAGAGTGTGAGGCATGGTGGCTCCTTGGAAACGTGACTGGTGACTAGTGACTAGTAAATGCGGAAGAAGTGGAAAGAGGTAGGGGGGTGGGCAGTATGGCGGTCACGAGTCACCAGTTACTAGTCACTAGTCACAGTTTTCTTCCGCGACTTCAGATATTCGATGAGAATCGGCACGAGCGAGAGCGCGATCACCGCGATTATCACCAGATCGATGTTGCGCTCGATTCCCGGGATGTAGCGACCGAGAACATAGCCCACCATGAGCATGCTCCAGATCCAGCCGATGCCGCCGAGCACGTTGAAAAGGATGAAACGGCGGTAGGGCATGTCGGCGGCGCCGGCCACGACGGGGGCGAAAGTCCGCAGAATAGGCACGAAACGCGCAATGATGATGGTCTTGCCCCCATGGCGGAGGTAGAAATCGTGGGCTCGATAGAGGTGTTTCTTGTTGAAGAAAAAGGAATCCTCCCGCTTGAACAGCCGCGGCCCCGCCGCGCGTCCGATCGAGTATCCCACCGAGTCGCCCGCGATCGCGGCCACTGTCAGCAGACCGCCCATGGCGTATACGTTTAGAAATCCCTGCGAGGCAAGCAGGCCGGCGGTTACCAGCAGTGAATCGCCTGGCAGGAAGAACCCGACCAGAAGCCCGGTCTCGGTGAACACGATTGCCGTCAGGCCGACGTATCCGCCCCACTTGATGAGCGACGGGAGATCGGAGAGCAGATGGTAAAGCTCGCGGAACCAATCCATGCGGTGGACGCTGCCGTTTGTGAGGGAAAATCGCGACGTATCCCGGGAGAAGCCGCGAAGTATGTCTGATTGGGCGATTCGCGTGCCACCCCGCCGCGCCCGCTGGTATCACCGCGCGGGGCTCTCGTCGCGCAGCGAGCGCGCTTTCAACGTCCTTTCCAGTCTCTTCGTCCTGATGATCGCCATCGGCTGGTCCTGGTCGATCGCCACGGCGCGGCCGACTCCCTCGAACGGCAACGGCGACAGCACCGTGGTCTCGCCGTCCCCGGGGGCCATCGCCGCCGCGATTACGGAGCCGAACGCGACCTCTACCGCCTACCTGACCGACGCAGTGCTCAACGCGCTCGTTCCGCTGCGCGGTGAGAGCGGCAGGCTCAGAGCCCAGTTCTCCGCCGAGGGCGCGCCGATACTCCGGGACACGCTCCCGAATGGCGCGATCGTGACGGTCGCCGGTGAAGAGGCCCGCGCTCCGCGCGCGCCGAGCCGGCCCGGCGTGTGGAGTGTCGCGATCAAGATCGGCAACGCCATCAGGCCGATGGCCGACTTCCGGCTGATCACGCTCAAGCCCGCCAGCGAAGCCAAGGGAGGCAGGATTGGGCTGTATTACATCGGCAACTGGCCCGCGGCGCGGGGCGGAGCCGCGGCGAGGGGCAATTACGCGCCGCCACGGGGGTTTATCGAGGTGACCGCGGCAAATCAGAATACATACGTATCTGACCATTTCCGCCTGCGCGACTTCCTTCCCAAGGACCAGTTCAACGTCTGGCCCAAGTACCTCGTCCTCGAGACCAAGCTGCTCGACAAGCTCGAGCTGGTCCTCGAGGAGCTGCGCAAGCAGGGGGTGAATCCCAAAGGTGTGCGGGTGATGAGCGGTTTTCGCACGCCGCAGTACAACAGCGGGGTGGGTGATACCCGTGGGCGCGCGTCGCTCAGCCGGCACATGTACGGCGACGCGGCCGACATCTACATAGACAACGACGGAAACGGCAGCATGGACGACCTGAACCGGGACGGGCGGGTCGACATCGGGGACGCGCAATTCATTCGTTCCGCGGCCGAGCGCGTCGAACGGGCACATCCTTCGCTGATAGGCGGCATAGGCGTGTACCGGGCGAACGCCGCCCACGGCCCATTTACCCACATCGATACGCGCGGCTACAGCGCGCGTTGGTAACGCAATCGGAGAAATCAAATGACAGGTGGAATTGCAGGAGCGGGGCAGGATGAACACCGCAACACGCCGAAGCGCGACCATCCGGGCGATCCGGCGATGCAGGTGCGTGCGGACGACCTCGAGCCATACGTCGGCCTGCGCTATCTGTCCAAGCTTTTCAAGCTCATGGCGATCATCCTGCTGCTGCTTCTGGTGGCGGAGATCATCACCGGCCTGGTAGCGCAGGGAAGCGCGGCGATTCCGACGCTGCTCGCGGAGACGAGCCGGCTCGTCGTGCTGGCGGGCCTATTGTGGGGGAGCGGCGATCTGGCCATTCTCCTGATCGACATGGGGCACGACGTTCGCGCGGGACGGATCCTGCTGGGGCGCATGCAGCTGCACCAGGGCGACGCTCCCAAGAAGGAGTTCGTCGAGCGCGGGCCGAGGTAAGATGTCAGGTATCAGGTATCAGGTATCAGCGACGTCAGCTCTCTGATACCTGATACCTGATACCTGACCGCTGTTTTACGGTACGACTGTTGCCATTGCGTCAACCGCTGTCTGCTGGCGCGCTGTTCCACTCTTTAGAGGAGCTCGGTCATGCTGTGGACGATTGCCGTAATCATTTTCATCCTGTGGCTGCTGGGCGCGTTCGTGATGCCGGTTGGAGGGAGCCTCATCCACATCCTCCTGGTGATCGCGATCATCGTCGTGCTGTACCGCATCATCACCGGACGCAAGCCGGTACCGTGATCCGCGGCTGATGAAGCAGTGACCGGGTCCGCGCTCGAGGCGGTCCGCATCGTTCTGTACGAGCCGCAGGACCCGGTCAACATCGCCGCCACCGTGCGTGCGATGAAGAACATGGGCGTCGCGAAGCTCCGGCTCGTGCGCCCCGTCGAATACGACCCCTGGCGCCTCGAGGGGATCGCGCACGACACCGCCGACATCATCGGTTCCATCGAACATTTCCCCACGCTGGAAGCGGCGCTCGCCGACTGCGTGGCGGTCGCGGGGTTCTCCGCGCGCCGGCGCGCCGCGAAATGGCGGATCACGACGCCCAAGGAAGCCGCCGCCGAGCTGCTCGATCGCGACGGGCCGGTGGCGCTGCTGTTCGGCCGTGAGGACCACGGGCTGCCGAACGACGCGCTCGACATGTGCCACGTCGTGGTCACGATCCCGACCACCGGGCACGCTTCGCTGAATCTGGCACAGGGGGTGCTCCTCGCCTGCTACGAGCTGCACCTCCGCGCGTCCGACGCGACCCGGGATCTGCCTCCGCCCAGAAAACAGGCCCCGGCGCCGACGACCGGCCACTACGAGCTGATGTTCGCCGACGCGGAGCGGGCGCTCGATGCCATCGACTTCTTCAAGACGAGAAACCACGAACACATCATGCGCTCCGTGAGAACGCTGGTGTTCCGCGCCGCGCCCGACGCGCGCGAGCTGGACCTGTTGCGCGCGATGGCGATCGAGGTGCTCCGGGCGCTTGCGCGAGCCGGGAGTCGGACTAATCTTCATTCCGACTCCTTGTGAAAAACTTCACAAGGCCTCCCGGCAACTCCTTTTCCGGCCATTCATGAAACTGCGGCGACACTGGGCAGCGGTGCCGGCATTCATTGCGCTCGCAGCCCTGGCGACTCTCGTATCCGCTTATGGCGGAGCATCGTCCGCCGCTGGAAACAGTCCCGTGCAGCCGGTGCGGTTCCCGCATCCGGTTCACGTCGGGACTCTGAAGATGAACTGCCTCTATTGCCACTTCTCGGCGAACAAGTCGCCCGACCCGGGCATGCCGGCCATGAGCACGTGCATGGGATGTCACACGGTGGTGGGTGCCGGCAAACCCGAGGTCCAGAAGCTCGCCGGGTACTGGAACAGGAAGCAGCCGGTGCCGTGGGTGCGCATCCACCAGTTGCCGAAGTACGTGAAGTTCCCCCACATGCGGCACGTGGGCGCGGGTGTATCCTGCCAGACCTGTCACGGCGCGATCCAGGACATGCCACAGGTATCGCAGGCGCAATCGCTCGGGATGGGCTGGTGCGTGAGCTGCCACATCGGAAAGTCGAACCCACCGCTCAGGGCCAGGTACGATTGCGCGACATGCCACTACTGAGAGCAAGCTGTTCGCTATTGGCTGTTGGCTGTTGGCTGAACACCAACGGACAACCGCTTCAAGCCAATAGCCAAAAGCCAAGAGCCAACAGCTCCCTATGACCGTCAGGCGTCGCGAGTTTCTCAAAGTTCTCGGTGCCGGCACGGCGACGGCGGCTGCCGTGGGCTGCGGCACCGGCGAAGTCGAGCGGCTGATCCCGTATCTCGTCTCGCCCGACGAGACGGTGCCGGGCGTATCGAACTATTACGCGACGACGTGCCGCGAATGCTCGGCCGCGTGCGGCGTGCTGGCCGAGACGCGCGACGGCCGCGTGATCAAGGTCGAAGGAAATCCGGAGCACCCGCTCAGCCGCGGCGCGATCTGCGCGCGCGGACAGGCAGCGGTGCAGGGGCTGTACAACCCCGATCGCTTCCGGCACCCATGGGTCCGCCGGAACGGCTCGCTGGAGAAGATCACCTGGGAGGAGGGGCTGCAGCTCTTTGCGCAGAAGCTGGGTGAGGCGCGCGCGAGCGGGGGCGCGTCGTCCGCGGTCTTCATCAATCAGCACGAGAGCGGGAGCTTCCCGGCTTTCCTGGACGCGTGGCTCAGCGCGCTAGGAATGCCGCCGCACATCAGCTTCGACGCGCAGAGCGATTTCGCCGCGGTCGCGGCCAACCGGCAGAGCTACGGCGTATCCTGGCCGCGATTCGACTTCAAGGCCGCCCGCGTCGTGGTGTCGTTCGGCGCCGATTTTCTCGATAGCTGGGGACCGAGCGTGGCGCAGCAGCTCGACTGGGCCGAGGCCCGCGCCGACGTGGCGCGGGCGCCGAGGCTGATATACGTCGGGCCCCGCCGCTCCCTCACCGGCCTCAACGCCGACGAATGGATCTCCTGCAAGCCTGGCAGCGAGCTGGTCATCGCCCAGATGCTCGGCGGACAGGCGTCCGTTGCGGCCGCGGCTACGGCGTCCGGCGTGCCGGCCGCGCAGCTGGCTGACCTGCAGCGTGATTTCACCTCGCTCCGTCCGAACCTCGCGATTGCCGGAGGCACCGGGCCGGGCGCGATGCAGCTCGCGCTCGCGGTGAACGCGCTCAACCAGGCGAACGTCGGCAGCACTGTCCGCGTGGACGAGCCGGTCACGGCGTACGACGGGCTCGATTCTCCGGCCGTCGCCCGCGCGGCGATCGAGCGCATGCGCGCCGGCGCGGTGCCCATCCTGTTCGTGCGCGGAGCGAATCCGGTGCACGCGTTCGGCAAGGCGGCGCGCGTCGCGGAAGCGATCGCGAAGGTCCCGTTCAAGGTGAGCTTCTCCAGCGTGCCCGACGAGACCACGGAGCTGTGCGATCTCATTCTCCCCGACAATCACTCGCTGGAAAGCTGGGGTGACGCCGCGCCGGTGCGCGGGATGGTAGGACTGCAGCAGCCCGCGATGGACCCGGTGTTCGACACGCGCGCTACCGCCGACGTGCTGCTGGAGTTGTCGCGGCGCAGTCCCGCCACGGCCGCCCAAACGCCGCCGGCGCCGGACGGCTACCGCAACTGGCTGATCTCGCGCTTCCCCGGGGGAGCGCGTGGCCTGACCGCCGCGCTGCCGGCCGGCTTGACCGCGGGAACGATCGCACCGCGCGCGGGGCGGGCCGGCGTAACCGTCACGGCGTCGCCCGCGATCGAGTCCACGACCGGCGACATGTATCTGCTGCTGTACCAGCACCCGCTGCTGGGCGACGGGCGCGGCGCGAACAAGCCCTGGCTCCAGGAGCTGCCGGACCCCGTCACGAAGATCTGCTGGCAGACGGTCGCCGAGATCCATCCGCGCGCTGCCGAGCGACTCGGCGTAGTGAACGGTGATCTTCTCACCGTCGCGACATCCGCCGGCTCGCTCACGTTGCCCGCGCTCGTGTACCTGGGCGTGCGGGACGACACGGTGGCGATCGCGATCGGCCGCGGCCGCGATGGAATGGGCCGATACGCGCGCGCCGGCCTGAACGCGCTCGATCTGCTCGGCGCGTCCGCGTCCGACGCCAGCGGCGCCGTCGCGTACGCGAGCATGAAGGCGAGAGTCACGAAGGCGGGCGGCCATCACGAGCTCGTCACCACCGAAGGCTCGGCGCGGCAGCACGGGCGCGGAATCGCGCGCGCGGTGGCCGCTGGATCGCTGGGCCAGGCGCACTCCGCGGCGGCGGCGCCAACCGAAGCGCGCGGCGCGGACGCCGGCGCGCAACACGAGGACGGCCATGTCGTGCCCGAGATGAAAGGCATGGCGAGCCGCGAGTTTCTCCCCGGACTTCGCGCGCCCGTCGCGAACGACGCGCAAGGCGACCTCGGCGACCCGAATTCCAATGACAAGGGGATGTATGCCCCGGATCACTGGAGCGGGATGGCGAAGCGCCGCTGGGCCATGACGATCGATCTGGCGCGCTGCACCGGCTGCTCGGCGTGCGTCACTGCGTGCTACGCGGAGAACAACATTCCCACGGTCGGCGCGGAATGGCAGAACGCGAAGGTCTTCCCGGACCGAACCGGCTTCGGCGCGAACATCATCCGCAGCCGCGAGATGGCCTGGATCCGTCTCGAGCGGTATTTCGAGGGCGGCGAGCGCGGCGAGAGCGACTTCGAGACGCGGTTCATCCCGATGCTGTGCCAGCACTGCGGCAACGCGCCGTGCGAGCCGGTGTGTCCCGTGTACGCGACGTATCACGCGCCGGACGGGCTCAACGTGCAGGTGTACAACCGCTGCGTCGGGACGCGCTATTGCTCCAACAACTGCCCCTACAAAGTCCGCTACTTCAACTGGTTCGGCTACGGCGAGCCCGCGCGGCCGCACTACGCGTTTCCGGAGCCGCTCAACTGGCAGCTCAACCCCGACGTCACCGTGCGGGGCAAGGGCGTCATGGAGAAGTGCACGTTCTGCGTGCAGCGCATTCGCGAGGCCGAGCACAGGGCGGCGGCGGAGAAGCGTTCGCTGCAGGCGGACGAGTTCACCGTGGCGTGCGCGCAGGCGTGCCCGTCGCGCGCGATCACCTTCGGTGACGCGGCGGACTCGAGCTGGGCCGTGACCAAGCTGATCGACGACGAGCGCGCATATCACGTGTTCGACGAGCTGAATACGTACACGGCGGTCGTGTATCTCAAGAAGGTGAACCACCCGCGCGAGGGCGCCGCCGTCGCGGCCACCGGCGCGACAACCGGGGCCGCCGCGGCTCCGCCGGCGGGGCACTAGCCATGGCGGCCTCGGCCAAGCCCGTGGACGCGCGCGACATCGAAGTGCTGCACCGCCCGAACATCGCGTCGGCGGACGTGCAGCTTCCCGCCGTCCGGGATTACGAGCAGGTGGACCGCGAGATATCCGCGACGCTCAGCCCGACGGCGGCGTGGTACATCGGGCTGTTCACCGCGGTCGGATTCCTGCTGATCGGAATCGCGGCGTGGATGTACCAGATCTATTCGGGACTCGGCGTCGCCGGGTACAACCCGCCGGTGATGTGGGGCGTGTACATCATCACCTTCGTATTCTGGGTCGGTATCGGACACGCGGGCACGCTGATCTCGGCGATTCTGTACCTGTTCCGCGCCGGCTTCCGCACCACGATCTACCGGTGCGCGGAAGCAATGACCGTCTTCGCCGTCATGACGGCGGGACTGTTCCCGATTCTGCACCTGGGGCGGCCGTGGAAGTTTTTCTGGCTGATCCCGTATCCGAACTGGCGGTACATCTGGCCGAACTTCAAGAGCCCGCTGGTGTGGGACGTGTTCGCGATCCTCACGTACCTCACGGTCTCGACGACCTTCCTGTACATCGGCCTCATCCCCGACATCGCCGTGCTGCGGGACCGGGAGAGAAATCCGATCCGCCGCCGCATCTACGGAGTGCTGTCGCTCGGCTGGCGCAACTCGGATCGCGAATGGCGGCATTTCGCGCGCGCCTACCTTTTCCTCGCGGCGTTCTCCACGCCGCTGGTGCTGTCGGTGCACTCCGTCGTCTCCTTCGACTTCGCGATGGGGCTGCCGCCGGGCTGGCACACCACGATCTTCCCGCCGTACTTCGTCGCGGGCGCGATTTTCTCCGGCATCGGGATGGTCTTCACGATCATCATCCCGCTGAGAAAGTGGTTCCGCCTGCAGCACTACGTCACGCTCAACCATCTGGACGCGGCGGCCAAGCTGTGCCTCTTCACGTCGCTGGTGGTCGGCTGCGCGTACATGGTCGAATGGTTCATCGCCTGGTACAGCGGTCTCCAGGTGGAGCAGGACTACTTCTGGAACCGCATCTTCGGCCAATGGTGGTGGGCCTCGGCGATCCTGTATACCTGCAACATGGTCCTGCCGCTGTCGCTGTTTTCGCAGAAGCTCCGCCGCAACACGACGTGGCTGTTCATTCTCTCGATCTTCATCAACATCGGGATGTGGTTCGAGCGGTTCGTGATCGTCATCCCGTCCCTGTCGCACGAGTTCGAGCCGTGGCAGTGGTCGGGCTACCGTCCGACGTGGGTTGATTACGCGATTCTCGCGGGCAGCTTCGGCTGGTTCAGCATGTGGTTCCTGCTGTTCATCAAGCAGTTCCCGGTGATCGCTATCGCCGAGGTGAAAGAGATCGTGAAGCCGCGGCTGAAGAAGCCGCATGACCACGGCATCGACGTGGCGGGGCAGCATCTCGCGTTCGAGCGCGAGACGCCGGGAGAGCACGAGTAATGCGCGGCGTCCTGGGGCATTTCCGCGAGCTGGACCTGGCGGTCGAGGCGATCGAGGAGCTGAAGCGTGGAAGCTTCGGTCCGATCACCGTGTACTCGCCGACGCCGCGGCACGAGCTGGAGCACGTGATCGCGGCGCCGCCCAGCGCGGTGCGGAAGTTCACGCTCGTCGGCGGGCTGCTGGGCGTGACGTTCGGCTACTGGATCGCGATCTGGGTATCGGATTACTGGCCCCTGGTGGTCGGCGGCAAGCCCGTCGCCTCGTGGGTGCCGTACACCATCATCGGGTTCGAGGTCATGGTGCTGGTCGGCGCTCTGTCCACGGTCGCGGGCATGTTCGTGAACTCGCGGCTGCCCAAGGTGACGCACACGGTCGGATATGATGCGCGATTCAGTCACGGCGATTTCGGCGTGTGGGTGGAGTGCGATCCCGAGGACGCGGCGAAGTGCGAGGACCTGCTGCGCGGAAAAGGCGCTTCGGAAGTGAGGCGCGAGCGATGAGGTCCCGGATGCTCCTCCTTCTGGCGCTCGTTCCGCTCGCCGGGTGCGAGTGGTTCTCGGACTTCAAGAAGCAGCCCGCGCTCTATCCGTGGTCCAGTCCGGACACCCTCACGGCCACGCGCGGGAACCCGCAGGGCTCGGTGCCCGTGTCCGGCATGCGCGTGAGCGGACTCGAGGTTTCCTACAGCGCGATGCCGACCACGGTGGACTCGATGTCTGGACTGTCGAATCCGACGCCGAGCAGTCCGGCATCGCTCGCGAACGGCCGCATGTATTTCCAGATCAACTGCGCCGTCTGTCACGGCGACCGCGGCATGGGCGACGGTCCGGTGACGAAGTACGGCATGCCCGGGATCGCGATTGCCGGCGAAGCGACGCGCGCCAGAACCGACGGCTACATCTATGGAATGATTCGCAACGGACGCGGGCTCATGCCGACGTACAACCGGATCGAGGAGATGGACCGGTGGGACGTGGTGAACTACGTGCGCGCGCTGCAGAGCGGGGGCGCGGTGGAAGTGGGTCCGTTGGCCGCGCCCGGAGTCACGGGTGACAAGGTGCCGGGCGCGACGCGGCGTGGCCCGACGCGGCCGTCGCCATACTACAACTCGCCGGCCGCGCGGAGCGCGGCTCCGGTGACGGCGGCGGCCGATACGATGGCGACTCCGGCGCCGAGCGACACCACCGCGGCGGCGCGTGACACGACTCCGGCGCCGGCGAGGCCGCAGCAATGAGCAGCCTGCACACGCACGCGCCGCACCTGACGCGCGAGGAGATCCTGGCCGGCACGTCGAAGCCGGTGGCCGCCTGGATCAGGACGGCATGCCTGGTGTTGTCGGCGATCGGCCTGCTCGCGTTCGTCGCCGGACTCTTCCTCGCGCCGGATCGCGCGTGGCAGTCGCTGCACTTCAACTGGCTGATGTTCACGACCGTATCGTCGGCCGGCGTGATGTTCGTCGCCGTGCAGCGGATCACGACCGCGCGCTGGTCGCGCACGGTGATCCGGTTCCTCGAGGGGTACGTGGCGTGGCTGCCGGTCGCGTTCGTGATCCTGCTGCTGCTCGTGAGCGTGGGGAAGGGACACATCTTCCCCTGGACGCACGAGCCGATACCCGGCCCGGAGAAGCAGCTGTACCTCGGCAACACGCTGTTTTTCACGCTGCGCGTGCTCGGGGTGTACGCGATCCTCACGGCGCTGAGCGTGTGGTACATCTACACCTGCGTGCGGCTCGACGTCGGCCACTCGCCGGAGGGCGGCGCCAAGTGGGCGCGGTCGCTGCGCGAGCGGATGCGCCGCGGATTCCGCGACGAGCGGCGCGAGATTCACTCGACGCACTCGCTGCAGGGCAAGCTCGCGGTGGTCCTCGGCTTCGCCTTCGTGTTCGGCTGGATCGTGCTGGCGTGGGACTTGTCCATGTCGCTGGACCCGCACTTCTTCAGCACGATGTACGGCTGGTGGGTGTTCATGAGCGGCTGGGTCGCGATGCTCGCGAGCTTCACGCTGCTGACGATGGCGTGGCGCAGGCATCTGCGGCGCGACGACCTGATCACCGAGCATCATTTCCACGACCTTGGCAAGCTGTGCTTCGCCTTCACCGCGTTCTGGGGCTACATCACCTTCGGCCAGTACCTGGTGATCTGGTACGGGAACATCTCCGAGGAGACGCACTGGATGCGCCTCCGGCTGATGGACCCGTGGAAGGGGCTGACGCTGAGCGTCGTCGCGCTGATGTTCGTGCTGCCGTTCTTCGGGCTGCTGTCGCGCGCCGCCAAGGTGTATCTGCCGACGATGGCGCTGTTCGCGACGTGCACGGTCGTGGGCCTCTGGCTCCACCGCTATCTCGAAATCTATCCCTCGATCTACGGCGCCGCGGCGAACCTGCCGTTCGGCGTATGGGAGCTCGCGATCGGGCTCGGCTGTCTCGGGCTGTGGGGGCTGTGCTACATCGCGTTCATGGACGCGTTCCCGCGCATGCGCGTGACGCTGATCACTTCGCCGTATCGCGACGAAGTGCAGGTGCCGGTTGATCCGAAGACGATGGAGCCGCTGCCGGCGCACGAATAGCAGGTGTCAGGTATCAGGTATCAGGTATCAGGTATCAGGTATCAGGGGGCGTTTTACTGACACCTGATACCCGATACCTGATACCTGATACCTTTATGCTGCTTCCCGGGGCGGTAGCTCAGTTGGGAGAGCACCTGCTTTGCAAGCAGGGGGTCAGGGGTTCGATTCCCCTCCGCTCCATGTACCCGCGCTACGAAAAGACGAAGCCCCCGAGCCGCCAATGCAGCTCGGGGGCTTTATCCTCGGCGGCTACAGCGCGTTCGAGAGGCTCATCAGTATCGCCGCCTTGTCCGCGGGCACGTGCTTGCCGCTCTGAGTCTGCACTCGAGTGCGGAACGCGTCGTAGGCGCCGATCGAGAGCTGCTGGCACAGCGAGCTGGCGGTGCCTTTGTGGCTCACCCACCGGCGCACGAGGTTGCACAGGCTCGCCGGAGTCACGCTGACCGTGAAGCTCG
>CALMKE010000054.1 GCA_937867645.1 uncultured Gemmatimonadota bacterium | reverse complement strand
CATCTGCGCCGGATGCTCCAGTTCGACACCACCAACCCCCCGGGTAACGAGCTTCCGCTGGCGCGGTATCTCGAGAGCGCGCTGGCCGCCGATGGGATCGAGACCCATCTGTTCGAGCCGCACCCCGGCCGCGCCGCGGTAGTCGCGCGGATTCGCGGCTCCGGAAAGAAGGCCGCCGTGCTCCTCCTGGCGCACATGGACGTGGTAGGCGTGGAGCCGGACAAGTGGTCGGTTGACCCGTTCGGCGGCGAGATGCTGAACGGCTACATCTATGGTCGCGGCGCCATTGACGACAAGGGAATGCTGGCCACGAACCTGATGACGATGCTCCTGCTGGCGCGGGAGCTGAAGCGGAGCGGCCGGATGCTTCAGCGAGACGTAGTCTTCGTCGCGACCTCGGACGAGGAAGCCGGCGGAGAGTGGGGCATAGACTGGCTGCTGAAGAACCATCCACATCTCCTCCGCGCGGAGATGGCGCTCAACGAAGGCGGCAGGATCCGGATGGCGGGTGGGAAGCCGCTGTACGCGGCGGTGCAGACCGCCGAGAAGATTTCGCACGTCGTAACGGTGACCGCGCGCGGACCGGCCGGTCACGCTTCCGTTCCGCTCGCGGAGAACGCGGTCGCGAGGCTCGGCCGCGCGCTGGCGCGCATAGACGCGTTCGAGCCACCGGTCCGGCTGTTGCCTTCGACGCGCATGTTCTTCGCCGGTCTCAGCCAGCTGTGGAAGAGCCCCCTCGAGGCGCGCGCGATGGCCGACGTGAGCTCGGGCGTAGCGAAGCGCGTTGCTCGCGGAGCGGCGGTCCTGGCGCGAACTCCCGTCTTCAATGCCGTGCTGCGAGCGGGAATCTCGCCGACGATGGCGAGCGCCGGCGTGAGGCACAACGTCATTCCCGCCGAGGCGCAGGGGACGCTCAACGTCCGCACACTCCCCGGCGAATCGCTCAGCCGACTGCTCGCCGCTCTGAAGCGAGCGGTCAACGATCCCCTGGTGGAGATCGTCGCGGTCGACCGGGGTGTAAACGCTCCCGCGTCGAGCCACCGGTCACCGATGTTCAGGGCCATAGCGGACACCGTGAGCGAGCTCCGCCCGGGCCTGGTGACCGTGCCTTACCTCAGCACCGGCGCCACGGACAGCGCGCGATTGAGAGCCGCCGGCATGCAGGCCTTTGGTTTGCTCCCGTTCCCATTGCCGCCCGGCGACGAGGCCCGGATGCACGGCCACGACGAGCGGGTCGCGCTGTCCGCGTTCGACTTCGGAACGCGCCTGGTTTTCGGCGCCATTTATCGCGTGGCGCGCTAACCGCTTTCGACTCGCCGAAGGAGTCCAGGTTTGTTCGGCCGCGGAAGCGGTCGAGGAGGAGATGGCGACCGCCTAGAGGCCGTGCGGCGAAACCGCGGGCCGTGAGCCCGCGTAGTTGGACCGTACCCACACTGGAGACACCATGCGGTTCAGCGCCCTTGGCAAGTTTCTTCTGGCAATCGGGATTTTTTTCGCCGGCGCCGCCGCGGTCGGAATGCTCCTCGGTTTCGTGCCCTGGCTCGCCCCCTTCATTGTCGGGCTCGTCTTCTTCAAGTTCATCTTCGTTCTGGCAGCCGTCCTGATGCTCGCGGGCGGGGTGGCCTGGTACTACGCGCGCCAGACCAACGAGGTCTGACGCGCGCTTAGTCAGCTCCGAAGCGCGAACACGAAGCGCTGTTCCACGAGCTGCCGCACCGGCCGGCCCCCGACGCGCGCCGCGCGATAGCGCGTACGCCGCAGGAAGTTGCGCACGGCCGCGGTGAACTCCGGGCTCGTCGAATCCAGGATCACGATGTCGCTCTCGACGCGCCCGTTGGCGTCCACCACGAACCGCGCCGTCACCGCGCCGGACATCCCGTTGCGGATCGCCCATTCGGGATACTCGGGCCCCGCTTTCGACAGCGGCGCCGCGGGTACCTCGACCTCGCCCGCTTCGTAGGGGCCATACCGCGGGCCGGGCATTGCGTCACCGGCGACACCGGCATCGCTCCCCGGCACGGGCTCGGCGGGCGCGCTCACGGACGGATCCGCGAGCGGCGCTTCCGTGGCTGGCAGAACGGCGGGCGCGGTGGAGGGCGCCGGCGCCGCCTTCGGCTGCGCCACCACGTCCGCCGCCGGCTTCCGCGTAACGGGCCTCGCGGCGGGCGCGCTGGGAACCACGGTCGCCGGCCGCTGAGGCGTGAAGTACACCCTCGTGTCGGGGACCGGCTCGCGTTCCACTGCCGGGCGGGTCGTCGCGTACAGCGCGGCGACCATTATCGCGGCGTGCGCCGAGATGCTGAGAAACGAGTGCATTCCCGTGGTCGCGTGACCGTCGTGGGCCGATTCGATGAGATGCAGCGTGCGCATGTCTCCTCCTGTTTGTTGCCTACAGAGAGTAGACGCATCATTCGCAATTCCGTGCACACTTTTCGATGAACTTTCGATGAATCCGGCTTAATGAAGATTGGATTAACGTGAGCAAGAATCGGATAGCCCGATGCTGGCGGTCGCCATAGCTTCACCTCCATGCCGGTAGCAGCGAACGAGCGAAGGGAGCGGGGGGCGACGATCGCGGCAGCGGAGGGCCTGGCTCGCCGCGCGCGCGAATATCTCGACCAGCACCCCACGACACGAATCACGCTCGAGGCGCTCGCGCGGAAGGTAGGCGCCAGCCCGTCGCACCTGCAGCGAACCTTCAAGCGATTGGTGGGACTGTCGCCCGCCGAATACTCGCGCATGAAGCGCCATCAACACTTCAAGTCCGCCATGCGGAACGGGAGAACCGTGAGCGAAGCCACTTACGAAGCGGGGTTCGGCTCCAGCAGCCGAGCGTATGAGAATGCCGTGGGCGCCCTGGGGATGACGCCCGCCACCTACCGCAAGGGCGGCGACGGCGCGGAGATACAGTACGCGGTGACGCCCTCACCCGTGGGACGCATTCTAGTCGCGTGGACCGCGCGCGGTCTCTGCTCCGTGAAGATCGGGGATTCATTGAATGCGGTGGTCGCGGCGCTTCGCGGCGAGTTCCCGAACGCCAAGCTGGAGCGCGCCTCAGAGGTGTCGCCATTCGCGGCCGCGATGCTTGCCCACGTGACCGGGGAGCGGCAGGAGATCGATCTCCCGCTCGACATCCGGGCCACCGCGTTTCAGCTCCGCGTGTGGCGCGCGCTCAAGGCGATCCCGTACGGCGAGACGAGGTCGTACAGCGAGGTGGCCGAGTCCATCGGAGCGCCGCGGGCGGCGCGTGCCGTCGCCCGCGCGTGCGCGACGAATCCCGTGGCGCTGGCGATCCCCTGTCATCGCGTAGTGCGCAACGACGGCTCGCTCGGCGGCTACGGTTTCGGCCTGGAGCGGAAGGAGGTATTGCTCGCGACCGAGAAGCGGACAGCGAAAGAGAGGAGCGCGCGATAAGGACACTCCATATGCTTCATTGATGGATGTTGCGGCCATAGCCTCCAACCTGTCGGCGAATCCGGCGCTGGCGATCCCGCTGCTGTTCGCGGCCGGCGTCCTGACGAGCCTCACGCCGTGCGTGTATCCCATGATCCCGATCACCGCGGCCATCGTCGGCGGGAGCTCGCTGGGCGGCGTACCTGCCTCGCGCTTCACCGCCGCGGGCCTGACGCTCTCCTACGTGATCGGGCTGGCGCTGGTGTATGCCGCGCTGGGGACGATCGCCGGGCTCACAGGCTCGCTGTTCGGCTCGATCAGCACGAATCCGTGGCTGTATTTCGGGATGGCGAACCTCCTGGTGTACGCGGCGCTGGTGATGCTGGACGTCCTGCCGCTGCCGATTCCGCGGACGCTGATGGCGCGGGCCGCGGGTGTCGGGGGGGGCGGGGGCGGGCGGTACGGCGCGGCGTTCGGAATGGGCGCCGCGTCGGGACTGGTCGCCGCGCCGTGCTCGGCGCCCGTGATGGCGGCCGTGCTGACCTGGGTCGGCACTACCCGCAGCGGACTCCTCGGCTTCATCTATCTGTTCGTTTTTTCGCTCGGGATGTGCGCGCTGCTCGTGGTGGTAGGCCTTTCCAGCGGCCACGCGGCCCGGCTTCCCAGGGCGGGGCCCTGGATGCTCTGGGTAAAGCGGGGCTTCGCGGTGATCATGCTGGGGGTTGCGGAGTATTATCTGATACAGATGGGACGGCTGTTGATATAGCGGCCCTCACGGGATGCAGGCACCGGGCTTTCCTACCAGGTACTCATGATGTTGAAGCTTGCCTCATTGGTCGTTGCGGCTGCCTGGCTCGCGGGCAGCGAGATCCACGCGCAGGACTTCGGCTTGCGCGTGGGGAGCATGGCGCCGGTCGCATCTGTGCAGGCGCTCGACGGGAGCAACGTTTCGCTTGCGCAGTACGTGGGCAAAGGTCCCGTACTCATCCAATTCTGGGCGGCTTGGTGCGCAACCTGTCGCGAGCTGATGCCCTCGTTCGCGCGCGCGCAGCGGCTGTACGGGTCGCGCGTGAAGTTCGTCGCGGTAGCCGTCTCGGTGAATGAATCGATCGAGCGTGTGCGCCGGTATTCCGCGGCGCACAAGTTCACGCACACTGTGCTGTACGACGCGAGAGGCGAAGCCGTGGAGCGGTTCAACGTTCCCGCCACGTCTTACGTGGTGGTGCTGGATCGGCGCGGACGAATCGTGTACACCGGCGTGGGTGGGGATCAGGACCTCGTCGCCGCGGTCCGCAAGGCGCTGTAGGATCTTCCCCGCCGTCATCGCGCGCGACTTCCGCCCGGAAATTCTCCACTTCGGAGGCGAGAGGGGATGTCACGCTGTGAGAATCGTCCTCGAGCCGCCGAGTTCGCGGTGACCTCGACGACCTCGACGACCTCGACGACGGCTAGTTCGTAGTGTCGGCGGGCAGGGGCGCTATCCGGTCGAGCGCGTCCTCCAGCTCCTTGTACGACGCGGCCGACAGGGCCCGGAACGGGCGCGCGGTGTACGCGACTTTTCCATCCTTGTCGATCACGTACAACGAACGGTCGTCCATGCGGTGCGCGGGGTCGAACGCGCCGTACGCGGTTCCGACCGCTCCTGTCGTGTCGCTCGCGAACAGCATCGGGAACGAGCTTTCTCGCGCCCACGCGGCGAGCGTGGTATCCGCGTCCGCGCTGATGCCTACGAGTACGATTCCGCGGCCGTTATTGAAGATCGTGGCGTACTGATCACGGTACGCCTCCATTTGAATCGTTCAGCCACGGGTTCGGGCACGGCTGAAGAACGCTAGCACCACAGCCTGTCCGCGAAATTGCGACAGCCGGAACGGCTCAGCCATCAGCCCATACCGCGTCGCCGCGGGCAGCGAGAAATCCGGCGCGATCGATCCGACTTCCGGGCCGGGACGCGGGGCGGGTGCGGCTGCGGCGGCGGGCGGAGCGGCAGGAGGCTGCTGCGCCGGCACGATCGCGGGTGAGCAGCCAAGCAGAGCTGCGGCTCCGGCGAACAACGGCAACGAGCTCCGATTCAGGCGTTGGCGCATGGTCACCTCGAGGGATTCAACTCTTGAATACTACGCGCGCGCTCGGGGACGGGCCAGCGATCGGGTCGTCCGCAGCAGCCGTTGCGCCTCATCCACAGCGATCAGCTCGAAGCGTACGCGATCGCCGGGGACGCACTGCGCGAGAGCCGGAATGTCCACGGCGGCCACGACGCCGATCTTGGGATAACCGCCGACCGTGGGACCGTCGGCCATCAGTACGATGGCGCCGTTGCCGTCCGGAACCTGGATCGCGCCGACGCATGCCGGCTCCGACGGCGCGCTCCGGGCCGCGTGATCCTGCTGCGCCGTGCGCTCGAGCCGATATCCGGTGCGGTTCGAGTTTGCCGATAGCGTGAACTCGTCCCTCCAAAAGGCTTCACGGAAGCTCACGGTGAAGGCTTCCGCGTTCGGGCCTTCGATAGCCCGGACTGTGCGGATGACGCCTCTTTCCCCCGGCGTGGGTGAAGTCGTCGAAACGCGACGCTTACCTTCTGCCGCGGTCCCGAACGGCACCACGTCGCCAGCGCGCAATCGGCGGCCGCCGAGTCCGCCGAAGCCGGCGGCGAGATACGTGGATCGGCTGCCGAGCGCTTTGGGCACCGCGATTCCTCCGCGTACCGCGACGTATGCGTACGCGCCACGCACAAACCCGCCGATCGCGAGCTCGTCGCCTGCATCGAGCTCGAGCGCGACGTTGTTTGCGACGAACGCGCCGTTGCACGTCAGCTCTACCTCCGCGCCCGCTACGGCCGCGACGGCCGGCGAGTCGAACCGAAGCGCTCCACCGGCGAGCGCCCATTCTATGGCCGCTTCGTCCCCGGGATTTCGCACCAGCTCGTTGGCGAGAAAAAGGGCCGCGAGGTCCATCGCGCCGCACAGGGGGACGCCATCGGCCCGGAAGCCAGGCCTGCCACCGTCCTGCACCGTCGCAAGACCGGTCATGCGCGCGACGGTGACACTCATTCGATCCGCTCGAATTTCACTCTGTCACCGGAATGCAGGAGCGCGGGTGGATCTCTTTGCGCGTCGAACAGGAGTAGGTCCGTTCTGCCTATAAGGTGCCAGCCGCCAGGGGTCTCCACCGGATACACTGCCGTCTGCGCCCCCGCGATCCCCACCGATCCGCTGGGTACGCGCGTCCGAGGAGTCGCGTGGCGGGGGAGATGCAGCGCTGGATCCAGGTCTCCGAGATAGGCGAAGCCCGGAGCGAATCCCATCATGTAGACGTGGTACGAGCCGGCGCTGTGCAGCGCGATGACCTCCTCCACGTTCTTGCGGGTTGCATCCGCCACGGCCTCGAGGTCCGGGCCATCGTATCGGACCGGGATCGTGACCAGCGAGCCTTCCGTCTCCGCATCGTCGCGTGGGACGTCGCGCAGGGCCGCGCGAACGCGGTCGGTGATTCCCGCCGAGGTCACGCGGAGCGGGTCATAGTGCACCGCGAAGGATGAGTAGGCCGGCACGATGTCGCTCACTTCGGGCCAGGCGGAGCGCGCGAGGTGGCGGACGCATGCATGCACTCTCCGGTTCAGCTCGCGGTCAATCACCCCTCCCAGAGTCACCATTATCGCGCTGTCGCCCAGCGGCGCGAACGTGACCGGCGGGGTCTTCCCGCTCATCCGTGGAAGGGAGCGATCGTGACGCCCGCGCGCTCGAGCGCCGAGCGCACCGCGCGCATCAGGGGGACGGCTTTCGGGTTGTCGCCGTGCACGCACAGAGATTCCGCGTTCAGCTCATGGTCCACGCCGTCCACCGAGGTCATGACCCGCGACAGCACCATCCGCTCCGCGCGCGAGGCGGCGATCGCGGGATCATCGATCACGGCGGCCGGGCTCGAACGAGGGACGAGCGCGGTTGTGGACGCGTACGCCCGATCGATGAACGCTTCCCGCGCGATCCTGAGTCCGGCCGCATCAGCGGCTTCGTGCAAGCGGCTCCCGGGCATGCACAGAATCACGAGCGAAGGGTCGAAGCCGGCCACCGCGCGCGCGATGCTCTCCGCCGCCGCCGCGTCGCCCATGGCCCGATTGTACAGCGCGCCGTGCGGCTTCACGTGCCGGCATCGCGCGCCCGCTCCCCGGCACGCGGCCGCGAACGTCTCCAGCTGCGCGAGCAGGAAAGTTCTGATCTCGTCGGGCGTTGCGCCCGTTTCCACCCGTCCGAACCCGGTGCGGTCAGGGTATCCGGGGTGGGCCCCAATGGACACTTCACGCTCGAGCGCCAGCTCGATCGCGACGCGCATGGTTCGCTCGTCGCCGGCATGCGCGCCGCACGCGATGCTGGCGGACGAGACCAGCGTGAGCAGCTCGTCGTCGGAGCCACACCCCTCGCCCAGATCGGCATTGAGATCGATGCTCGACACGCCACAAACTTTGCCGGCGGGAACCCCCCGCGCTATCAGATCGTAGGAGTCGGAGGGCGTGTCCGCGCCCCACGGAGGCGTGGTATTTTAGGCTCCCGGAGGACCGCGCATGGCCACAGCCACAGTGCCCTTAGCCAATAGCCAGCAGTCAACAGCCAATAGCCCCCTCTGGCCGTCGTACGCGACGCTGTTCGCCTCGGCGGCGATCGTGGTCGGGCTGATATGGGATATCTCGTGGCATCGCACCATCGGCCGCGACACGTTCTGGAGCCCGCCGCACGTACTGGAGCAGCTGGCCGCGGTGGTCGCGGGAATCAGCTGCGGGTGGCTCGTTCTGCGCACGACGTTCGGCGCGGATCCGCTGATGAAGGCCCGGTCGGTCCGGGTGTGGGGATTCTACGGTCCGCTCGGCGCCTGGGTCTGCATCTGGGGAACGGCGATGATGATCGCGTCCGCCCCGTTCGACAACTGGTGGCACAACGCATACGGCCTCGACGTCAAGATCATCAGTCCGCCGCACATGGTGCTCGCGTGGGGCATGATGGGAATCCAGATCGGCGCGATGCTGATGGCGGTCTCGGCGCAGAATCGCGGATCGCAGGACACGCGGCTCAGGCTGATCTACGCCGCAAGCGCCGGAATACTCCTGACGATGATGGCGACGGTGATCATCGAAGACGCCGGCTACGGCAACGAGATGCGCGCGCCGATGTTCTACCGCATGACCGCCATCGTGCTGCCGATCGCGCTCATCGGAACGTCCCGCGCGAGCCGGTTGCGCTGGCCGGCTACGACGGTGGCGGCGATCTACATGGCGCTCGTCGCCGTGCTGATCTGGATTCTCCAGCTGGTGCCCGCGACGCCGCTGCTCGCGCCGATCTACAACCCGGTCACGCGCATGGTCCCGCCGCCGTTTCCGCTGCTGCTGATCGTTCCGGCTTTTCTGCTGGATCTGGCGCTGCCGCGCCTGCGGCACATGAAGGATTGGCTGCTCGCGCCAAGCATGGGCATCGGGTTCGTCGCGGTCATGTTGCTCGTGCACTGGTACTGGTCCGTATTCCTGCTCTCGCCGGCGGCGAGGAACTGGTTCTTCGCCATGGACAAATGGGACTACACCACGCGCGTCGGTCCGTGGCGCTATGAGTACTGGAATACGGTCCCGCCGATGGACTTCGCGCAGAGCATGATCTGGACTCTGCTCGCCGCGACTATCTCCGCGTTTTTCGGGCTGTGGCTCGGCAGGGCGATGTCCAGGGTGCAGCGGTGAGGCGCATGCGGTTCCGGGTGCTCGCCGCATTCGGCTTCGTGCTGGTGTGCGCCGCGCACGT
>CALMKE010000053.1 GCA_937867645.1 uncultured Gemmatimonadota bacterium | reverse complement strand
TCACTGACAGTGCCTTCCGGATCGAGTCGGAATCTTTGTCCTCGCAGACCAGATTCTCTCGACCCAGAAGGCACTTTCACGTTCGACGCGCCGAGGACACACTCATCCCTTCCACGGATTCAGGTTTAGCTCCAGCGTCAGCCGCCGTTCCCCTTCTCGGCGTCGTACCGCTCCTGTATCACCACGCGGGCGCGCTGCGCAGGCGGCAGGTCACGATGCCGTTCGGCCCGCGGATCGGGAGTGGCAGATTGAATTGCTGATCGCAGCGCGGACACTGCCTGTTGATCGTACTTCTCCAGAACTTCGTCAATCTGTCCTGGGTCAAGCCGGATAATGTCCCCTCCGTCCAGCGGTGCCACTGAGTGATCACTCAGAGGCCCAATGCGGTCGTCGGCGTATGTAAGCGGGATTGCGTAGCGACGACCGACCTCTAGCCGCGGAGAATCCGACGGCTTTGCCTCGCGACGCGTACCGTCCTGTCCGACAATCCAGCCCCACGTGACTATTTCAAACTTGCGCGGCACCGCACGCTCGCGAGGATCTCGCCACAAGACCGAGTCGACCCGCACGGCTACGGCTCGCCCCAGATACCCGTACCCCATATCAGCTAGCACGCCATCTGCGGGCAACTCCCGCTCGTCTGTCACAGTGACGACTGCAAGTTCGGACGGATAGGAAACCCAATCACTCTCCGATGACGCGGGGAAGGTCTGACTGCCTGCTACGGCGACAGTGTTGTTCGCCGTGGACGCTGCATCAGGGCGAACGGCGCAGCCGACGACCGTGAGAAGCATCGCTGCTACAACAGCAACTACGAGGCGCGGGATCCTGCATTCAGCGGACACCGTTGCCCCCCTCATCTAGTTGGGGTAAGCGTCATTGATCTGATGCCGGTTCCAGTCACCGTTGCCGATGTCCGGTGTCGGGACACGCATGCATTCCAAGCGAGTGTCTTCGTTACTCAGACTGGGTACGCCGTATTGGCCGTGCACCAGGCCCACAGCATGGCCTGTCTCATGACAGGCTATGCCCTTAGTTGCCCAAGAATTGTCAATGAAATTGACGATGCCTTGATCGCATTTCCATCCTCCCGCGCCAATCGCGCAGTAGTAATAGGCCACATTCCCCGCGGGCACGGAGCCACTGATTCCATACGCGACGTCGGTTGGCGACCCGTTGGTCGTATAGCCGACCCCGTACTGAACGTTAAGATCGGTGATGTCGTACCAGCTGTTCAGTGCCGTCGTGATGTTGTTGCTGGCCGCAGCACTGAGCGTGCTCCCGCGGAACACTGTCAATTCGGTGTTATCGGTCTGGCAAACAACCGGAGTGCTTGTAGAGCAGGCGCTGAACGGGTAGTTCGAGGTCGGTACAAGCCCGTCGAAGCTGCCATGCGTCGCGAGCGTGGGGAGTCCCACCGACAGCAAGAATCCTGTCGACAGCAACGCAACAACGACTCGTTGCTGAAGACGAATCATAGCGTGCCCCCTGGGTCGGATCTTTCCGAAACCTCGCACCGGAACGTGGCTGTCGTCAATGAGCGTGGTCGCCGCGGCTTTTCAAGCTATTTGCTCGCGTGCTTGAGGATCTGAGGATGAGGTCCGCTTGAGCGATCACTCTTGCCCGTGACGGTCTGTGAGTCTTGCCCGCGGCCATAGGTGGAGTCTTGCCCGCGGCGACGCGCACAGGCCCGGGCAGCCGGCCCGAGCCGACGCGGCGCGAGCCCCCTCCTGCTCCCAGGGGGAGGACTCTAGGCCGGCGTAGGGCGGTGGCTGTCCGGAACTTCGCCGCAGGCGGCGAGAGGGTGGTGGAGGCCGAACCTCCCCGGAAGGCCCACAAAAGGAGCTCGACAGGGACAAGCGGCCGACGCACACGTCCTGAGGTCCGCGCCGGTCCGGAGGCGGGAAGCGGTGCAGGAGCGCCGTGCAGCAGCCACGGGCGGCGCGGAGTTCGGGAGCATCGGTGCATCGGGAGAGACCCAGCAGAGCTGACGCGCCGGTGGGGCCTGGCAGCCAAGCTGGCAGCCAACCGAAACGGGAGGACTACGCATTTCCGGCGAACGTCTGTGACCTGGGGAGAGGAGCAACTACCTGCTGTTGCCGGTCGCGCTGCATGACGATGACCACGACGCGTTCGGTGACGACGTAGAAGCCCGAAACGACGCTGTGGGT
>CALMKE010000052.1 GCA_937867645.1 uncultured Gemmatimonadota bacterium | reverse complement strand
GGCTGCATGACGTTCGGCAGCAAGGCGTGGCGGCCGTGGGTCGTCGAAGAGCAGGATGCGCGCGCGATCTTCAAGCGGGCGATCGAGGCGGGCATCAATTTCTTCGATACGGCGGACATGTACTCGCTCGGCGTGAGTGAGGAGATCACCGGCCGCGCACTGCGCGACATGGCGAAGCTCGACGAAGTGATCGTTGCCACCAAAGTGTACTGGCCCATGACGGCAGGCCCCAATATGGGCGGTCTGTCGCGCAAGCACATCATTCAGGGGTGCGAGGCGAGCCTCCGGCGCCTGGGGCTGGAGCGCATCGACCTGTACCAGATCCACCGGCTGGACGGCAAGACGCCGATGGAGGAAGTCCTGGCCGCGCTGGATCATCTGGTGCATAGCGGGAAGGTGCTGTACATCGGCGCCAGCTCGATGTACGCCTGGCAGTTCGCGCGGATGTTGAGCGTTGCCGAGCGGAATGGCTGGGCCCGCTTCGTCACGATGCAGAATCATTACAACCTCCTGTATCGCGAGGAAGAGCGGGAGATGAATCCGCTGTGCGCGGCCGAAGGGATCGGGCTGCTGCCGTGGTCCCCGCTCGCGCGCGGGTATCTGGCGGGAGCGCGCCGCTCGCTCGACGACCGCGCGTCAACCCAGCGCGCGAAGACCGACGAGTACGGCCACTCGCTGTACACCAATCCCGCCGACTGGGAGATCGTCGAGGCGGTGCAGGCGGTGGCGGCCGAGCGCGGCGTCAGCCCCGCGGAGGTGGCGCTGGCGTGGCTGCTGTCGAAGCCGGCCGTGACCGCGCCGATCGTCGGTACGACCAAGGCGAGTCATCTGGACGCCGTGATCAAATCCGTGGAGCTGGAGCTTTCCGCGGAGGAAATCTCGCGCCTGGAGGCGCCATACGAGCCCCATCCGATCGCCGGTCACAGCTGAGTCTTCCGGCGCGAGCGCGCGCGAGTCGAACGCTTGCGGCATACGGCCGAGCTGACGGTGAACGTCTGAATCAGCTGAGTCCGCCCAATAACCAGCGCAGGCCGACCTTGCGAGACTGACACGTAACCGGCATCGTTGCGCCGCAATTCAACCCTGGCACCGGAGGCCGACCCATGCTGGTTCGCCCGTTGTCCACCGCGTCCCGCAGCGCTGTCGTCTTTCTTCTCGCATGCCTGGCAATCCTTCCGAGCGAGCTCGGGGCGCAGGCACAAGCCACCACCGGTGTCATTCGCGGAATGGTGACCGATTCGGCGGGCGCGCCGGTCGTCGGGGCGACCGTGACGGTGCGCAACCTCGCGACCAACTTCGAGCGCACGATCGCCACCAACAACACCGGGTCGTTCGCGGCGACGCTGCTCCCGGTCGGCACATACGAGGTGAACATTCGCGCGCTCGGCATGACGCCGGTCCGCCGTCCCGCGCTTCGGGTCAGCCTGGGCCAGGCCGTGGACCTCGAAATCGCGATGGCTCGCCAGGCGACGACGCTGGGCACCGTGGTCGTCGAGGGAGCTCGCCCGCTGGTGGATCCGAACGAGACCGAGGCGGCGACGAGGCTTTCCGCCGAAGTCGTCTCCGGCCTGCCGAACAACGGGCGCAACTATCTCAACCTCACGCTGCTCACGCCGAACGTCGCGATCGTGCAGGGCCCGGACGGCGATGAGCTGTCGGTGGCCGGCCAGCGCGGAATTCACAACAACGTGTCGGTGGACGGAGCGGACTTCAACAACCCGTTCTTCGGCGAGCAGCGCGGCGGCCAGCGGCCCGCGTTCACCTTCAACCTCGATGCCGTGCAGGAGGTCGTCGTCATCTCGCAGGGAGCGAACGCAGAGTTCGGCCGCTCCAGCGGCGGCTTCGTGAACGTCCTCACGAAATCGGGGACGAATGAGCTGCGCGGATCCACCCACTACTACCTGAAGAACGGAGCGCTGTCGCAGAACGCGCGGCACGGAACGGTGGAGCTGGATCCCGATTTCACGCAGCACCAGTTCGGGTTCACGCTCGGCGGCCCGCTGCGCCGCGACAAGGCGTTCTTCTTCATCGCGTACGACCAGCAGATATACGACGAGACGAAACAGAAGGCGCGGCCGCAGTCCGCCAAGTTGAGCGAGCTGACGAGCTTTCTCGGGAGCGCGTTCGGCGGAGTGCTGCGCGACGACTTCGGCGCCATCGAGCGCACCAACGATGCGAATGCGCTGCTGGTGAAGCTCGACTGGCGGTTGAATCCGATGCACAACGCCGCGCTGAAATACAACTATACGAACTCCAGGCAGGTGAACGGCACGTTCGATGTCGATACCTGGGGGCGCAGCGCGAACGGCGTGGAGAAGGATTATTCGCACGCCTTCAACGGCAGCCTGGCGTCGCAGCTCTCCGCCAGCGTGTCCAACGAGTTTCGCTTTCAGCTGGCCCGTGAAGACAGGCCCCGCCCGTACGCCGGCCCGATGATGCCGGGCGGGAACCGTCCCTTCCCGGACACCGGGATGGACTTCGAGTATGGCTTCCGGTTCGGGCTGCCGTTCTTCCTGCCCATCAAGGCGTATGACACGCGGATCCAGGTGCTGGACAACGTTTCGTGGCTGAGAGGAAACCACCTCATCAAGGCCGGAGCCGAATGGAACCGGGTCGAGGCGAAGCAGACGTTCATCGGCTTCGCCAACGGCCGGTTCATCTTCAGCAGCGTCAGCGGCTTCCGGAACTACGTCACGAACGGCAACGGCTACGTCGAGTGTTCCGACGGGTCGAGCAACAACACGGGTAGTTGCCCGTCGGGCGCGACGATAACCGGGCCGGTTCTGTTGTACCTGCAGCAGGTGGGAGTAGGTGGGCGCTCGGTTGAAGAGGCGGGAACGCAGGCCATCCCGCAGCACGATCTCGCCGCGTACATCCAGGACACATGGAAGCCGACGCCCCGGCTCACGCTGAACTACGGCGTGCGGTGGGAGGCGCAGGTACAGCCCGATCCCATCACGCCGCCCGACAAGGTTTTCTTCGCCCCGTTCATCGGCCAGTCTGTTACGAATTCCACGGGGACGTACCGGTTTCCGTCGGACGGCACGATCCCGTCGGATTGGAAGATGTTTCAGCCGCGCTTCGGCATGACCTGGGACGTCGGCGGGGACGGCAAGCAGGTGGTCCGTGCCAGCGGCGGAATGTTCTACGCCAGAATTCCCGGACTCAACCTCGCCAGCTCGCGCAGCACCAACGGATCGATCGGGCAGACGCTGTTCCGCAACAGCGCGCTCCGCGGAATTCTCGGCGCGCCCCCGGACTATGACGAGCTGCTGGCGGCGCCGGGCGCCGTGTTCTTCCCGGACGTGTTTGTGTTCGACCAGGATTTTCGCAACCCGCGCACGATCAGCGCGACAGCTGGTTACGAGTGGGAGCTGCGTCCCGGTCTCGCGGGGTCGGTGAGCTTCACGCACGCCCGCACTGATTTTCTGACGCGTTTCATCAATCGAAATGACGCGGTGTTCGGGAGCCCGTGGAGCAGCGGGCTCGAGCCGGGCGGATCCAACGGAATTTTCACGCTGACCGTGGTCGAGAGCAGCGCCAAGTCGCGGTACAACGGAGTCACCGTCGGGCTTCAGGGAACGCCGCACCCGCGGCTGCAGTTCGAAGGGAACTACACGCTCTCGTTCGACAAGTCGGACGACGACAACGAGCGGGATCCGTTCAGCTTCCGATACGCGCGCGCGAACCGGCTGGACCGGGAATACAACTGGAGCGACCGGGATCAGCGGCACCGGTTCAACGCCTGGCTGCTGGCGCGTCTGCCGTGGGCGGTCGAGATGAACAACCGGCTCAGCGCGTATTCGGCGCAGCCGACCTCGGAGAAGTGCGGGGCAGGCAACAAGGGCACGGGCGAGCGCGCGACTGGCCCGGGAGACCGAATCTGCGCCGACGGCTCGATCCTGCTGCGCAACACCCTGCGCAAGGAGAACGCCTTCTTTTCGTGGGACGTGCGGCTCACCCGCGCCTTCGAGAACCGGGGGCGCGGCCGGGTCGAGGCGATTTTGGAAGTGTTCAACGTGACGAACTCGGACAACTTCCGCGATCCGGCGGCGACATCGCTGCTGTTCAACTTCGACGGCACGATCCGGAGCGGGCTCGGCGATCCCCGGCAGGTGCAGGCGGGGCTGCGGTGGATCATGTGATGCCGGCGGGCCGGCACGCTCTTTCGGCGGGCGTCGGCGCTTAACGCCGCGCCCGAGACGACAGTCGGTGGCGGGCTGGCTGTCAGGCAGCGCGACATGTACTTTCGCTGCCGAAGGATCCGCGTCCACGTGAATCACATGAAGGAGATGCAGCCCATGAAGTATCTGATCGCCCTCGCCGCTGGATTAGCTCCGGCGATCGCCGCGGCTCAGACTGAACGCGTAGATGTTCTACCACCCGCCCAGCAGATCGCGCTCGCTGTGTTGCCGGCTCCGCAGGGCTTCCGCGAAGCGTCCACGGTGCTCGGCTATCGTCCCGACGGCCAGCTCGTGCGCCTGCGGGTCGGGGACAACGGGATCATCTGCCTGGCCGACGATCCGAAGGAGCCGCGCTTCCACGCGGCCTGCTACCACCAATCGCTGGAGCCGTTCATGGCGCGCGGCCGGGAGATTCGCGCGCGGTATGGGAACAAGCGCGAGCTGACCGACAGCCTGCGGCTCATCGACATTCGCGCCGGCCGGATCCGGATGCCGGCGCACGCGGTGTTGTACCAGATCTTCGCTGCGAGCGACAGCGTGGACGCGGCCACGGCGACGATCAGGAGCCCGTCGTATCTGGACGTCGTTTACATGCCGGGCGCGACCACGAAATCCACTGGGCTCACCACAGACGCGCTGCGCGGGACGCCGTGGCTGATGTACCCAGGGAAGCCGTGGGCGCACATCATGATCGTCAGGTAACCGGGCGCGCGGGGCAAGTCAGTCCTCCTCGGGCCGCTGCAATCCCGCCTACAGCGTACGCGGGCGGGTTTTCTCCTTAGTGGTCCAGCCTGAGCGCCTGCGCCGCGCGCACTTCCGGGAGCGCGGGATCGAGGGCCACAGCGCTGTCCAGCGCCTGGTTGAACAGAGCGAACCTGGATTCGTCGGACGGATCGAGCGTGGACCACCAGAACCTCGCCTCGGCGAGCTTGGCGAAAGCCTTGGCGTAACGGGGGTCCAGCCGCACCGCCTCTTCGAACGCCTCGATGGCAGGTCCGAGAAACGGCGCGTTCGCGCTGTCCTGCCGGGAGCGGCGGTAGTAATCGAGCCCCCGCTCGTACGCGGCGCGCGCTTTCGGAACGCCGGTCGCGACTGACTGCTCGGTCGTCGCGCGCTCGGCCGCTGGCGCGCGGCTCGTCATGTAATTGAACGCGGCAAGCCCGAGCGAAGTCGCGAGGAGAAGCCCGATTACCGCGCGACTCATCCATGCCGGGCGACGCGCGCGCGCGACCGCCAGTGCGCTGACGGGAGCGTCCGGCGAAATCCGATCGAGATCCTCCACGATCGACTCCGCCGTTTGCGGGCGCGCGGCTGGGTCTTTCTCCATGCAGCGCATCACCAGCGCGCTCAGCGCGGGCGGCAGATCGGGCCGAACGGTCTCGAGCGGCGCCGGCGTCTTGGTGAGATGCGCCGTGATCGTCTCGCGGTGCGACCCGCGCGGGAAGGGAGTCTGGCCGGCCAGCAGGTGATACGCGGTAATCCCATAGGAGTAGATATCCGAGCGGTGATCCATCGCCGGATCGGCGGTCGCCTGCTCGGGCGAGATATAGTCGGGAGTGCCGAGTGAGGTTCCGGTGACCGTAAGGGTCGAGTCCCCATGCCGCTCCTCATCAGGATCGCGCGAGGAAGACAGCGCTTTGGCGACGCCGAAGTCGGTCACCATCGCCGCGCCCCCGGAAAGCAGGATGTTGGCCGGCTTGATGTCCCGGTGCACCACTCCTTCCTCGTGGGCTCGCGCGAGCGCGCACGCGACGTCGCGCAGTATTCTGATCGCGCGCCGCACTTCTATCCGCTCGCCCCGCTCCAGCAGCGTCCTGAGCGACTCGCCCCGCACGAACGGCATGGTGAAGTACGGCAGGCCGTCGGCTTCGCCGGCGGTCAGCACCGTCACGATGTTCGGGTGCTGCAGCCGCGCCGCGATGGCAATCTCGCGGCGGAAGCGGGTGACGGAGATTCCCGCGGCCAGCTCCGGCAGGAGGAGCTTCACGACGACGTCCCGGCCGAGCGAGCGGTCGTGCGCCAGAAAGACGCGCGACATCCCGCCGCCGCCGAGCTCGCGCTTCAGCTCGTAGGTGGTGCCCAGTGAGGCCGCGAGCTTCCGCGCGAGCGGATCGCCGTCGGGAACGTAGTGCTCCGATTTCACGCGTTACAAGCTACACGGGCCGCCCTCGAACCGGGACGCCCGATCATTCGGCTGACTCGGAGCGCAGCTGCCGCTTGAGGCTCACGAGCGCGGCCCGCGCGTGCTTCGCCGCATCCGACGACGGGTGCATGGCGATGAGCCGCCGCAGCTCCGACACCGCCGCATCGGCGTTCGACAGCGGCCCCATGTAGAGATCGATCAGCCGGTTAGTGGCGTACATGTGGCTCTCCGCCGCGATCTTCGGAGTTTCCTGAGCCATGCGGTACAGCTCGGCGGCGCGCTTCGGGTTTTGGTGCTTCGCGTGCAGATCGGCGGTCCGGATAAGGAGCGGGACGCCGCCGGTTCCCTGGGTGATGTGCTTCTCGAACGCAGCGATCGCCGCGGCGTGGTGTCCGCGCGCGAGCAGGGAATCTTCATAAGAGAACGTCTCTTCGTACGTTCCCTGCGGCTGAATGAAGGCGCTGAAGGAGCCGCCGGCGAGTCGGCTGACGCCGATGATCGCGACGAAGGTCACGACGAATACGCCGGCGAAGCCCAGCAGGCCGCCGAGGAAGGGATTGACGTCGTGCTCGCTGGCGTAGCGCGCGCCGCCGTAGGCGCCAAAAAGACCCGCCGCGACGAATGCGCCGCGAAAGGCGTTCAAGTAATCGGCGGCCTCGGGCCCGAAGCGGTCGAACAGGGTGCGGCGGTATCCCACGCTTCTCCTTCTGGCCGGAACGGGAGGCCAGCCCTAGGTTGGACGGAAACCAACCCGGGAAATATGGGCTTCTCCATCTTCGACTGGCTGATCGTGGCCGCGTATTTCGCGCTGACCGTCGCGATCGGGTTCTACTTCACGCGGCGCGGCGGCTCGAGCATGAGCGAGTATTTCACCGCCGGCGGGAACGTGCCGTGGTGGCTCGCGGGCGTCTCGATGGTCGCCACGACTTTCGCGGCCGACACCCCGCTCGTCGTCACGGGGCTGGTCGCGTCGCGCGGCGTGGCCGGGAACTGGCTGTGGTGGAACATGGTGATGAGCGGAATTCTCACCGTCTTCTTCTTCGCGCGGCTCTGGCGGCGCGCCGGGGTTCTCACCGACGCGGAGCTCGCCGAAGTCCGCTACGGCGGAAAGCAGGCTTCCTTCCTGCGCGGCTTTCGCGCGCTGTACCTCGCGATCCCGATCAATCTGATAATCCTGGGATGGGTCACCAAGGCGATGGTGACGATCCTGTCCATCTCGCTCGGCATATCGCCCTGGCTCGCCGTCGGAATCTGCTTCGCGATCACGGTCGCGTACGCCGTCGCGGCCGGACTCTGGGCGGTGCTGTGGACCGATTTCTTCCAGTTCATCATCATGATGACCGCGGTCATCATCCTCGCGTGGTTCGCGGTGGATGCCGTCGGCGGGATCGGCGCGCTGCGCGAGGGCGTGAC
>CALMKE010000051.1 GCA_937867645.1 uncultured Gemmatimonadota bacterium | reverse complement strand
CGGAACAACCTTCGCCACGGTGCAAAAACTCCAGGACACAAAAGGCGCCCCGCCGTTGCCGGCTGGGGCGACAGAGACTGGTAAAGTTAGACGAGACCGGAGCTTATGTCAACGCACCCGGGCCTATGCGGACTCCGGACTGAGGACCTATGCGGCCTCAGTCCTCAGCCCCCGGGATGAATTCGGATTTGTGCACCCGAGCCGCGATAAACACCGGCTCGCGCGCCGACTACGTATCCCGGTCGCTCCGCCGCCCCTTTCGCTTATCGGTATCGCGATCCGTGTCCCTGTTTCGCTTCACCTTGCGCCCATCGGAGTCCGTGTCGCGGTCATCTACGACCCGGAACCTCGACGACCGGCGGAAGCGCTCCAAATCCGCCCGATTCTGCCGAACGAATTCCACGTTGCCGGCCGGAATACCCTCGACAACCACTGGCCTGTCCGGATTGGAAGCCACGAACGCCTGCGACAGCGCCAGACTGAGCAGCACGTACTCCCGCACCGAAAGCCCGGCGCTTTCTATTGCCTGACGGGTTCGCTCGTTCTGCTCGAGCCGGTTGACCGCGGAATCCACCGCGCCGCGCGTTGCCCGCCGAATACCCAATCTGTCCTGGGCGGAAATCATGTCCGCGTCGGTCGCGTTCCGATTCAAGTTCTCCTGCGCCTGGACCCACTTGGTGTATTTCTCCGACGTGACCTGCTCGTCTACGAGGAAGGTATTCGTGCCGATCAGCATCTCGTCCGACGCAGGGGTGCGATCGCACGCCACGCCCGCGAGCAGCAGCGCCAGAAGCGGAAGCGATCGGACGCGCCGAGGTAGTATCGTGATTGATCTCATGCCCATCCTCCCGACTGAGTTCGTAAACGTGAATGCAACATCCAAACCGTCAGCGCCGCGGCTCTGAGTCCCACCGGCCGATGGCGCGAATGTCATCCCCCTGCTCCAGGTCCCTGCGCCGGTTCGGGCCGAACGAATAGACGGCTATGGCGGAATCTTCCTCCACCCCCTCGCCGACTTGCAGCCAGTAGGGACTCCCCCATGGATCCACGCCGTACCTGCGCCGCGCTTGCGTCCGGCCGGTCTCCTCACCGGGACAGCTGATCTTCCGGAATTCGGCGAGCGCCTGCCAGTCCAGGTAGCCAGCTTCTGCCGCGCTCCAGATTCGCTTCTCGAGCGAGCCGACGGTGCCCAGCTCCTCGCGATCGCCCGCCAACAGCACAACGTCCCGCGCCAGTGCCGCGCTCTCGGCACGCGCGCAAGCCAGTTGCTGATCAGACGATGCGCCCCGCGCGTCACTCAGCCACGCCAGGAGAATCGCTGCCGGGAGCGAAGCCGCGGCCAGTAGCGGCAGGTGGCTCCCTCCAACGGCCGCCACGAACAGCAGACCGGCCAGCATCTCCACCCATTCGCCCGTGTACTCGAGCGGGTACCAGGCCAGCAGCCCGACACAGACCGCGAACCATGGAGCCAACGCGATCGGCGGCGGCGTTGCCCCGATGCGGCGAAGCAGGACGCGGGCGGAGCCGACCTGCGCGGCCGCGGGCAGCAGCAGGCCGTATCCCGCGAGCGCAGCGGCCAGAATCCACTTCGGGCGGCCGAAAATCTCGCTGAAGTTGTGCAGGTTCGTCTCCTGCTGAAAATTCTTTTCCAGAAAAAGCTCCGGGGGCACATATCCGATGAGCCGCTGAGCCCAGCTGATTTCCTCACCCGCGACAAAAAGGCAAAACAGGCCTACCAGCAGGTCGAAGAACCGCCGGCTCCTGCCCGCTCGCACGATGGCCACTAACCCAGCCACGGCGAAAAAGAAGAAAGACAGCCATTCGACGACGCCGTCCTCCTGCATCGCCGCCACGTACGCGCCCTCCCGCAAGCGGTACAATCCGAACGCAGCCAGGACTATCGCCGCGAACGCCGCGTGAAATGCCGGTATGGCCGCCCGAGCCGATGATGCGTCAGGTCCGGGCGGCGCGCCCTGTCCAACTCCGGGGTTCACCTAGCCGTCATCCGACGCAAGATCCTCCGCCCGCAAAAACTGAGGCGTGAAAGCTTTGGCCGCCTTTCGATGCGCTTCGGCGATCTCGAGCCAAACGAGGCTGACATGGAGCTCGCCCGCTCGGCGGTTGAACTCGGCATCCGAGATCGACTCGCGGCCTTCCGGCTGGGCCCGAGCTTTCCGGCGACGGATCGCGATCGGACCCGACGAGAAGATGTCACGAAAACGAGAGGAGACGTACATCGCAGCTCCTTAGCTGGTGGCGCCAATTGTTTAAGCAACCACCGTACTCTATTCGGAAAGCACTCCTTCGGCGCCATAAGTCTCTATATGAGAATTAGTTAACCTCAGTCGGCGCTGTTGGCCGTCCGGCATATTTCGTCCGTTCTGGAGGACACTTGGTCTCTGCAAGTGGCACTGTCATTCAACCGTCTTTCTGAACCGCAGGACGCTCAGGCTAAAGAGCACTGCCGCCATCGTCCCCAGCGCCAACGTTTCCGGCCAGATGGCTGCGAGGGGGGCCGACTTCAGGAGAATTCCGCGCAGAACAGCCAGGAAGTACGTCAGCGGGAGAGCCAGGCCGATCCACTGCGCGACCTCCGGCATCGCCTCCCGCGGAAACATGAACCCCGACAGGAGGATGTTCGGCAGCATCACGAAGAAGCCGAGCTGCGTGGCCTGGACCTGCGACTTCACGGCCGTGGAAATGAGCAGCCCGATGCCGAGGT
>CALMKE010000050.1 GCA_937867645.1 uncultured Gemmatimonadota bacterium | reverse complement strand
CTCGCGGTCCGCCCCATCTCCGAGATCATCCTCAAGGCGCCGCTCAAGGTCGGAGTAGTAAACCGCGAGCGCGAGGCAACGCCCGACACGCCGACGTGGAACGTGATCATCGTCACCACCGGCATCGCGCGGCGGTGGTTCCAGGACGGCGACATTCTCGCGAGCGACACGCTCGTCGTGGACGAGATCCACCAGACGTCCGCCGAGCTGGAGCTGTGCCTCGCGCTCGGCAAGCGCGTGGGGTGCCGGTTCATCTGGCTGTCGGCGACGGTGGACCCGTCGTTTTATGCGAGCTACCTCGAGTCTTCCGGAGTCGTGCAGAGCTTCGCGTTCGATCCGGCGAAGGCGGCGAAGGTGACCGTGGTGGACAAGGAGCCGATCGAGTTTCTCGACGATCGGTTTCTGCAGCGCGTGCTCAAGGAAAGACGCGGCGTGGGAGTGTTCCTGCCGACGCGGAACGCGGTAGAGGAAGCGGCGCAGCAGGTCGAGGAGCGGTACCCTCGCATCAACACGGCCTTCTATCACGGCGGCGAGCCGATCCGCATCATCCGGCCCTTCCTGGAGGAGGACAACCAGAAGCCGTTCCTCCTCGCGATGACGGCGGCGGGGCAGAGCGCGCTCAACGTGCGCGGGCTCGACACGGTAGTCATCGACGACTCGCGCTTCGCCAACGTCATCGAGCGCGGGCGCAACGTGCTCACGCGCGTGCACCTCGGCGCCAACGAGATTTTGCAGATGGCGGGACGCGTGCACGGCCGGGTGGAGAACGGCCGCGTTTTCATTCTCTCCGACCGCAACATCGTCTTCTCCGAGCTGCGCCCGACCGCGCCCGACTTCCAGCTCGCGGGCGACTCCGAGCGCGTGGCGATCACGTGCGCGGACCTCGGCGTTCGCGCCGACGAGCTCGAGCTGCCGGTGCCGCTGGACAAGCAGTCGTACAGGAAAGCGCTCGCGCTCCTCGAAGACCGGGGGATCGTCGAGAACGGCCGCCTCACGCGCTATGGCAAGCTGGTCGAAGCGATGCCGGTGGATCGCCCGTGGGCGGAGCTGCTGGTGCACGCCGACGACGACCTGGTGCCGTACGTCGCGGTGATGAGCTCGGTGGAATCGCTGCACCGCATGACGCGCGACGATCGGAATCTCGAGGGACTCGTCGTGCCGGGGAGCGACCATCTCACCGCGTACAACCTGTACGCGGAGGGGTTCACCCGCTGCGGCTACATCGGTCAGGTGTACGGACTGCCGCGGCACCTGTTCGACGACAGCGTGGAGCAGTGGGCCGAGCAGCGCGGCGTGCTGGTGAAAGCCATCGAGGACGCGGCGCTCGGGATGGCGAGCGTGTACCGCGCGCTCAACCTGGAGCTGCCGTCGAAGATGGCGCTCGCGCGCGATCACGCGTACGGCAGGTTCGTGGAGCTGCTCGCCGAAGTGATGCCGTTCGACCTGGTGATCGACGAAGAGACCGCGAGCGGCGACAGCGCGCGCGTGTCCAAGACGAGCGTGTGCGGAAGCTGGGGTCCGATCGCGGGAACGCTGCGCTATTTCGCCGACCGCAGCGGCATTCCGCGCGCGGGCATCGAAGGCACGCAGATCCCGCCGGAGAAGATCCGCAAGCACGCGCGCCGCGGACCGGCGGAGGTCGTGTACGACTCGCGCCGCAAGCACAACCCGCTCACGCTGCGGCGCACGCTGACGTATTTCGGCTTCGAGCTGGAGCGCGAGTCTGAGTCCATCGAGGAGTTCCCGCCCGGGCTCGAGCGGGAGACGCGACACGCTCTGGCGGAGGCGCTGGCGAAAGGCGAGGCGCGGCACGCGGCGGTGAACCGCAATCGCGTCGCGATCCAGGAGATTCGCGAGATCTACAAGCGCTCGGGCGGGGCGACTCCGCGGCTCGGCCTCGCCGAGCTGACGGCGATGTACGAAGAGCAGCTCGCGGACGCGCGGTCGCTGAACGACTTCCGGGCCGCTCCGCTCCGGCTCGACTTGGAGTCGCTGATTCCGCCGGGCGCGCGCGAAAAGTACGCGGACCTGCCCGACACCGTGCCGATCCGCGACAAGGAGGTCGAGATCGGGTACGAGGTCGAGGACGAGGTCGGCGACAGGCGCGGCGTCGCGCGGCTGCGCCTGCCGGAGAAGCTCGCGCGCACGCTGACCGAAGCCGAGCTGCCGACGCTGGACCGGCCGCTCCGGTTCATGGTGATGCGCGGGCAGCGCGGCGCGGTGCGCGCCAACACGCTGGAGGAATTGCAGGACGCGCTGGATCAGCCGTGGACGCAGGACGAGGTGGAGCGCGCCGAGCGAGGCGAGCGGGAGCCGGCGCGCGGCGGAGATCGCGGCCGTCCGCGCGGGCACGGTGGGCGCGGTGGGCGGGGCGGACGCGGGGGCGGCGGGGGCGGCGGAGACCGTCATCGTGGCGGCGGAAAGCGCGGCAGTGGGCCCCGGCAGGGGAGCAAGCGCGGCGACAAGCGCGGCGCGCCGAAGTCACGCGGCGGCGGGCGGGGTCGCAGCCCGCGCGGCCGGCGTTAGAATTCGCACCGACCGAACCCGGGACAAAATGCCGAAGACCTCGCAATCCGCGATCGCCGAATATTTCCGCGCCCACCAGCAAGTCGCGGGCGACACGCTCACCGCGCTCGCGGCCCCCATTGCCGCTTCCGCCGCGGCGATCGCCGCCGCGCTGGTCGCGGGCCGTAAGGTCATCGTGTTCGGCAACGGCGGCAGCTCGACGCAGGCCAGCCATCTCGTCGGCGAGCTGCTCGGACGGTTCAAGGACAATCGCCGGCCGCTGCCCGCGGTCGCGCTCGCGTGCGATCCCGCGGCCGTCACGTGCATCGCCAACGACTTCGGATATGAGACGCTGTTCGAGCGGCAGGTGGAGGCGTTCACGCAGCCCGGCGACATCGTGATCGGCCTCACCACCAGCGGGAAATCCGAGAACGTGTTACGCGGGCTGGCCGCAGGGAAAAAGGGCGGAGCGATCACGATTGCGCTGACCGGAGCCGCGGGGCTGGCCGC
>CALMKE010000049.1 GCA_937867645.1 uncultured Gemmatimonadota bacterium | reverse complement strand
GGGCCGGACGTGCCGACGGCGGAGGAGCAGGCCGCGCTGGCGGCGGCCGCGGCTCAGCCGTTGTTCGCGCTGACGCCGGCCGAGGCCGAGGTCAGTGTGTCGCCGGTGTTCGCGGAGGAAGAGCTGTAGCTCGTTGTGGATTGGGGAAAGAAAAAGCCCTGACCAAGACGGTCAGGGCTTTTGTTTTGCGGCTGTCCTTGTCCAGCAGTCTGCGGACGTGATCAGTACTCGCCCGGCCGTCGAACGGGATATGTGCCTTGACGATATAGCTCCCAACTCATGTTATCAGGGCCGTAAACCTTGAATTCGTTGAAGTCCACGGTGCCGGTGAGGACGGTACCTGCTCCCATTAAGGGGGGCAGCACGCGAGCGATTATTCTGTCTCCGTCAATCGTAAAAGCTAGATGCGCCTGCGGTCTGCGCTGGCGCCCGCAATTCCCCGGGTTATTGTCGGGCGTGTGGTACTGAGTGACAACCATTTCGTTTCCGCGCGTTTGAAAGCTGAAATAATTACATTCCTCGAGTACATGACGGCCCGAGGCGAGCGGCAACATCGTGCGCCACTGTCCTACCAATCGCTGAAGCGTCTCGCGGTTTCTCGCCTCTCTGTCCCTCAGCTCCCGCGCCTCCCTGTCGCGCCTGTCATTCTCAGCCCTAAGCACTACGTCTTTTTTTGCCTCGACAGCGTAGATCCTGTCCTGCGCGTCGCGCGCATCGTCAGGCGGCGGCTGCGTCAGCAAATACAGCCTGAATGCACGGATGGCCTCGTCGAACAGATTTGCTGTCTGCGCCGCCACGCCGAGGTTGAAGTATGCGTCGCCCCACCAGGGCGCCAGCAGCAGCGCCTCGCGGTACTCTCTCGCCGCGAGCTCCGCATCCGCCTCGCTCGTCGCGTCCTTCTGAATCGTGACCGCCCTGACGAAATGGCGCCGCGCTTCTTCGGGGATCGCCGGCTGTGGATCGAGCGCAAGCGCGGCTCTGATGATCTGCTCGCGCAGGCTTACATCGTCGGTGTTCTGCCGCAACTCGGAGACGTACTGTTGCAACGTTTCGCTGGGATTGGACCCGTTCTGCGCGAGTGCCGGTGAGCTTATCAGGAAAGGGACGAGTACGAACAGTCGCCGCAGCATCTGGTGGATCTCCTCTTGAGTCATGGTTGGGTGTGGATCGGCGTCGTGCTGCTCAAGGCTGGTCCGTCAGCGCGAGGTCGCTCTGTAACGTTCAGCCTCTGACGCCCAGCACGATCGTTTCCTTCCTCACGCGGAACTGCCTTCTCGCCGCGAGCTGGTTCTTCAATTGTTCGCTAAGGACACTCAGCTGCTCCTGGCCCGCTTCCGTCACTTCGTCGAGCATGCCGCGCATCCTCTCGACCGCGGCCCGGATCGCCTGCGATAGCGTCGATTCCTCGGCGATGAGCCGGTTGAGCTCGATGACGGCGTTGCTGAATTTTTCTTTCTCCTGCCGCAGCTTCGCGGCCGCCGAACGCAACGAGTCCCGGCGAGCCGCGCACGTCGAGGCCATCGCGGAGCCCGCGGTGACCTGTCTGCATTGCCCGTCGTGCTCGACCACGCTCGCTCGCACGCGTGCTTCCTCGTCCACCAGCTCCTGCCGTTCCGCCGCCAGTATCGTCTTCAGGCTGTCGGCGAGGCCATCCGGTACCGGCGGGATTTCCGTGTTCTGCGCCTTGCCGGGCTGCGCGCACAGGAAAAGCGACACGACGCACAAGGCTGCACGAACAGCGTACGTTCTCTTGCGGATTACCTCAGTCTTCATGGTTTCCCCGGAGTGGAGGAATTGGAGAGGATCGCGTCCACGTCAGCGCCCGCGCTCATGTCGAGAAACTCCCCGACTTTGCCTTCCTGCAGTTTCTGGATGGCGTTCACATACGTCCTCAATTCAGCCTTGGACTGTTGCTCGCGCGCGATCGCGTTGGCGTCCCTGGTGTCGTACTTTCTCTGCTGGACGCTGTTGATTCTTTCCTGAGCCGCGATGACCGGCGCGTCCTTGTCCCTCAATCGCCGCTGGTTCTCCTGCTGGGCGCGGTACGCAGCCTGGATACGCTGCTCGTCCGCCGTCAGCGCGCGAGCGGGCCGGTCGGGTTCCGGCGTTTGCGCCAGACCTTGCGCCCTTGTCGCAATCGCCCTGGCTCTGTCGACCACGACCTGCACGTCGACGCCGGGCGGCATCTCCCACTGCGGCGGCTCCGTGCAATTCTTTGCAGGCGGTCGGGAGCCGTCCATGATGAACGACGCCTGGCCGAGAGCCGACGCCAGATCCGACCCGTTTCCGGTGCCGTCAAGCGCATCCTTCAGCACGCTAAGCCCGCAAGCCGCCTGCCGCAGGGCGGTTCGCTGCGAAGGACGCAAGCCGGACGATGTCACAGGCGATCGAGACGAAGGCCTGTCGCGCACCGCGTCCCGCAGGCCGATTTCTCGACTAACGCCCTTGAGGCCGCCGATGCTCGCGTCTCTTTCCCGCGCGAACTGCGCCTGCCGCTCAGCTTCAGTGCGGCGCTGGTTTTCCGCTTGCGCAGCCTGTGCCATGCGTGAATTAGCCAGTGCCTGCCGCTGCGCGGCCAATTTTTGCCTCGCGCGTTCGATCTCTGCGTTTCGCGCGGCAGCGCTTACAGCGGGATTGCTCGGCGCTGATTGCGAGCCGCCGGCTGCTCCACCGCGGTTACAGCTGCCGTTCGCCGCCGGCGGCTTGCCATCGCTACAGAGGAATGCCCAGCCCCCGCCGACTGAAGTCTGGGCTGCCGCCGGAACTGGCGTGAGACAGCACACGGCGGCGATTGACACGAAACCGAGATAAGAGCGTGGCATTGCAACTCCAGCGAGCAGTTGATCGATGAGGGCGACGCGTTTTGCCGAGGCCCGGAGGATGCGCGTTCTCATGGGCAACTGACGGTGCTTCCGGCGATGGGCTCCGTAGCCCACGGCGTGAAGACACCCGGATCAAGCGGGACGCCGATGGGCCAAAGCATGTTTTGGGGTCCCGCCGCGGATCCCCACCAATTGCAGGTAGCGTCGAGCGTGACCAGGCCGGCCCAAGGGCCGAAGGAGCGTACCGCGTTGGTGACGTCGTTACGGCGGAAATTGATGACCGAGTTGATGGGCGCGGGGTTCAACGGGTTCCCGTCGCCGTGCAGCCCCGTGAAGACGCCATCGATAATGTTGTCGTGCGCGTCGATGACGGTGCCGTTTATCGAGTACACGGCCAGGGCCGCCCGGGCCTGGGAGATACGGTTGCCACCGACAACGATCGAGGCTGCCGCAGAGCCTGCGTTCGTGAACACGCCCACTCCGCGCTCGAGAACCCATGAAGCGGGCAGCTCGGGGGTCGCGGACGCGACGCCGGTGATGTCGTTGTTCTCGATGCGTATGGGCGCCTGGCCAGCCGGCGAAACTCCGTCTACCTGGACCTGAATGGCGGAGCCGACCCGAGGTCCGCCCAGTATGACGATCGTGTTGCCCGCGACCGTTACGTCACCCCGGCCAGAGATCACGACGCACGACATGCCACACGAGCTGAAGGTGTTGTCGTCCACGCGCCCTTGCGTGAACGTGGATATTGCCTGGCCGGTTCGCTCGAAAGTGGATTCCGAGACATTCACGGTGCCGCCCATCGCGACCACTCCCCCTGCAACGCCGGCAATCGAGCTGCGCATCAAGTGCAGCTGCGATGCGGCGTTGGCCGGCGCGGTGCGGATCGCGGTGGTGTTCGCGGAATCGACGGAGGTGATCGTCACGCTGTCCATTTCGATACGGGTCCAGGTGCCCGTCGCGGAAAGCGCTCTCTGCCGCAGCACGAAGCGGAGATCAACGACCCTGAACATTCCCGTGGTCAAACCGTTGACCAGAAAAACCGGCGCGATCCCGTCACGGAGCGTCGCCGCGCCTGGGTGCTCCGGCCGGATCGTCAGCGGCTTGTTTACCAGTGCAGAAGCGGTATGGACGCCGTCGCACACCCAGATCGTCGCGCCCGCGGTGGCCGCGGCGACCGCCTGCTGCACGGTGGGGTAGGTCCGGAAAAACGACTCGCCGGGACAGACCCGCCACCGTCTCGGATGGCCCTGGATCTCGACCCGGACCGCGCTTCCCGGCGCTCCGAGCAGCACCACTTCCAGCGTAGCCGGCGCATCCTCGAAAGTGAAAGTGAAGGTCGTCGTCGCTCCCGCAAAACTGGCGGGACTGAGCAGCTCCACTCCGTCCACCATCAGACTTCCAGCCCGAACGCGGTTGCCGCCGCTGCCATCGCCACTCGTTACGGTCAGGACGAAATTGCCTTCGAAGCGGCTGAGGTCCAGCGCTTCCGTGAACATGTCGGGGCGCCCGGCATTGCGGACGAAAGTCTTAGAGTAGGCCGTCTCCAGCGGCTCCTGCGGCGGCTGCTGCAGCGGCGCGACCGCGAGCGGGGCGCGGGCCTGGCGTGCGCCGATTTCAGGCGATGTCGAGACGATCTCTTCCGGGTTGCAGGCGACAGTCACGCCGATAAGCGTGGCCGCCAGGCCAAGGCGCAGCGAAGGCGTAAGCATGGGAGCAGGGGACTGGAGAATTGTGCGGGTCCTGTGAGGCGTGGCGCTCCCCCATCGAGCAGTGCTATATGGAAGGGGAGGCCACTGTAACCCGCGCCGGTCAGGGGTCGGTCAGAACCGGGTCAGCCGGCGGCCGGTGCCACGATTCGAAAGGGTTTGCCTCTACTGCGAGCCCCGCCTACGCTTCGTACCGGCGCCCAAAGCGGACGGCCAGGTAAATCCCGACGCCGGTGCCGACCATGCTCGCCATGAACGCCGTCATGATCCCGACTTTCCCGCCGAGCCACCAGCCCAGCCACCCGCCTATGCTGGCGCCCACAAAACCCATCAGCTTCTTCACGCCGGCTCCGGGTCGTTTCTCCGCATGCGTCTAGTTTAGCTGGCGGAACGCTCGACCGCGGCTGGACCGGGTGCGGAGGCGGTTCCTGCGCATCCAGCGCTCGTGCCAGACGTGCGACACGGTGAGCGGCGCCGGCGGGGACGCGCCGGGAAATTGCCTAGTCCCGCAGGACCTTCCGGAAGTAGGCGGACAAGCTCACCGACAAGGGTGGGTGCTGGGGCGCGGGTTGCCAGTCGAGCCGCTCGGATAGCAGCTCCGGCCGGTCGTCGTCGGGCCGCCACCGTTCCACGAGCCGCGCGTCGAGATCCACGATCCAGTACTCCGGCACGCGCTGGCGCTGGTACAGCCGCCGCTTGGTGATCCGGTCCGCGCGGGCGCTGCTGGGCGAGATCACCTCGACCGCCAGCAGCAATCCATCCAGGTCGGCATACGACCGGGGACGGCGTCCCTCCAGCGGCGGCGCTACGAAGATGTCCGGCTCGACCACCGTGCGGTCGTCGTAGTGGACGTCGGCCGGCGCGATCACGGTCAGGCCAACACGGAAGCGTTCCACGTAGTCCGCGATCAGCCGGGCGAGCTCGAACGAGGCAAGCTGGTGGGGAAGGGCGGGCGACGGGGTCACCAACAGCTCCCCGTCCACCAGCTCGTACCGGTTGCCGTCCGCGGGCAGCTCGCGCCACCGCTCGACGGTCCAATCCCGCGCTGTCTCGACCATACCCATACACTAGGCTCCTCGGCGCCGAGCAGGCAAGTGCGCACCGGTGGAGCATGCCAGCCCGAGCCCTTGGCAGCGAAACCGTTTCCTTGCCGCCAGCGGCCTGTAACTGCCCGCGGGTGTGCGCCAACTGTTCACCTTGCGGACGATTTCATTAAGCGATTAATTAAACACATGCCCCGGAAAGACTCGAAGGAGGTCATCCTCGACGCCGCGGAATCTTTGTTCGCTTCCCGCGGCTTCGACGCGACCACCATCAAGCAGATCGGTACCCGCGCGAAGGTGAACCCGGCCCTGCTGTACTACTACTTCGGCGACAAGCAGGCGCTGTATCGCGCCGTCCTCGCGCGCCTCATCGGTGGGCTGGCCGAGAAC
>CALMKE010000048.1 GCA_937867645.1 uncultured Gemmatimonadota bacterium | reverse complement strand
GCGAGATCCTCCTCGCTCGTCGCGGCCATGGTTGCCTTCTCGACCTGGCCGGAAGAGGTCAGGGCTTCGTACCAGTAGTGTGGCAAGGTCCCGGCCCTAAGCGGCGATCACGCGAAGCAGCTCGTCCAGGCTGGTCAATCCCGCCCGCACTTTCGCGATTCCGTCGTCGAACATCGTGGGACGCCCCGACACGCGCTGAATCTCCTCCGCCGGACGCCGCTCGTAGATGGCCGGCGCGAGACGCTCGTCCACCGGCAGGAACTCGAAGATGCCGAGCCGGCCGCGATAGCCCGTCTGCCTGCACTCGACGCAACCCTTCGGGCCGTACAACGGATCGCTTCCGAGTCCGTGGCGCTGCCGGATGCCCTCGGGCACCTCGATCACAGCCTTGCACTTCGGGCACAGCAGCCGCACCAGCCGCTGGGAGATCACCAGGTGCATGGACGAAGCCAGCACGAACGGCTCGGCGCCCATGTCGATCAGCCGCGGGATCGAGCCCGCCGCCGTGGTCGTGTGCAGCGTGGTCAGCACGAGGTGACCAGTGAGCGCAGCGCTCAGCGCGATTTGCAGCGTGTCCTTGTCGCGGATCTCGCCGACCAGAATGATGTCCGGGTCGTGCCGCAGGATCGAGCGCAGCCCCGACGCGAACGTGAGTCCGGCGCGCACGTTGATCTGCGACTGCCGTACGGTCGCGAGCTCGTATTCGACGGGATCTTCCAGCGTGATGATGCAGCGCTCCGCCGTGTTCAGCTCCGAGAGCGCCGAATACAGCGTCGTGGTCTTGCCCGATCCGGTCGGACCGGTAACCGGGATGAGGCCATTGGGCCGCTTCATCGCCTGGCGCAGCAGCGCGAGATCGTCGGGCGGGATGCCGAGCGTGTCCAGCTCGAGCGCCCGCCGCCCGCGATCGAGGATTCGCAGCACCACGTCCTCGCCGTAGATCGTGGGATAGGTGGAGACGCGGATGTCCACCTCGGTCGTCCCGACCGTCGTGCGAATGCGCCCGTCCTGCGGCAGGCGAGTCTCCGCGATGTCCACTCCCGCCATGATCTTGACGCGGCTCATCAGCGGCGCCTGCACGTTCTTCGGGTAGGCGCCGGCGTCCTGCAGCAGCCCGTCCACCCGGTACCGGATTCGAGTCTCGTGCTCCAGCGGCTCGATGTGCACGTCCGTCGCGCCGAGCTGCACGCCGCGCTTGATGATCCCCTCGGCCAATGCCGCTGCGTTCACCGCTTCGCCGCCGGCATCCTCGACTACCGACACCTGCGACGGAGTGTACGCTGGCTGCGCGGGCTGTTGCGCCGGCCGGCGCTCCGGCTGCGGCCGCGCAGGCGGGATGGGCACGACGAGCGGCCGGCCGTCGTAGGCGCGGGCGATCATGGCGGTGATGCTGTCGCGCGGAGCGGCCACTACGCGGATCGGCCGGCGCGCCGCGCGCTCCACCGCGGTCACGGCCTCGATCTGAAACGGATCCGCCATAGCCACCAGCAGCCGCCCGTTGTCGTTGCGCAACGGGAGCGCGGCGTACTTGTTGGCGATGTTGGCGGGCAGCGACGCCACCGCCGCGGGATCCAGGGTGACGTCCTGCAT
>CALMKE010000047.1 GCA_937867645.1 uncultured Gemmatimonadota bacterium | reverse complement strand
GACGTATACAACGAAATCCGCACTACATTCCCTCGCCTGCCCAATCCCACGCTCGTGATGTTCGTCTTCCCGCATCTTGCCGGCACCAATAGCGTGCCGGTGCCCGGATACGCGACGAGCCTCACGATGTACAACCAAGTGGAGTATGCGCTGCCGGGCGAGCTGGTCGATCCCTAACTCCGGCGCGCAGTAACGCCATCATTTAGCCGTTGTCTCGTCGGCGGCGATCTCCCGTGGTCGGTCGTAGAGACCGAGCACACTATAGGGATAGTGTTCCTTATCGATATTTATGCCGACTATTAGGCAACGCTGTGCGTGACTTCTCGCGAATACCTGCGCCGCCACATTCCCCATGAATTTGTGTCGCTCGTGTTTCTGGCGATTTCGAAATGCGAGCAATCCAAACGCTTCTTTGCGCCAATTTGATGGTTCCAGGATGATTGAATTCATATGTCCGGTGCGGCGCCAATTCTTTCTGACGTTTTTCACGATCCTCTTGAAAGCCTTTTGTGCGTTCTGCTGATCGTCGTGGGACACATTCATCAGCATTACCGCGATCTCAGACCAACGATTGGGACGTCGCTCCTCAATTCGCCGTCGTATATCGGTCCACCATTGCGTGGATCGCAGGACCGGCTTTTTGCGCACAAAGCCCTGGTCCAGAGCGGTATAGTATTCGTCGATCTTGTGTGACATTTCTACCAACATCCAATCGCGCCCCAAGAACTCGGCCTCCCCGAGATTGAAGGCAGTGTCCAAGTACAGACCGAGCAAATCCAGTTCGTCACCTTTGTATGCCATGTGCTCTTCGAGCTCGGCGCGGCGTAATAGATAGTGAATCATTACGGGCGCTGAACCGAGGATGTCGAGAACGATTTCAAGATCGGCCAACGTCAGCGTTGGAGACACAGCGAAATCACCGTCCAGCCATCCGGTACGCTTCAAGTTCGCGACGTTCGCCTGAATAGTTGCGAAATCCTCAAGCGTAACCGACAGTCGGATAATCTTCTGCACATTCGCAACGTCGAACGGCAACTGTTGAAGAATACCCACATCGCCCACCATCCCGGCACGAGCCCGTTCTAGCTTGTCAGCCAAACGTTTGGATTGTCGAGCTGGTTCTACTAGAAGCTCCTCGACATGACGCTTCACTCGGTCCGGTGCCCCACGCAATGCAGGCCAGGTTAAAGAGCCTGACTTCGCTTCCACGAGGAGAAGATAAGAGTCGACCTTCAGCACAAGATCTGATTCGTACTCGACTCCATTGTCCCGCCACCTGAAGTTCGGCGTATGTTCGCTATCTGGAAATGCGTGTCTCAGCAGAGTCGTGACTTCATCTTCAAGAAATTCGGCGCGGCGGCGTGTGCATTCTCGCTGACCATCAGCGTTATCGGCGAGGAGTTCTTCGAGAATCTGGAACACGAAACTGAAGAAGACCTGTGGCGTAGCGCAGTAATAGATGTCCTCCGATAGCTGGATCAGTGGCTTCAACCAGACAGGGTTCCCAAGGAAGAAGCGTTCATAGTCAGTCTCGCCCAGTTCACCAAATCGGTAACAGATCCTGGGCAAAATCTTCCGGAGGGCTTTTGGGTCCAGGCCTGTTTCTGCAGCTATCTCACTTACTCTGAAGGTGAAGACATCCGGGAGCTGAAGATCGTAGTGGCTGAGCAATATAGACAAAATCATTTCACGTGCCACCCCTTGCTCCCGGAAGTATCTGATCAGATCCTCGGGTGACTCCTGCTGATCCGGCGTAGCCGCGCAGTAGGCTTCCACAGCTTCTTCCATCGTACGGGCACTCGCCACGGGACGCAGCCGCTGCCAGCGTTCGTTAATAGCTGCTTCACTGCGGTTCACAAGGTGCTCGAACAAGTGTATCAGCTGAGTAGCGCCGAGCCCGGTTGATTCCCGGTAGAGTGGATCGAGCGGTGCATAAAGACGTCGCGTAATTGCGATGACCCGCTCGAAGTATCCCCAGTTACGTACAAACTGCGTATTGAGGCGGAGATGCTCTTGTAGCTGCAGAACAGCCTTTTGCTCTTCTGTCTTCGCGTACTGAAGCTGAACCAGCCTCTTTAAATGAAACGCCCTGCCTAAAGCTATGAGCAGATTCCAGATTTCCTGGATCTTTTCCGGAATCGCAGGCGCGTTGCTTAAATCTTCGTTCGGTATGGTTAACACCACCGCCTGTACGAGCTCTACGTGTGCCTGCTGGACCGCGGTTCTCGATTCCTTCTTCTGCTGGATCTTGCCGGTCTCCGTCATTCCTGCAAAGAGTCCGTAGACCGACAGAACCGAAAGAAGATGCAGCGGATCGATGTTGCGTATGAGACCGAACAGCTTTGCCAACGATTCTTCGAACTCCTGCTCATACGATCGACCGGCCTCCAACATGCCACGGGCCAACACATCGTTCGGAATATCGTGAAAAGGATTCTCGACTTGAAAGAAAACAGGTCCCTTTGAGGATTTCGAGCGAGACGTGTTGTCCTTCCTATCTCGGTGCGAGGTTCTTTTCATGCACTTCCCGTTCTGAAGGACGACATTTATACAAGCGCCGAGCGCGCCTTTCAAAAACCCATGTCAATTCTTAAACGGTTTCTCATGGACGAACCGCCATGAAACCTAAACTATCTGCCCCATGATAAACCGGATATCCCATGGACTGTTTCAGTTTCGTGCCGGCATGGGAGCCGGGCTATCCTCGCAACCTATAACGCAGGCCGAGGTTCAGAGTCTGTACAGCCGTCCCGACTCGTTCACGGATCTGCTGCCCTGGGTGGAGTACGACCCGGAGAGTCAGGTCTTTCTGCTGGAGGACGGCGTGAGTGTAGGGGCGCTGTTCGAGATCATACCGGTGGGCACCGAGGCGATGGCGCCGGACGCGCTCGCGCGGGTGCGCGATAATTTGCAAAGCGTGCTCACCGATGCGATCCCCGAGGAGGACGGTGCGCCTTGGGTGTTGCAACTCTACGTCCAGGACGAGCCGAGTCTCGATGCGCTCGCGCGGCAGGTTCGCGATCACGTTCATCCGCGCGCGCGAAATACGGACTTCACGCGCGATTATCTCGAACGCCTGATCGCCCACCTCGGACGGGTGAGCGCGCCAGGAGGCCTGTTCCACGATACCGCCGTTACCGGAAGTCCCTGGCGCGGCCAGGTGCGGCGAATACGCGCCGTGCTCTACCGGCGTCTGCAACATGATCCGCGGTCCTCTGAGCTCGCGTCTAAAGATGTGCTCAACAACGTGTGCGTGAAGTTCGTGTCGGCGCTGGTTGCCGCAGGGTTTCAAGCACGTCGTTGCGGTGGCAAGGATTTCTACGAGTGGATGCTGCGGTGGTTCAACCCGGCGCCGGCGATCACCGATGGTGATACGGAGCGACTGCTCGCGGCCGCACCCTATCCGGGCGACGAGGATCTGCCCTTCGGTCGCGACTTTGCGGAACTGTTGACTCTTTCCATGCCTCGCTCCGATGCACCAACCGCGAGCTGGTGGTTCGACGGCCTGCCGCACAAGTTCGTCACGGTCCAGGCGCTGCGGCGCGCGCCGGCGATCGGCCACATGACCGCCGAGCGGTCCGCGGGCGACAACGTCTACGCCCTGTTCGACCGGCTGCCGGAGCACACGGTGATGGTCATGACGCTGATCATCAAGCCACAGGATGCGGTGCGCAATCACGTGGCCGCGGTGAGGCGCGCTTCGGTAGGGGACGGCGCCGAGGCGGTGATCGCTCGCGCCGACGCTGAGGCCGCCGAGCTCGAGATGGCCCGGGGCAACAAGCTCTATCCACTCGCGATGGGATTTTACGTGCGCGGACGGAACGCCGCGGAGCTGCGTGCCAACGTCAATCGGCTGAACGCGCTTCTCGTTTCCAACGGTCTGCAGCCCATTACCGAAGAGGCCGATCTGCTCGCGCTCGACAGCTATGTGCGTAACTTACCGATGGCCTATGACGCAAGCCTGGATCGGGTGTCGCGTCGTTCGCGCCTCGCCTTCGCGCGCCATACGGCGAGCCTCCTGCCGCTCTATGGCCGCACGCGCGGCAGCGATCATCCGGGCCTGGTGTTCTTCAACCGTGGCGCCGAGCCGCTCGTGTTCGATCCGCTGCATCCGGATGATCGCAAGAAGAACGGCCACATGCTGATTCTTGGACCGACCGGCGCCGGCAAGTCAGCGACGCTCGTTTACCTCCTGATGCAGATGGCGGCGGTGTATCGGCCACGGATGTTCATCATCGAGGCGGGCAACTCGTTCGAACTGCTGGGCCGGCACTTCGCTGCACACGGCGTTACGGTCAATCAGGTTTCGCTGCATCCCGGCGCTGACGTGAGCCTTCCGCCCTTCAGCGACGCCATCAAGCTCGCCGGCCACCGGCCCGCGGCCACGCCGAACGAAGCCGAGCTTGACGATGACGACGATGAAGCGGACGACGAGCGCCGCGACCTGTTGGGCGAGATGGAGATCGCCGCGCGCATCATGATCACCGGCGGTGACGTGCGCGAAGACGCGCGCATGACGCGGGCCGACCGCCTGCTCATCCGTCATGCGATCCTGAACGCCGCCGCCGACGTTCGCGCGGGCGGCTACGATCAGGTGCTCACCCGCGACGTGGTGGGCACGCTGCGCGGCCTCGCGGCCGAGGCAGCGTTGCCCGAGCATCGCCGCCATCGTGCCATCGAGATGGCCGACGGCATGGAACTCTTCTGCTCTGGGCTCGCGGGGCACTTCTTCGACCGGCCCGGCGTGCGCTGGCCGGACACCGATGTAACGATCGTGGATGTCGGCGTGCTGGCACGCGAGGGCTACGAGGACCAGCTCACCGTCGCCTACGTCGGGCTCATGAACCACATCAACGACCTGGTGGAGCGCCA
>CALMKE010000046.1 GCA_937867645.1 uncultured Gemmatimonadota bacterium | reverse complement strand
TGGCGAAGCAGGAAGGATGGAACCTGGACGCCGTCATCAACAACGACATGGTCGGCAATATCAGCGGGATCGACGGCGTCATCGAGAACACGAAGGCGCGCGTGTTCGCGCCCGGCCTGCCGCCCTCCACGACACCAGCCGAGCTGCGGCGAATCCTCACGACGGGCGGCGAGCTCGACACGCCGTCCCGCCAGCTCGCGCGTTACATCGACCGCGTCGCCGACACGTACTTCCCCAATCTCGACGTAGAGATCATCTACCGGCTCGACCGATACGGCCGCGGCGGTCATCACACGCCTTTCTATAATGAAGGCTATCCGGCTGTGCGACTTATGGAATCGCACGAGAATTACAACCGCCAGCATCAGGATCTCCGCACGGAGAACGGCATTGCCTTCGGCGACATCCCCGAGGGAGTGAACTTCGAGTACGCCGCGGCCATTACCGCGCTCGACGCCGCCACGCTGGTCTCGCTCGCCTGGGCCCCGCCCGCGCCCGACTCCGTCACGATCCGCGGCGCGGTTCAGCCATCCCCGACGCTGCGCTGGAAAGCCGTCGAGGCTCCCGACCTGCTGGGCTATCGCATCTACTGGAGAAAGCCAAGCGAGGTGAACTGGACCAGGTCGCGCTTCGTCGGCAACGTCACCGAGTACCGGCTCGAGAACGTGATCATCGACAACTACTTCTTTGGCGTGGCGGCGGTGGATCGCGAAGGACACGAGAGCATGGTGGCCTTCCCCCGCTGACTGGCCGCGGACTAGCCTGCCGCTACCCCCGCAGAAACACGCGGCCTCACGGCGCCAGTCGCGCGCGGATCCTTACAGCCACCGCTCCGGCCGGTGGTGATTCCCGCAACGCTCCCGAGGGAACCGGAATCACTGTGATGGCGCTCCCTTCCATCCCGGCTTCACGGAGCTGATCGGCCAATCGATTCGCGAGCCGCTCGGCGCGCGCTGACTCGGGAACACCCGCGAGATAGCGAAGCTCCGCTCTCGACGTGCCGGCGCTGTCGATCATGTCCCAGGAGATCGAATCGATCGACGTCGCCCCGGTCTCCGTCACAATCCTTTCCTCGACGACGACATCCACCGGACTCACGCCTTTCGCTCCAGGCACACTCCGCGGCTGTTCGTCGGCGGGCTCCCGCATCGCCCGCGGCACGATGACGGCCAGCGCGGCAGCGGCAGCGATCCCGAGCGGCAGCACGTACCGGCGGCGGCCGGCTCGCTCGCGCCGCGGCGCGAGCGGCACCACACCCTCTTCGGACGCCGCCCGTCGCGCGCGGATGCGCTCCAACAGTGCGTCCGGCGGCTTGCTTCCGAGGCTCAACGCAGCGGTCACGCGCCGCATCGCGGCGACCTCCGAGCGACAGACCGCGCACGATTCGAGGTGAGCGGCTACGCGCTCGCTCTCCGCTTCGCCGTCGGCGAATGTCTGAAGCTCGACTCCCTCAGGATGCAGCCCGTTCATCGGCTCAGTCATGCGCCGTCACCGGAGGCGATGCGAGGTGCTTGCGGATGGCGACCAGCCAGTTGCGCGCCGTCGCTTGGGTCAGATTCAATTTCCTGCCGATCTCTTCATACCCGTAGCCCTCGCGGTACAGATCGATGAACTCGGCCCAGCGCCGGTGCCGCGGCTCGGCGCTGGAGCGCAATGCCGCAATCCGTCGCTCGAGCTCCAGCAACTCTTCGCGGTCGATCGAGTCGAGCTCGCTCGCGATCGCGTTCGCCTCGTCGTCGAACGAAACGGCGCGCCTGGCGACCGTCGTCCCACGTCGCCCGTGCCACTCGCCCGTCAGCTTCTCCCGCGCGCGCAGGGCGGCGCGAACGGCGATCCGCGCCAGCCATTGTTCGGGCTTTCCTTCCTCGCGGTACTGCTTTGCGGCTTCGATAAGGCCGACGAATACGTCGCTCGTCACGTCTTCCGTCGCTTCTCG
>CALMKE010000045.1 GCA_937867645.1 uncultured Gemmatimonadota bacterium | reverse complement strand
GCCGCTTCGCCCCACAGGCCGAGGATGCCGGCGCCGGCGGTGGCGGCGATCATCAGTATCTCGATGCCGACTTCTTTCTCTTCGACCAGCTTCTCGATGCCCTCGCGCGTCCAGTGCCAGCCGCCGAGCGGGATCGCGATCCAGTAGAAAAAATTCTCGATCCCGGAGGAAATCAGCCCGAGGTAGGCGAGCCCGAAACCCGCGCCGGCGATGAGACCCGCCGCGAGTGCATTGCGCAGCGGGGGATAGAGCCACCACGGTCCCGCGAAACCTTTTTCTTCGTTTTCTTCGGACATCGCTACCTCTCTTGTTTAATCAATGATCCGGAAACGGCTGGAAAGCACGGGCGATCACCGTTTGTGATCCGGCGTCGGCGACGTTTCCCCGGCCTGCTCCAAATTGGATGCTGCATTAGGCTTAATCTTTCGACGACAACGAAGTTGAACCAGCCCGCTCGGATATGGCTTGCAGCCGAGAAGTTTCAGGTTCTCCGGCGGACCGGGCGAACCGAACAACGGAATTCCCGCGCCCAGCCAAGTGGGGATGACCGACACAATGTACTCGTCGATAAGCCCTTCCGCCCGGAACGACGCCGCCAGCCGGCCGCCGCCGACCAGCCAGACGCGTCGCAAACCGCGCCGGCGCAATTCCGAAACGAGCTCGCGCGGAGCGGCCGGCGTGAACCGCACCTCCGTGTGCTTGCGCTCGAAGCGCCGGCGCGTGCAGACCCAGCACGGCTTGCCCGGGTGCGGCCACTCGCCGAACTGAAGCGCTTGCTCATACGTCTTGCTGCCTTCGATCAAGCCATCGATGGAGTCGTAGAACGCCGCATAGCCGTAGTCTTCGTCCGCAGTGTCGTACGACGCCAGCCAGTCGACGCCGCCGTCTTGCGTCGCGATGTAACCGTCGAGACTGGCCGCGACGTAGTAAATGATCGTAATCATCAGGGTATGACCCCGCTGTGCGCTGGGGCGTTTTCTGGCGCCGCTACGGCGCGCGTGTTCGTTTTCGCCTGCGTGACGAACTGCGACCACAGATTCTCGAGGTCAGTTTGGTAACTGTCACGCACCGCCGTCGCGAACCCGGTCCGTGCGACCAGGCCGGCTAGCAGCGCTTCGAAGGCCTTCGGGTCTTTGGCGTGCAGGAACGCGACGAACAGCGCGCTCTGCCGATAGAACAGGTGCTGCTCGAGGCCGTGGCGCTTTCGGAACAGCAGGCTTCCCGCGGGCTCCGGCGAAAAGGTGCGTCCGGCGGCGATCGCCGCCCGCGCCTGCGATGCCGTAACATTCTCCGCGCCGCCTCCGCCGGAGACGAAGACGGCGAGGCCTTCCTTGAACCACGGCGGCGCCCCGGCGTGCCAGCGGAGCATGCCGACGTGCTGTTCCATATGAAGGTGCGACAGCTCGTGCTTCAGAATCCCGGGGACGCGCTCCGCGGTGAGCGTGGGTTTCGGCGAGAGGAATATCCTGCCGTTCACCGTGCAGCCGCGCACGTTGCTGCGGCAGTAAGCGCGGCAGCTCTCGGTCGTCGCGCACACGTAAACCACGACCGGCTTGACCAAAGGGCGGTATTGTCCTTCCTCCACGGTCTTCACCGCCTCGTCCAGATGCCGGCCGGCCTGGCGCGCCAGCGCTTTCGCGCCCGGCTCGTACCGAATGCGCGGCTCGGCGGCATCGATGACGAAGCGGTCCGTCGAGCGCAGCATGCTGAGCACGGCGTCGGCGGCGGAGCAGCCGCCAAGCGCGAGCGCGGCGACGGCGGCGGCCACAAGACGGGTGCGCCGCTCGCGTCGGCCCGTGCGGACGAGGGGATCGTGAACGCGCGCATCAGGTCCCTATACTTATAAATGGTCGTCCGGCGCGGCCGCCCGCCATCCTTGCGCCGCGGCAAGCAAGCCGATCCGCGTCTATCCTCGGGTCGCTCGCTAGCATGCCCGCAACACCGTGCGCAGCTCACCCTCGGTCAGGCCGTCCACCGGGATGAGGCGGCGGTCGTCCACCACGAGCACCGGGCAATGGCGGATGCCCAGGCGCGCCACCAGCTCCGGCTGGTCTTCGGCGTAGAGCCGCTCGTAGCCAAGGCCGAGATCGTTGAGCTCCTGCTCGATGCTGCCGCAATGGCAGTTCTGGGTGGTGACGAGCTTGAAGCGCGCGCCCGCGTTCCGTTCGCGGTCGGTGGGTTCCGCCGCCGGGCTCTCGTTGCCGAGCGCGGTCAGCGCCCGTTCCAGGCGCCGGCGCGCCTCGCGCGCGAGTTCGGCAATCGCGGGCTTGTCCACGAGATCGAGCACCGCGTTCGGGTCCATAATCTCGACGATCACCGCGCCGGTCTCGTCCTGGCGCACCACCACGTTGCACGGCAGCAGCAGTCCGATCGCGGGCTCGGCGCTCAGCGCGCGCTGCGCGAGCGGCGGGTTGCAGGCGCCGAGGATGCGGTAGGGCGGCATATCGTGGTCGAGCTTTTGCTTGAGCGTCGCGGCGACATCGATGTCGGTCAACACGCCGAAACCTTCTTTCTGCAGCGCCTGCATCGCGCGCTCGACCGCCTGGCCAAAAGGCAGGTTCACTTCCTTTCCGAAACCGTATTTGCTGTGCATCGCCATATCTCCTTCGTGAGTCGGTGCAGGGCCAACGGCGCGGCGCGCGTCGGGCCCGAGCGGCCGGGTTCTGGCGCTGTCGGCGCGTCAGCCGCCGTCCTGCTGCTTCACGCGCAGCTCGAGCAGTCCGTCCGCGCGGCGCGTGAGCGTGAGGTCGATGGATTCGGCGCCGCGGCGAAAGCGGTGTTGCTCGGTCTGCGGCGTGGCGGACAGCACCTCCTGCGCGTAGCCGGCGGCGGTGAGGCCTTTAACGTAATGCGCCAGCACCGCCTCGAACGACGCGCGCCCGGCGTAGCGCGCTTCGACCGTGCCGCCCTCGCGCGCGAAATACGTGCGCACGAGACCGGCAAAGCGCGGCACCGGACCGATGTCCGCGCCGCTGACGTCCCGCGCCGGCGGCGCTTCGCCGGTCCCGGGCAGGCGCCGGTCGATCTCTTCTTTCAACCCCGGGGCGACCTGCTCGATCCGGGTCATGGCCTCGTCCGCCACGCGCCGGCCGACGTCGGTCACGGCCGGCGCCTGCGTCCACAACCAGGACAAAACCGCAATGGCGGCCCAGATCAAAAGGCCGACGAGGCCGAGCGCCACCGCCGCCAACAGCAGCCAGGTGCGCGCGCGCACCTGGCGCGCACGCCGGGCGACCTGCTCTAGAAGAAGGAACTTGCCCAAATGGCCCATCGTTGCTCTCCGATATACGAGCCGTGCGCGGCGGCTCGTGTGTGGATGAAGTCTCTTTCATTCGCGGCCCGTTTTAAGTTGTCCGTTCAGCGTGCGCCGCCGGCGTCGCGCAGACCGTGCTTTTCGTTGCGCAGGTCCGTATCCTTGGCGCTTTACCGTCGCTAGAAGCCATCTAAGCCATCTCAAAAACGCCCTCACCCTCGCCCTCTCCCAAAGGGAGAGGGGATTTTCTGTATCCCTTCTCCCTCCGGGAGAAGGGAGGGGATGAGGGGAATGATTTTTGAGATGGCTTGTAGCGACTTCGCACGACATAACTGCAGCGGCAGTGCCCTGTTTACGCGCGCGGGCCGATGGCCGTGCGCCGAGGAACGACATGAGCACCAATAACCGTCCGGGCGCCGCGGGATACCACCCGCTGCGCAAGATCCGCACCGCACTCGCGGGCATCTGGCACGCGGTGTTCCGCGACGTCACCGTGCGCTACAAGCTCGTCGTCTCGGCCGCATTCCTCGCGATCGCCGGGATCTACGAAACGCTGTTTCATTTCCTGTTCGTGCTCGCCGTGACCGGTGTGATGCTGGCGACGGAGATCCTTAACTCCGCGATCGAGGCGCTGTGCGACTACGTGCAGCCGAAATACGACGACCGGATCAAGCACATCAAGGATATGGCCGCCGGTGCCACGTTCATCGCCATTCTCATCTGGTACATCGTGCTCGGGGTCGTGCTGTATGAGCTGCTGGCGAACGCGGAGCTGTTCGCCGCGGCGGGGCATCCCTGAGGCATCGCGGCGGCTTGCGAATTCAAGCGCTGTTATGAATAGGATTCCCGGGCCATGGCGCATCGTTGTTCCGTGAACCAGGTGAGTCTGGGTCCCGCGCGCGGTGTTATCGTCAGCTTCGTATTGGCGGCGCTGTTCGGCGCGATCATCGATGGCGTGTTCGGCTCCGGCTGGCTGCTGGCGTGGGACGCGCGCGTCGCTGCCTGGTTCCGTTCGTATCGCTCGCCCGGGCTCACTCACGTCATGACGCTCGTGTCCTGGCTCGGCGATCCGCGCCTGCTCGTGGCGGCGAGTCTCGGCCTCGGCGCCGCGCTGCTGGCGTTCGCGCGCCGGCGCGAATTCCTGATCGCTGCCGCGGTGCTGGCCGGCGGTGCGGTGCTGCATCTGCTGCTCAAGGCCGCGATCCAGCGTCCGCGCCCCGCGGGCGCGTGGCTCGCCGCGGCGCACGGCTACAGTTTTCCGAGCGGCCACACCGTGGGCGCGGTCCTGTTTTACGGGCTGCTCGCGTACCTCGGCGCGTGGATGGCGACGCGCCGGGCAGCGGCGCGATACCTTTATATAGCGCTCGGCTATATAGCGCTCGGCGCCGTCATCGTCCTCGCGGTCGGCATGAGCCGGGTTTATCTGGGTGTGCATTTTTTCAGCGACATCCTGGGCGGCTGGGTCGTGGGCGCGTTCTGGCTGAGCTTGTGCCTCACGGCGGCGTGCTGGCTGCGGCTGCGATCCTGCCGCCCGTGAGTGCGCGCGATGTGAAGCCGGATATTTCATGCGAGCGCTCTTTCCGGCTCAGCGCGCGTCAAGCCCGCACCCGGTAATTCCGCATCATCCCCATGTCCCCGTGCTCGAGGTTGTGGCAATGGAACACGAACAGGCCGGGGTAATCGGCGAAGCGCAGCAGCACCCGCGCGCGCTCGCCGGGCATGAGCAGCAGCGTGTCCTTGTAGCCCTCGTCCACGTAGCCGGCGCGCACCGTGTTCCAGGCGTCCTCGCCGCCGCGTGCGACGCTCCGTTCGAGCACCCGGAACTGCACGCCGTGCACGTGCAGGGGATGCGGCATCGCCATCATGCGCGCGCGGTCGTTCGCGAACTCCCACACCTCCGTGGTGTCGAGCCGCACGATCTCATCACGCGCGACCGCCTCCATCTCGAAGCTGCGGCCGTTGATGCTCCACTCCATTTGCCCCATGGTGAGGCCGAAGCGGCGCGGCGCATTGGCATTGACCGCCGCGCGCGCATCGGCGGCCGCGAGCGTTGCGAGCTGCGCCGGCAGCCGGCGCGACTCCGATTCCTGGCGCGCCACGCGCACCGTCAGAACCGGAAACGCCGCGCCGTTCGGCAGCCGGCCGCCCATCATCCCGTTCATCATCCCGCCGCGTCCCATCATGCCGCCGCCCATGGCCATGCCGCCGGCGAACGGCAGGCTCTCGAGCGCGAGCGTCTCGCCCACGCGCCGGCCGCTGAAGTCGGCCCATAGCTCGATGCGCTCGGCCGGCGCCAGCGTCACGTACGGCCGCTCGACCGGGCGCGCGAGCAGGCCGCCGTCGGTGGCAATGACGGTAAGCGGCGTGCCGTCGCGCCACGCGAGCTTGTAGACGCGCGCGCTCGAGGCGTTGAGCAGGCGCAGCCGGTAGGCGCGGGTCGCGACCGGCAGCACGAAGTCGGGCCGGCCGTTCACGAGTATCCGGTCGCCGAGAAAACCCATCATGCGCTGCATCATCGGCATGCCGGCCTCGATATAGGCGAACTGGTTGTCCGATCCGAGCGTGCGGTCTTGCAAGACGAGCGGGACGTCCTGCGCCCCGTCCGGCAGATCCAGGGCGCGCTCCGCGTCGTCGCCGACGAGCAGCAGGCCGGTCAAGCCCTGATATATCTGCGCGCCGGTGCGGCCGTGGGTGTGCGGGTGAAACCAATAGGTCCCGGCGCGATCGCGCACCTCGAACTCGTAGACGTACTGCCCGCCGGGGCGCGCGACGTCGCGCGGGTGCCCGTCCATACGCTCCGGTACGTGCAGTCCGTGCCAGTGGACGTTCGTGTCCTCGGTAAGACCATTGTCGAGCGTAATGCGCACGCGGCTGCCGCGGCGCAGGCGCAGGATCGGGCCGAGATAGGTGTCGGGCAGTGCGCTGACCGAGGCGGGATCGCCCTGAATCACCTTTGCCGTGTAGCGCCACACGCGCGTCGGCGCGCCGGGGAAGAGCGCGAGCGCCTCGGGCTGCGCGCGCAGTGCGAGCTCGAGATCGACGGGCTTGCGCTCCGCCACCGCGCCGGCCCGCGGGTCGCTGGCTGCGAGCAGCGCGCCGGCGCCGGCGGTGAGCCGCAGGAAGTCGCGCCGGGTGAGGGAGTGCCGTTTCGGGTACGTGTCATTACTAACCGTCATGTCGATCTCCTTTCGTCCATCGTCCGCGCCCGCGCGTGTCATACCGCATTCCAGGCCTCGATGAGCGCGAGCAATAGTATGATCTTGACCCACATCCACCATTCGCGGTTCCGGCGCCAACTCTGGTAAGACCAAACGCCCGGGACGTAGTGCAACGGGAACGCCGGCAGCATCCGGCCGGTGCGCGCGGCCCAGCGGTCCCAGGCAGCCCCGAACCGTTCCGCGAGCAGGCGTTCTTCCTGGACTATCCGCGCGGTGAAGATCAGCAGCGCGATCACAACGCCGAGCGCGAGCGTCAGGCGGTCCTCCAGCACGCTGGCGATGCCGAGCACGATGATGAACGAGCCGAGGTACAGCGGATGGCGCACCAGGCTATACGGACCGGTGGCGGCGAGGACGCGATTCTTGTGCACGATGCCGGCGGCCCAGGAGCGCAGCAGCAGCCCCGCGGCGATGAGCATCAGGCCGAGCAACGGCTCAAGATCGCGCGGATCGAGCAGGGCTGACGGCCGTCCGCCATCGATCCACTTCCACTCCAGCAACAGGGCGGCGAGCGCCAGCATCGACAGCAACAGACGATAGTTCGCCAGGTGCTTACAAACGTCGAGTTTCATTTATCCTCCATAAGCAAAGTTACCAGTGTTGATAAAGTCACTGTCAGCGTCATTGCACCTCGGGCGCCCGGTTCGGACCGTTCCGCTCGTGCAGGCGTTCCTTACAAGAGCCCCAGGCCAGGTGGGCGCGGTCATCCCGGAGGAAACCCGTTGTTGCGCGGTATTGGCGCGCGGCGCTTCCTTGCGGTATCACTCGCCGTCGATCCGCTGCGCGACGGTAATCTCGCTCACGTAGATCCAGCCCGCATGCTTATGACCGGTGCGCGCGTTCTGGCGGATGACGTTGATCGCGCGCGCGGCCTTGGCGTCGTCGCACACAAGCTCGAGCTTGACCTCGGTGATCACGCGCTCGGCGGCCTCGATCGAGAATTCCTGGTCCTTCTTCGAGAGCGTGCACGCCATCTCCTTGACGTCGACCAGGGCGAGGTTACGGAACCCCTCGCGCTCGAGCGCGTAGACGACGTCGGCGATGCGGTTGCGGTGGATGTAGGCCTTGATCTCTTTCATGATCGTTTCTCCGGATGGGAATCGTTACGCAGGTTCTTGGGGATGCGGCGCCAGAACGGCAGGTCGTGGACCGCGAGCAGGGCGAAGACGATGGCGGCGGTGAGCACCCCGAGCAGGTACATGCCGTAGGCGACGGCGAGCCCGACCGAGGCGGTGGCCCAGATGGTCGCCGCCGTGGTGAGCCCGGCGATGCGCCCGCGCTCGTGCAGGATCACGCCGGCGCCGAGGAACCCGACGCCGGTTACGACTTGTGCGGCGATGCGCGTGGGATCGGCCGCGCCGATCACATGCGCCGACACCAGGCCGAACACGCACGCCCCGAGCGCCACCGCGGCGTAGGTGCGGATGCCGACCTCGCGCCCGTGGCGTTCGCGCTCGAAACCGATGAGACCGCCGAGCACGGCGGCGAGGATCGTGCGCGCCGCCATCAGGATTTCGGTTTGCCAGTCCATGCTCAGCCGCCTCGCGTCATGCCGTTCCACCACTCCAGGAGCGCGATGACGGCGACCGTGCGCACGACGACGCCCCACTCGCGATTGTGCCACCAGCGGAGTCCGCTCCAATCGCCCGCGCTGTGGCGCGCATCCACGCGCGGCAGGAATGCCGGCGTGCTGGCGGCGTAAGTGCGCCACGTATCCCCGAAACGCTCGGCGAGAAAGCGCTCCTCGCGCCGAATGGTGGGGACGTAAAGCGCGAGCGTGACCAGCGCCACGGCCGCGAGCGCGAGCCGGTCTTCCATGATCTCGACCAGCCGAGCGCGATCAAAAAGGAGCCGAGGTAGAGCGGGTGGCGCACCAGCGCGTACGGACCCGCGGTCGCGAGCGCCTTGCGCTTGTCGATGACGCCGGCCGCCCACGAGCGCAGCCACAGGCCGCCGACCACCAGCGCCATGCCGAGCGGATGCTCGACATCCGCGAGGCTCAGTAGCGCATGCGGCCGCCCGCCGCCGTCGAGCTGCCACTCGAGCGCGAGCGCGATGAAGACGAAGAAAGACAAATGCAGCCGGTAGCGGGCGATCGCCTGCGCAAAATCATTGCCGGTCATATTCGAAATCCCGACGGATCGTGCTTGAAACGTTTCTCGATTTGCAGCGTGGCGTGCTCGATGGCGAAGCGTTCGCGCAATACCTGCGACAGCGC
>CALMKE010000044.1 GCA_937867645.1 uncultured Gemmatimonadota bacterium | reverse complement strand
GGCTGGGGCTGCTGGCGGGGCTGCCCGCGCGGCCGTTCTGGAACACGGCGCTGCTCGGACCGCGTTTTCTGGCGTCGGCGTTCACCGCGGGACCGGCGTTTGTGATCCTGCTGCTCTGGTGGATCCGGCGCGAGACCAGATACGAGATCTCCGACGGCGTTTTCTCCAAGCTCGCGCTGGTGACGACCGTTGCGGCGCAGATCAACATCGTCATGCTCGGCTCGGAGCTGTTCTACAAGTTTTACTCGCCGACGCATCATGGCATCAACGCGCGATACCTGTTCTTCGGCATCGACGGGCACAACGCGCTGGTGCCATGGATCTGGACGGCGATCGCGCTCAACGCGATGGCGACGATCGCTCTCATGATCCACCCGATCCGCCGCAACACTCACTGGCTGATGGTCGCGTGCGCGGTGCTGTTCGTGAGCATCTGGGTCGAGAAAGGACTCGGGCTCGTGGTGCCGGGCTTCATCCCATCGCCGCTCGGCGAGATCGTCGAGTACACGCCGAGCCTGGTGGAGCTGGGCGTCACCGCCGGCATATGGGCGCTCGGCCTGTTCGTCCTCACCGTGCTCGTCAGAGTCGCGCTGCCGATCGAGCTCGGCGAGGTGCGCAGCCCCTACATCGATTCCGGACGCAGCACCACGATCTTCCGCCCACGCAGTTCGCGTCCGCCGCGGCCCGACGTCAGGCCGGTGCGGACCCGGTAACCCCTGGCTCTATCGCCAGCACTTTTCTCGTGAGGTAGTGAGATGACCAGACATTCTCCGAACGAAACCCGGTACTCGATCGCGGCGCTCGCCGCGGGCGCGATCGCCGGTGCCGGCGTGGCCGGCGCGCTATATCTCCTCGGCGCCCCCCTCCCACTCGTGGCAATGGCCGGAGTGGGCGTGTGGATGTTCTTCGCCGCTTCCATCAAGTACACGGATCAATGGGAGCGCGCGGTCCTGATGCGGCTCGGCCGCTACCGTGGACTCCGGGGTCCCGGCTACTTCGGGATCGTGCCGATCCTCGATCGCGTGGCCTACGTGATCGACCAGCGTATCCGGACCACCGCGTTCGGCGCCGAATCGTGCCTGACACGCGACACGGTCCCGGTGAACGTGGACGCCATCGCCTTCTGGATCGTTCGCGACGCCGAGCGGGCCGCGCTGGAGGTGCAGGACTACGACGAAGCCGTCATCCTCTCCGCGCAGACGGCGCTCCGTGACGCAATCGGCAAGCACGACCTCGCGGAGCTGATCCAGTCCCGGGTCGAGCTGGGCCACGGGCTGAAGGTCGCGCTCGAGGAAAAGATGAAGAACTGGGGAATCCAGGTGCAGTCGGTCGAGATCCGCGACGTAATAATTCCCGCCGCGCTCGAGGACGCGATGTCGAGACAGGCGCAGGCGGAGCGCGAACGGCAGGCGCGCATCATTCTCGGAACCGCGGAGACCGAAATCGCGCACAAGTTCGTGGAAGCGGCCGACGCGTACCGCGATCATCCCGCCGCGATGAACCTGCGCGCGATGAACATGCTGTACGAGAGCATCGTGAAGCGCGGCTCACTGATGGTGGTGCCGTCCGGACTGGCTGATTCCCTGAACGTGCCGTCGCTGATGGGACTGATGGGAGCGGCGGGTCACGTTCCAAAGAACGGCGCCGTGGGCGAAACGCCGGAGTTCGTGCCGGCGCCGTCGCCTCCGCGCGTGGCATAGAAACCAGGCGATACTTCAGGGAGCACGGGCCGCGCGCGAGCGCGGCCCTTTAACTTCCGCGTGTGAGCACCCAAACCGCGCCCCATCTCGTACTGGTAAACCTGGGTACTCCCCGTGAGCCGACTCCGGCTGCCGTGCGCGAGTTTCTGGACGAATTCCTCAGCGACCCGGCGGTGGTTGACTGGCCCGGGTGGATCTGGCGGCCGATCCTGCAGGGCATCGTGCTCCGCAAGCGTCCGTCGCGCGTCGCGGAGCAGTACGAGTCCATCTGGAGTCCTGCCGGGTCCCCGCTCCGGGCTGAGACCGACATGATCGTGGCCCAGGTAAGGGTGCGCTCAGCAGGTCGCTTCGGAGTGAGTGCGGCCTACCGCTATGGCGAACCGTCACTCGACCGCGTGATGCGGCGCCTGGCGCACGAGTGCGCGGGCCCTGTCCTTGTGTCTCCGCTGTTTCCGCAGCGCACCGAGGCCACGACCGGCACGGCTTTCCGGCGTGCTCATGAAGCAGCCGACGGCGCCGGAATCGCCGACCGCCTCGTGGACCGGCTCATGCAGCCGGATGATCCCGGGTACGTTCGCGCCATGGCCGCTCAGTGGCACCACGCGCTGCGCGACGCCGGGCGCGGCGTGGAGCACCTCGTCGTTTCCTTCCACGGGATCCCGCTCCGGTACGATCGCCGCGAAGGCGGCACGTACACGCGGGATTGCGAAGTTACGACGCGCGCTTTCCTGGCGGCGATCGACTGGCCGCGCGAGCGGACGACGCTGGCGTATCAGTCGAAGTTCGGTCCCGAGCCCTGGCTCAAGCCTGCGACCGCGGAAGTACTCGACGAGCTTCCCCGCCGCGGCATACGCAGCATCGCCGTCATCACCCCGGGCTTCCTGACGGAGGGGCTGGAGACGATCGAGGAGATCGGGATCCGCGGGCGCGAGTCATTCCTCGCGGCCGGCGGTGAGCATTTCGTCCGCGTCGGCTCCGTGGCTTCCGACCCCGCGTATCTCGACGCAGTCGCAGCGCTGGCAGCCGACTGAGGCCGCCGGGAATCCGCCGGCCGGCGTGCAGGATTTTCGCCGAAATTCGCCGGCCATGACGAGACTGTGACACACGCCGTCCTGCGCCCGCTACAATGCGCGCAGGTATTTGCCCTTCCCGCTGCTGCGAACCGTTGGATGGAGAGGCCATGCATGGCATAGGGGTAGTTGGAATCTCATGGCGGCACCGGCGATCCGATGTCCTCGGCGCGTTTACGATCCCGCGCCAGGAGCGGCCGGAGCGGGTGCCGTTGCTCGCCGCCGGGCTCGGAGTGCGCGAGCTCGTCTACGTGGCGACGTGCAACCGCGTCGAGGTTGCGTTCGCGACCGCCGGCGCGACCCCGATCGAAGCCTACCGGCGCGAAGTCTTCGCGGCGTTGGCCGGGAGACAGCCTCATCCCGGCGAGGCGGAACATTCGCTGCGCGTCTGGCAGGGAGAGGGAGCGGCCGAGCACCTCTTTCTCATGACTTCCGGACTCGACTCGGCCCGCATCGGCGAGAGCGAAGTGACTGGGCAGGTGCGCGAAGCAGTCGATCAGTCACGGGCGTTGGGGTTGCTCGGCCCGCGTCTCGATTCCGTGTTCATCGAGGCGTTGAGGGTGGCGAGGCGCGTCCGCCCGGTGACTGAAGGGCGGATCGGCCGGGTCTCGCTCGCGGAGATAGCTCTGCGCCACGTTTCGGAGCGTATCGACCGAACGCCTGGTCGCGTCGCGCTGGTGGGTGTCTCACCGATGACCGAGGAATGCGCGCGCGCGCTCGCCGCGGCCGGCACCCGCGTCATCATCGTCAACCGGACGCCGGAGCGAGCCCGGGTCCTGGCGGCGGAAGTCGGTGGCGAGAGCCGCGCGCTCGACGCGTTCCGATCCGCTCCGGACGATGTGGAAGCGGTGATCGTTGCGACGGGCGCGGGCGCGCCCGTGCTTTCGCGCGGTGACCTCGAGCGGTTGGCCGCGCGCGCTTCTTCGGGCGAGGCCCCGCTGGTGGTGGACCTGGGCGTGCCGGCCAATATCGCACCGGAGGACGCGGTCGCCGCTGACGTCCCCCGGCTGGGGATGGACGACATCAGTGACGAAGCAGCCGCGGACCGCGGGCGGATCCTGCTCGAGTTCGCGGACGCGCGGACGATCGTTGACGAAGCGCTCACCGACCTGCGCCGCCACGCCGAGGAGCGGCTGATCGGCTCGACGATCGCGCAAATGCGCCTGCGCTACCAACGCACGGCGCTGGAGGGAGTGGAGCGGCTGTTCGAACGTGACCTCGCCGGGCTCGGCGAGCAGGAGCGCGATTCGATTCGCCGGTGGGCGGAGACTCTCGCGCGGCGCCTGGCGCACGTACCGTCCGTCGGCTTGCGCGACCTGGCGTTCCAGGCGGGACCCTCCGCGGTGCAGGCTTTCTTCCAGAACAGCGAGCCCGCTCTCGCTCGCGAGCTGAACGCGGCCATGGAGCGCGCTGGTGCCGGATTCCTCGAATCGGAGGCAGGCCGACAGTGAGGCTGCGGATTGGCACTCGTGGATCGGCGCTAGCACGCGTCCAGGCGGCGAGCGTTGCCCGCCGGCTCGCGGCCCATGGGCACTCCACGGAGACGGTCATCATTTCCACCGCAGGTGATCGGGTGACGGATCGCGGCTTTATCGATGTGGGCGCGTTCGGGATCTTCGTGAGAGAGATCGAAGCCGTGCTGCTGGATCGTCGTGTGGACATTGCGGTTCATTCGTACAAGGACCTGCCGTCGCGGAGCCCCGATGAACTCGTGGTTGCGGCGGTGCCGGAGCGGTTGGATGCCGCGGACGTGCTGCTCGCCCGGGCGGACTCCGCGGCCGCGGAGCGCGGCACGCTGCCTTTGCGGGAAGGTGCCCGCGTCGGTACCTCGGCGGCTCGCCGCCAGGCGCTGCTCCGTTCGCTCCGCCCCGACCTCGACATTGGCATGCTGCGCGGCAACGTGCCGACGAGAGTGAGCGCGCTGTCGGACGGGCGATTCGACGCGATCGTGCTCGCTGCGGCCGGGCTGACACGGCTCGAAGGCGCGGCGGAGGGTGAGGCGCTGGTCGTCGGTGGCGACATCGTGCGCACCCGCCTCGATCCGGCGACGTTCGTTCCCGCGCCGGCACAGGGTGCGATCGCGGTTCAAGTGCGGGCGCAGGACTCGGCCGTTCGCGATGCGGTCGCCGCCATCGACGATGCGCGCACCGCGCGCTCTTTGCGCGCAGAACGCTCGGCGCTCGCCTTCGCCGACGGCGGATGCACGTTGCCGTTCGGCGCGTGGTGCGAGACACTGCCCACGGGGGCGCTGCGCCTGATAGTGGCGCTCGGCAGGAGCGATGGCACTGTCGCGCGTGCCGAAGTCATCGGTGACGACCCTGACGTGGTCGCAGAAACGGCGTGGCACGACGTCTCCGTGGAGGTGAACGCGTGAGGGAACCCGACGTGACACGCCCCGGTCGCGTGCGGCCACGCCGCCTGCGTCGCGGCGCCGCGCTCCGCGATCTCGTAGCCGAAACGCACGTAAGGACGTCGCAGTTGATCATGCCGCACTTCGTCCTGCCGTCCACCGCGGGCGTCGAGCCGATTCCGTCGATGCCCGGCATCTCGCGGCTTGGCGTGGACGATCTCGTGCGAGCGGTGGAATCCGACCTGCGCCTCGGGCTACGTTCGGTGCTGCTTTTTGGTATGCCTCGCGACCGTGCCAAGGACGCAACCGGGAGCAGCGCGCGCGATCCCGAGGGTACGGTGCCGACGGCGATTCGCGCACTGCGCGGCGCACTGGGCAGCGATATCGTGGTCTTCACCGACGTGTGCCTGTGCGCATACACGGCTCACGGTCACTGCGGCATTCTGGTGAACGGCGTGGTGGACAACGACCGGTCGCTGGGCCCGATCGCGGAAATGGCAGTCGTCCACGCGCGGGCCGGCGCGGACATGGTAGCACCCTCCGACATGATGGACGGGCGCGTGGCGGCCATCCGCGACGCGCTCGATCGGCAGGGGCAGAGTGATGTGGGCATCATGTCATACGCCGTGAAGTACGCCTCGGCGTACTACGGGCCATTTCGCGATGCCGCCCATTCGTCGCCGCAACACGGCGACCGGCGGGGCTACCAGATGGATCCGCGCAACGCCGCCGAGGCCGTACGCGAAGCGCGGCTCGACGAGGCGGAAGGGGCGGACATGCTGATGGTGAAGCCGGCGCTCGCATACCTCGACGTGATCCACCGCGTTCGCGAAGCATCGACACTGCCGCTTGCTGCCTACAACGTCTCCGGCGAGTACTCCGCCGTGAAGGCGGCCGCCGAACGGGGCTGGCTCGACGAGGGAGCGATCGTACGCGAGAATCTTCAGGCGATGGTGCGCGCCGGGGCCGACATGATCATCACGTATCATGCGCGGGATGTGGTCGCGAAGGGGTGGTTGTGAGCGCGGGCCCGCTGTCCAAAGCGTGGATGGCGCGCGCCGAGCGCGTCACGCCCGGAGGCGTTAGTTCGCCCGTGCGCGCGTTTCGCGCTGTCGGTGGCACCCCTCTCGTGGTGCGCTCGGGCGCCGGCGCGGAGTTCGAGGACGTGGATGGCAGACGGTACACCGACTTCGTCTGCTCGTGGGGCCCACTGATTCTCGGGCACGCGCATTCCGAGGTGCGGGAGGCGATCTCGAACGCGGTGGCCCGGGGCACCTCATTCGGAGCGCCGTGCGAGCCAGAGATCGAATTGGCTGAGTGGATCGTCGCGGCGTACCCGGGGCTCGACCGGGTGCGGTTCGTATCGTCCGGTACCGAAGCAACGATGAGCGCGATCCGTCTTGCCCGCGGTGCTACGGGCCGCGACAAGATCGTGAAATTCTCAGGCTGCTACCACGGACACGCCGATCACCTGCTCGTAGCCGCGGGTTCCGGCCTGGCCACGTTCGGCCGGCCGTCGTCGGCCGGCGTGCCGGACGCATTCACGTCGGAGACTCTCGTGTTGCCGCTGGACGACGAGCAACGCTTCATCGAGCTGCTGCGGCGCGAAGGCGACCGGATCGCCGCGGTCATCATCGAGCCGGTTCCCGCTAACAACGGCCTGCTGCTCCAGCGGCACGAGTTTCTCGCGACGCTGCGCCGCGAAACCGAGCGCGCGGGTGTGATCCTGATATTCGACGAAGTCATCAGCGGGTTCCGGCTCGCCAAGGGCGGCGCGGCCGGGATTCTTGGCATCACGCCCGATCTCGCGACGTTCGGAAAGGTGATTGGCGGCGGGCTTCCTGTTGGCGCGTTCGGCGGCCGGCGCGACTTGATGCGCCATCTGGCACCGGAAGGCGCGGTGTACCAGGCGGGCACGCTCTCGGGGAACGCGGTTGCGATGACAGCTGGGCTCACGACGCTGCGGATCCTCGAGCGCAACGACGGCTGGGCACGGCTCGAGACCACCGGGCGCGCGCTGGAAGCGTTGCTCGCGCCGGTGCTGGCGTCGGCGCCGTTCCCGGCGCGGCTGGTGCGCCTCGGCTCGCTGTTCTGGATGTCGCTGCAGCAGGGCGAGCCGCCGCGGACGGCGGAGATGATCGATCCGGCGGCGGCGGCGCGATATGGGCGACTCTTTCACTCGCTGCTCGCGGACGGCGTGGCCCTCGCGCCATCGGCGTACGAAGTGGGATTCCTTTCGCTCGCCCACGAGCCGGCACACCTCGTGGGGCTTCGCGACGCGCTGTCGCGAGCTCTTGCCCGGCCGGCGGCCCACGCATGAGGGGCTTCCCCCGCCGCTGGCATTCCACGCGCCCGCTGCAAGTGGGATTCCTCGTGCTGCTCGCCGTGAGCAGCGCGCAGCTCGTGTACTGGATGGCCGACGAGGTGAGTTACACCGCGCGCGTGCAGGCACAGCTGCGGGATGCGTACGAAGCGCAGGCAGAGTCGGCCCGCGCGTTGCTGCGTTCGGGCGTCGCCTGGCGGGAAGTGGCGGTCATCTATCCGGAGGTAGCGCTGTCGCCGGACTCGGCGACCGTACAGATCGCGCCCGGTGTCCTGGCCGGACTGGAATCGTCGCGAGCCCGTCGACTCAATCGCTATGCATGGGAAGGGGCCTTCTTTCTGGCGGTACTCCTTGCGGCAATGGCGGTGGTGTACCGCACCCTCCGCGAGCAAGCCAGACTCCGCCAGCGCCAGGAAGACTTCCTGGCCGCGGTGTCGCATGAGCTGCAGAGCCCGCTCGCAAGCCTGCGCCTCTCGGCGGAGACGCTGGCGCTGCGCGATCCGCCGGCGCAGCGGCGCGCGGAGCTGGTACAGCGGCTGCTCGCCGACCTGGGCCGCCTGCAACGGATGATTGCCAACATCCTCGACGCATCGCGACTGTCTGCCACGGAGACGCGCTCGGCCCCGGAACGCGTCCCTCTCGCCGGCGCGGTGCGGCTGGTAGTGAACGAGTTGAGCGAACATGCGGCGGAGCAGGAGGTGACGCTGGACGCCGATGTCGCCGAGTCGCTCGCCGTCTGGGCCGACCCGGAGAGCGTACAAACGATTCTGCGGAACCTGCTGCACAACGGCATCCGCGCGGCAAGCGGAGGCGGGCGTGTTACCGTGCGCGGCTCCCGCGCGGGCGACCAGGTCAAGCTCGACGTTTGCGACGACGGCGTCGGATTTCCGCCGCACGAGTCGGCGCGCCTGTTCGACAAATTCTATCGCGTTGACGGTGGCGGACCCACGCGGGCGAGCGGGACCGGGCTCGGCTTGTACCTCGTCTGGCGCTGCGTCAGCCTCGACGGAGGCAGCGTGACGGGCGAGAGCGCAGGTCCGGGATGCGGCGCCTGCTTCACCGTGACCTGGCCCGTGGCCGCGGAGCGCGCAGTATGAGCAACTCCACTACGCGGATCCTGCTGGTAGAGGACGAGATCAACCTCGCGCGCGGAATTCGCGAGAACCTCGAGGCCGAGGGCTATGCGGTCGAGGTCGTTAACGATGGCCGTGTGGCGCTCGACAGGATACGCCGCCAGGAATACGGCCTCGTGATCCTCGACGTGATGCTCCCGGGAATGGACGGCTTCACTGTATGCGAGTCGGCGCGGCGCGAGGGACGCGACACGCCCGTGTTGTTCCTGACGGCGAAGGGCGGAGGCGGCGATCGCATTCGTGGGCTGGAAGTGGGTGGTGATGACTACCTCCCGAAGCCGTTCCAGCTTCGCGAGCTGTTGCTTCGTGTCGCTGCGATCCTGCGCCGGCGCCTGCGCTACGACGCGATGACCGCGCTGGAACCCGTCGCGCGCTTCGGCGGCAACGAGTTCGACTTCCGGAGCTTCCGCGGCCGCTCATTCGACGGTCGCGATCAGATCCTGACGCAGAAGGAGGCGATGATTCTGAAAGTGCTCGTCGAGCGCGAAGGCGACGTGGTGTGGCGCGACGAAATCCTCGAGAAGGTTTGGGGAGACGACGTGCTGCCCTCCTCGCGCACGATCGACAACTTCATCGGGCGCCTGCGCAAGCGCTTCGAGCCCGACCCGGAGCGGCCGCGCTTCTTTCATACCGTGCGCGGCATCGGCTACCGGTTCGTCGCGGCCGGCGAAGAGCTCGCGCAATGAACGACCGGCTGATCCGCGCGTTGCGGGGAGAAGCGACGGATCGGCGACCGGTGTGGGTGATGCGCCAGGCTGGCCGTTACCTGCCCGAGTACCGTGCGCTTCGCGAGCGCCACAGCTTCGAGGAGCTATCTGGCAGCGCGGCGCTGGCGGCCGAAGTGACGATGCAGCCGCTGGCACGCTTTCCGTTCGACGCGGCGATCATCTTCGCGGACCTGATGAGCCCCGTCGGAGCCCTCGGCCTGTCCGTGCGCTTTGATCCCGGCCCGGTACTGGCCAGGCCGGTGCGCACCGCCGCCGATGTCGACGCCCTCGCCGATCCGGCGCCGGAAGCGATCGCGCCGGAGGTGATCGAGGCGCTCGGTCTGGTCAAACGAGAGCTGGGCGGCCGGGCCGCTCTGCTCGGCTTCGCCGGCGCTCCGTGGTCCCTCGCCGCCTATCTCGTGCAGGGACGCGGAAGCCCCGGCTTCCCTGCCCTGCGCGCCCTCGCCGCACGCGACGAGGGTTTGCTCGCCGCCTTGCTCGACAAGCTTACGACGCTGGCAGTCCGCTATGTCGGCGCCCAGGCCCGCGCCGGCGCGGACGCTGTGCAACTATTCGATACATGGGGCGGAATACTTTCTCTCGCCGACTGGAGCCGGCTCGTACGGCCGCATCTCGTCCGCTTCTTCACGGAGACGCGCTCGCTCGGGGTTCCCCGAATCATGTTCGTGCTGGACGCGCCGCACCTCGTGGATGCGTACGCCGCGCTTGATTCCGAGGCGCTCGCGGTAGACTGGCGCGAGGATCTTCCCTCCCTGCGATCCAGGCTTCCCGCGGCGAAGGCGCTGCAGGGAAACCTCGATCCAGCGGTTCTACTCGCCGGTCCGGAGGCGACGCGCGCCGCCGCGCGCGCGCTGCTCGAGCGCATGCCCCCGCGCGGGCACGTCGTGAACCTCGGCCACGGCATCATGCCGGAGACGCCCATCGAGAGCGTGCACGCGCTCGTCGAGACGGTGCACGAGGAGAAATCGTCATGAGCGTTCCACCACGCGCGCCCGCCGAGCGCGGGGAGACGCGCCCCGTGGGACGGGAGGTCACCGCCGGCCTGCTCGCGCGGCACGACCGTCCGGGACCGCGCTACACCAGCTATCCCACGGCGGTCGAGTTTCACGAAGGCGTTGGCACCGGTGACTACCTCGAGCGCCTCGCCGCGGCGGACCGCCTGGGCGACGCGCCGCTCTCGCTGTACATGCACCTGCCGTTCTGCGAGCAGCGCTGTCTGTTCTGCGGCTGCCACGTGATCATCACCAGGCACCGGGACGTGGCGGAGCCGTATCTGGAGCTGGTCAAGCGCGAGGTCGAGCTGCTCGCGGAGCGGCTTCCCAACCGCCGGCGGTTCGCCCAGCTCCATCTGGGCGGCGGGACCCCGACGTATTTCTCCCCCGCGCAGCTGACCGATCTGCTCGGTCACACGCTCCGGCACTTCCGTCCCGCACCCGGCGCTGAGCTGGCGCTGGAAGCCGATCCCCGCGTGACGACGACCGGGCACATCGACGCGCTCGCCGAGCTGGGATTCAATCGCGTCTCGTTCGGCGTGCAGGACCTCACGCCGGAGGTGCAGGAATCCATAAACCGCGTGCAGTCGCTCGAGGAAACGGCAGCGCTGGTGGAGCACGCGCACCGGCGCGGATTCCGCGGCATCAACGTGGATCTCATCTACGGCCTGCCTCTGCAGACGCCCGGCAGCTTCGAGCGAACGGTGGACTCGGTAATAGATCTCGGCGTCGATCGCGCCGCCGTCTATTCTTTCGCGTTCGTCCCCTGGGTGCGCGGCCACCAGAAGAAGATCGAGGAGGCCCAGCTGCCGGACGCAGGCACCAAGCTCGCGCTTTTCGCCATCGCGCGTGAACGGTTCCTGCGCGCGGGATACGAGCCCATCGGGATGGATCACTTCGCGCGGCCTGACGACGAGCTCGCGCTGGCGAAGCACGACGGGCGCCTGCGCAGGAACTTCCAGGGATACGCCGTGATCCCCGGAGACGACGTGCTCGGCATCGGCATCTCGGCCATCGGCGACGTGCGGGGCGCGTACGTGCAGAACGAGAAGAAGCTGTCCACGTACGAGGAGCGCATCCGCGCCGGCGTGCTTCCCGTCATGCGAGGCGTCAAGCGCTCGGCCGACGACGAAGTACGGCGCGCAGTGATTCACGAGCTGATGTGCAACTTCCGGGTCGACACCGCCGAAATCTCCCGCCGGTTCGAGCTCGACTTCGCGAGCTACTTCGCGGAGGATCTCGCGCTGCTTGCCGGATTCGAGCGCGATGGCCTCGTGCGGCTTGGCCCCGGCAGAATCGAAGCGACGCCGGCAGGCGAGCTGTTCGTCCGGAACCTCGCGATGTGCTTCGACCGGTATCAGCGGGAAAAGCACGACGGCGAGACCCGCCCCGTGTTCAGCCGCACGGTGTGACGGCTCGCCGGATAGTCGTCATCGGCGGGGGAATCTCCGGGCTGGCGGCGGCGTGGGCGGCGCGACAGGCGGCGTCGAGCCGGCGAGCCGCCCTCGACGTGCTCGTGCTCGAGGCCGGCGGCCAGGTCGGCGGTAAGGCGCGCAGCGTCACGCGCGATGGCTGGCTGGTCGAAGGCGGCCCGTCGGGCTACCTGAGCGGGCGGCCCGAGATGGATGGCCTGGTTCGGGGAATCGGCCTTGCAGACGACATCGTACCCGCGAACCGCGCGTCGCGACTCCGGTTTCTCTATCGCGCCGGGCGGATTCGCCGCGTCGTTCCGAATCCCATCGGTTTGTTGACTGAAGGAATTCTCGGACCCCTCGGCGTAGCGCGCCTGCTGGCCGAGCCGTTCGTTCCGAAGCGGCGCGACGCCGGGGACGAATCGGTGTGGAGCTTCGCGGCGCGGCGCCTGGGCGCTCAGGCGGCCGACCGGATGGTGCTGCCGATGGCGCTGGGCATCTTCGCGGGTGACGCGCGGCGGCTGTCCCTGCGGGCCGCGTTTCCGCGGATGGCCGCGCTCGAGCAGGAGCACGGATCGTTGATTCGCGGGATGATCGCGCGCCGTGGAAGGACCAGCTCCGGAACGCTCACGTCCTTCCGCCGCGGCATGCAACAGCTGCCGCGCGCGCTCGCCGAACGCGGCGAATTCACCGTCCGCTGCAACGCCAGGGTGCGCGCGCTGCAGCGGACGAGTGACGGATGGAGCGTGGTCGTGGACGGCGACACGGAGGTGATCCCGGCTGATGCCGTCATCCTCGCCGGCGAGCCGTGGGCGATGGCGCCGCTGCTGCGGCCGCACGACGAACGCGGGGCCGCGGAGCTGCTGGCGATTTCATGTCCCCCCGTAGGCGTCGTCGCGCTCGGCTTTGGTCCGGCGGCCGCGGCGAAGATTCCCGTCGGCTTCGGGCTGCTGATCGCCCGCGGTGAAGGCTTTCGCATGCTCGGCACCCTTTGGGAAACCCATCTCTACGAGGGGAGAGGCCCGGCCGGACACGTGCTGGTGCGCGCGATGTTCGGTGGAGCGGTCGATCCGGAGGCAGGCGCGCTGTCGGAGACGGATCTGGCGGCGCTCGCGCGGGCGGAGGTAGCGAGACTGTACGGCCTCACGGACATGCCGTTGCTCGAGCACGTCATGCGCGTGCCGCGCGCGATACCGCAGTACGAGATCGGACACCCCGGGCGTGTCGCGCGCATCGAAGCCGCGATCTACGCGCTGCCGGGACTGAGCATAACCGGGAACGGACTACGCGGTGTGGCGTTCGCGGACGCCGCCAGCGACGGCGTCCGCGTCGGCAGCGCGGCGGCGCGCCGGCTTACGGCGTCCGCGCTGCCCTCACAGCCTCGATGATGTCCGGGTTATGGTCGCCGTACTCCGGCAAGCCGGCCGCCAGCTCGCTCCGCTCAGCTGCCATCAAGCGCCGCTGAAACCCCGCGCGCGCGGCCGCGTCGCCCCGAGCCCCCGCCGCGCGGATCGCGAGCGCGAGCCCGAGCAGGTGCGTGGGTCGCTGCACGAGAATCGTGTCGGCCTGCGCGGCGGCCAGCTCCGGACGGCCTGCGACGAAGGCTATCAGGCCGATGTCGTACCGCTGGTGGGTGTTGTGCGGCGCCAGCGCATCCAGCGCGCTCAGTGCCATCGTGGAGAAGAACGCCGCGCTATCCGCCTTCCCCTCGCTTGCGAGGCTCATCACGCGGTTGAACAGCCGGTCGGCACGCTCCTCCGGTGACATGTTCGAAATGTCCGGCGCGCCCATGGCTGCCCCGAGCGGCGCCGCGCCCGTTTCCGGCGGCACGGGCCGCAGATCATTCTGCGCGAACGCCAGCGCGATAAGCGCAACGACCGCGAGCGCGAGGACGCTCCAGGGGAGCGCCTTGGAAAAACCGGCCGCCGCCGATGCGGCGGGCGCGACGGAAACGCCGTCAACCGCCGCGCCGCAGCGCTGACAGAAGCGCGCGCCCGCGGTCAGCTCCGTGCCGCACGCGGCACAGAACTTCGCGCTCGCGGTCGAACTCTTTCCATTCGTCATTATCTCGAGGGAGTTATTCAGTGCCGGAAGCGGGCGTGCTCCATTTCTTCACCAACACCACCACGAGCGCCAGCCCGCCGAGCACGAGAGCTACCGGAAAGACATACAGCAGCACGTTGAGCCCGGTCATCCTGGGCTCGAGCAGGATCCATTCGCCATACCTGCCGACGAAGTACGCTCGGACCTCCTCGGGCGTCTTCCCTGCGCGCAGCTGCTCGCGCACCAGCTCGCGCATGTCCTGCGCGAGCTGCGATGGCGAGTCCTGGATGGATTCGCCCTGGCACACGGGACATCTGAGCGTCGAGGCGACCGCGGTCGTGCGGTCTTCCAGATCGGCATCGGCCGCATTCCCCGGCGCCGCGGCAGGCGCCGTAGCGGACACGTCCTGCGGCGACGCGGCCGAGGGGAGCCACAGCGCGAGGGCGATCAACCCGGCAGCGACGAGCGAGCGCGCTTTCACAGTCCCGATCGGACCGGCACCGTGTCGAGGGCGGGAGCCGGCGCGAGCGAGTCGATCCAGAATTTCAGCACGCTGGCGGTGATCGGCCCGATGTGCTTGTACGCGATTCGGCCGGACGGATCCACAATGAACGTCTCGGGAACTCCATACAATCCGTAATCGATCGCTATGCGCGAGCGCTCGTCCGTCACCGACGGATAGCTCTGCCCGCCCATGCTCTCGATCCACCGCAGGCCGCTCGCCGGCTGGTCGTGGTACAGCACGCCGATGAACTGCGCCGGCTTCCCGGCGTATTCCCGCGCGGTCTCGCTGAGCGCGACGTGCTCGTCCCGGCACGCCAGGCACCACGAAGCCCAGAAATTCACTACGACTACCTTGCCGGCGAGATCCCCGAGCTTGAGCGTATCACCGACCTCGCGCGCGAGCGGCGGCTCGCCGGCGGCGAAGACCGGCGCCTCGAACGCTGGCGCTGGCCGGCCGGGGAGCGGCGACGGAATCTCGCGCGGATTCCGCGTGAAGCCGAACGCAAACAGCGCCAGCACGGGCGCGGCCGCCAAGGTCGCAAGGGCGGCGCGCTTCCAGTTCATACGCCCGCTCCCGTAAGAACCGGCTCTTCCACCGGGGGCGCTTCCGCTGCCGGCGGTGCAGCCAGTGGCCGACGCCGAGCGGGATGGAACATGCCGATCACGCCGCCGAGCACGATTACGAGTCCGCCGAACCAGATCCATGGCACCAGCGGCTCGACGATCACCTTGACCGTCGCGTTGGCGCCGTTGTTCTCGAACGCCATGAGATTCACATACAGGTCTCCCCTGATGCTGCTGCGCACGTCGG
>CALMKE010000043.1 GCA_937867645.1 uncultured Gemmatimonadota bacterium | reverse complement strand
CGCATAACGCCGGCGGGGGCCGTACGCGACGCGGCCTGGCTCGCGCCGGGAAGCGGCGGCTTCGGGCAGGACAATTCGTGGGATGCGGTGTGGGAATCGAAGGCGACGATCGATTCCGCGGGTTGGACCGCCGAGCTCAGAATTCCATTCTCGCAGCTCCGGTATAACGTCGGTGCCGCGGACACGACGTGGGGCATCCAGGTCCGCCGCGACATCGCGCGCAAAGGCGAGATCGCAATGCTCGCGTTCACGCCGAAAAGATTGCCGGCCGGACCGCAGGCGTGGGCCGATCTCACGGGACTCAGGTCGCTGCCGAGAACGAGGAATCTGGAACTGATGCCCTATGCCACGGCGCGCGCCGAGTACCTGCACACCGTGCCGGGCGACCCGTTCCGTGGATCGAGCGAGTACAGGACCAAAGTTGGCGGGGATCTCAAGTATTCCCTGACCAGCAGCTTGCGGCTGACCGCCACGGCGAATCCGGACTTCGGCCAAGTGGAAGTGGATCCCGCCCGGGTGAACCTGTCCGCCAACGAGCTCTTCTTTCCCGAGAAGCGCCCGTTCTTCATCGAGGGCTCGGACATCTTTCGGTTCGGGCGGATACGGAGCAACAACTCCTTCGATTTCCCTACTTTCTTCCACTCGCGGCGCATAGGGCGCGCTCCGCAGCGCCGCCTGAGCGGATACGCCTACGTGGACACGCCCGACGAAGCGACCATCGCGGGCGCGATCAAAGTCACCGGCAAGACGTCGAGCGGGCTGTCCATGGGGGTTCTGGACGCCGTGACTACGCGCGAGAAAGCGCGTTTTGCGACCGCGGCGGGCGCGCGCGGGAGCGAGTCAGTGGAGCCGACGACCAATTACCTGGTCGGTCGCGTACAACAGAACTTTCGCGAGGGCAATACGACGGTCGGGACACTCCTGACGGCCGTGAATCGCGATCTGGCGGAGGCCCCCCTCGCGGAGCTGCTGCGCCGGGACGCGTACCTGGGCGGACTGGATTTCAATCACAGCTGGAAGCAGCGCGAGTGGACGCTGGACGGCGCGATCGCGCGCAGCTCCGTGTTCGGCTCGCCCGCCGCGATGGCTCGTACTCAGCTCTCTCCGGTGCACTACTTCCAGCGCCCCGATCTCGAGTCGGATCGGTTCGATCCGAATCGGACATCGCTGCACGGCACGGCCATGCAGCTGGCCGGTTCCAAGAACTCGGGAAAACACTGGCTGGGCAGCCTCACGTTTCAGGGTGTGAGTCCGGGCTTCGAGGCGAACGACGTGGGCTTCCACTCACTCACCGCGTACCGCGCATACTCGACGCTGATCGCGTACAAGGAAGACAGGCCCGGGAAGCTCTTCCGGAACTATGTGGTGGCGCCCTTCAGCGGGTACACGACCAACTGGGACGGCGACAAGCTCCAGCACTACCTCGCATTTCTCACGGAAGGCCGCTTCCGCAACTACTGGGATTTCAACGTCAAGTTGTTCCGCGCGTTCCAGTCGTACGACGACAGGCTGACCCGGGGCGGGCCGCTCATGACGCGCCCCGGCCTGTGGTCGTCCGAAGTCCGTATCGTAACCGACCAGCGGCGCGTGTACTCGGTCGAAGCGGGATACGAGTATCAGACCGACGACGACGGTGGCTACGAGTCGAACGCCGGACTCGGATTCACCGCCCGGCCGACGTCGGCGCTCCGACTGAGCTTCGGGCCGCGCTACAAACGTAGCCACGTAGCCACGCAATACATCGCGCAGGCCGAGGACTCCGCCGCGGTCGATACGTACGGACGCCGTTACGTCTTCGGCTCGCTGCTGTACCATGAGCTGTCGCTGGAGACGCGGGTGGACTGGACGTTCTCACCGCGCTTGTCCCTGCAGGTGTTCATGCAGCCGCTCGTGGCAACCGGCGCGTACGGGGATTTCCGCAGCCTCAGCCGCCCCCGCACGCGTGACTTCGATCGCTTCTCCGCATCCGACGGCACGCTCGTGCGCACCGCCGACGGTGGTTACACGGCGTTTCCCGCGCCGGGCAGCACAGTCACCTTCGGTGACCCCGATTTCCACGAGCGCGCGCTGCTCGGGAACGCCGTCGTGCGCTGGGAGTACCGACCGGGCTCCGCGCTTTTCTTCGTGTGGCAGCAGCGCAGATCCGGCCAGGGTCCGGCCGGCGACTTCGAGCTGGGCAGAGACGTGTCCGGACTGTTCCGTGTGGCTCCGGAGAACGTCTTCGCGATCAAGGCGACGTACTGGATCGGTCGATAGGGCTGCTCGCGTCCGTGACCTCGGCGTCGAACGCGCCGGTCACCACTCGCCCGCCGCGCTTGACCTGTACCCAGATGCGATACCTCCCAGCACTCGGGAAGGCATAGGGGAACGACACGACGTTACCCAGCGCCATCCCGGCATGCTCCGCGGTCATCGCCGAGTCCATCGCGGTCACGCGTGGCGACAGCGTGCCGGCTACGGAGTCAGCCGCAGTACGCAGCTCGAAGCTGCGCTTCGCGGCCATCGGCACTGTACCCGAGGGATGGAGGTGGATGAATACCGCGCGATCGTCACGCATCACCACCGCGTGCGCGGCCATCCCCATGTACGGCTCGAGCGCTACGGGACTGCCGGCGAGATCCGTAACGGTGAAGCGGAGCGGGGCCGGCCGGCCCGCAACCAGCGGAGCGGTTCCACGATCCCAGCGAATCATCGTCTCACGATCCGAAGTCGCTCCGCTCGTAACCGGCACGACGCTCACGTGCCACGAATCGTCGCCGCGTGATCCCGAGCTGGGCTCCGCGGTTCGCGGACTGAGCGTGACGGGGGCGATGATCGTCTGCGCGAACCCGCTCTCGTGCACGACATCGGCGTACACGTGATACGAGCCTCCGGGCAAAGGCGGCCGCCACGCCGTGAACCGCACGGTGTCGGTCGTAGCAGGGTGGAGGTGCGCGAACGCGCGAAGGTCATCGCGCACGACGAACATGTGCATCAGCTTGCCGTGGTCCGGGAGCAACGGAGTGAAAGTCACGCGGCGTCTCCGCGCGGCCGGCGGCTCGTTTCTCCCTATTACCCACGAGCTGTCCGTGATGCGGAGCTCGATCGTGCTCGCCGGCCCGGAATCGACGGCTGCGGCGATCGCGCTCATCGGGCGGAACATCGAGCGCCGGTACGCCGCGTCCTCCGCGTTCCACCATACGCGCGCTCCCGTGAGCGCGGCGATGAGAGCCACGGTCGCCCCGACCAACGCCACCCGGCCGCGCTTCCGACGTGCGTGGTCCACAACCACGCCCGGCGGAAGTGAAGCTTCGCGCGCGGCGGCTCCGGCTATGCTCACCAGGCCGGCGAACAGGATCAACCCCGCGAGCACGAGACCGATCGCGAGCGGGCCGTCCAGGCTCAACCTCCTGTAGGCCACGAATGCCGCAGGCACGACCACGCGGCCCGACCCTTTTGCGCCGGCCACGTTGACCGTCACGCTGTTGGACCCGCCCGACATCACCCATAACGACACCGCGTACAGCTCCGGATCGCCCTGGACGGGCAGCGCCTTCTCCGGCGGAGGCGGCGTGCCCGCGGCGTCGAACTTGTTGACGCTCGCGGTCACGAAAACCCGCCCCTGCTCCGCCGCCGATCCATACACCCGCACGCTGATGTCCGCGACCGCGGGCACGACGCCCGGCGAGCGAACGTGCACCAGTACACGATACGGTCCGGCATCGCCTTCGAACCACGTATCGGGACTGCCCACGTGCGCGGCGCACACCAGCACGAAGCCGAATGCGGCGAGCACCCGGAACCGCATGCGCCTCACCGCTGCACCCTG
>CALMKE010000042.1 GCA_937867645.1 uncultured Gemmatimonadota bacterium | reverse complement strand
TCTTCCCCGGGCCGGCCCAGGGGATCGTGGCCGCCCGCCAGCGCGATCATCTCCGGCACCCAGTGACCGGCGCAGAAAAGTGGATCCGTCCACTCGAGAAAAGCCACCCGCCGCGTGGGCGCCTCCGCCACCGCGCTACGGACCCGCGCCAAACGCCTGCGCGTGGAATGGATCAGCTCCATAGCCGCGTCCGGGCGGCCGATCGCAACGCCGGTCGCCTGAATGTTCTCTTCGATCCCGGCGAGGTCGGACGGCGTGAGAAAGAGGATGTCGGGCCGGATGGTAAAGTCGCGCACCGCGCGGCTGAGCTCGTTGCCAGACGGCGCGCACACGCGACAGAGGTTCTGCGTGAGGATCACGTCCGGCCGAAGCTCGCGCAGCAGAACCTCGTCGATCGCGTACATGGATTCACCGGTGCGCATCCTGCCCGACACGGCGTCGTCAATCTCCGCCGGCGACGCGCCGGGCAGATCGAGCGCCGGGCGGCTGACGATCGGAAGATCGACCACTTCGGGCGGGTAGTCGCACTCGTGCGAGCGGCCGACCAGCTGGCCGCCGGCGCCCAGCGCATGCACCATCTCGGTGCCGGCGGGGAGAAATGAGACTATGCGCACGTCACTCCAGGTCGCAAAACGCGAACCGCTCGTCCCGCAGCACGGTCCGACCGACACGGTAAGGCACGGCCGAGCTGAACACGGGACCGTCCGACACGAAAGTATGAAACTCGCCGCGCTCGCCGCACGGATCCACGTCCGCCGGCAGGTCGGCCAGCAGCGACGCGTCATAGCTCCTTCCGGCGAACGACGCGCCAAGCTGCGTGCAGTCCACGCACACCACCCGCGCGGTGAACCCGTCGTCGATCATGCGCCGCGCGAGCAGGGTCGTGTCCGCCCCCCAGACAGGGAATATCGGCCGGAGCCCGGTCCCCGAAAGCAGCCGCTCGCGATACGCGCGGACGTCCTCGAGAAACAGGTCTCCGAACGCGACGGCCGAGACTGAAGGATCCAGACGCTTCACATCATCCAGCGCGCCGAGGAATGCCGTCTCGTAATCCTGGTTGGCGCACGATGCGTCCAGCATGATCTCGACGAGCGGCAGTCCGGTCCGGCGGGCCTGCTCGTGCAGCAAGGTCCTCCGCACGCCGTGCACGCTGACGCGATCGTACTGGCGCGTGACGCTGGTCATCAGACACGCAACCTCGACGTCCGGGTCCCCGAGCAGCGCCTGCAATGCGAGCGCGCTGTCCTTGCCGCCGCTCCAGCTGAGCGCCACGCGAGTCACGAGCGCGCGCCCGCGGCGACCGAATACTGCTCGCAAATCACCGGAGCAGCGCCTCGACCCGGCCGCCGACGAGCACCCTGCGGCCGGGCGCGGCAAAGTTGAAAACCTCCTGGTACTGCTTGTCGAAGACGTTGTCCACCTTGAGCGTCAGGGCGACCGGGGTCCTACCGCCACGCACCACGGGGAGGCTCGCCGCGAGGTCGGCGATGGTCGCGGAAGGAAGAGTCACTCGCGCGCTGGGGAAGGCGCGGAAGTCGAGGTCCGGCCGCTTCCCTATGTGGCGGGCCGTGACGACCGCAGAGGCCCCGGAGCTACCGGTCCAGCTGGTACTCAGACTGGCGGACTTGCGCGGCCGGCGCAGCAGCTCGTCACCGACCTGCGCGTCACCCTGATACCCGGCTCCCAGCTCCGACACGACGGCCTTCAGCAGTGTGAGTGACGCGCTTCCGGACCATCCGCGGCGCGACGCCGTGCTCAGCTCGAGCTCGAACCCCTTTGAGCTCGCTCCGCGCAGGTTGGCGTACGTGCCCACGTAGTCGGGCG
>CALMKE010000041.1 GCA_937867645.1 uncultured Gemmatimonadota bacterium | reverse complement strand
CTCGATGCCGTGCGCCATTTCGTCCAGCTCCGCGATGCGCGCCCGCGCGGACTCGGCGTGCAGCTCCAGCGCGCGCAGGCGAACGGGGAGCTCACCGAACGATTCCCGCACTTCGACCGGCAATTCCTCGAACAGCCGGTCCGCCGCCATTCCGATCGCCAGCTCGGTCGGGCGATACGAAGCGCCGACGGCGGGCTGCGTGTCGAGCCCCAGCCCGGCCAACTTGAAGAGCCAACGCCCGATGCGGCTCTTCCAGAATTTCAGCCCGAGCTCGCCAGGGACCCTGTTGCCCACTACGTGCTTGGAGCCGAGATAGAGCCCGGCTGACATGTAGGTGACGCCGGCGACGTTCATGATGGGCACGACGACCGTCTCGAAGGCGGGGAAGTACGGCCCGACGATCATGTACACCAGCCCCGTCGCGTTGACGAGGAACGCGGTTATCCCCGCGCGGCGGATCAAGCGATCCCAGCGGCCCGGCGTCGGCCCGCGCTCGGAAGCGAGGTTCTCCCGCCGCTCTTCCATCAGTATGCGGAGCGCTCGCAGCAGTTCGTCGTGTCCATAACCCGATCTCAGCAGCCGCCGCACTATCTGCACCGCCATGCTGACTGGTGCGGCAGCGAGAGACGCTGCCATGAGTCCGGTGACGACCACGAACCCGGGTGGCAATAAGCTTTCCGACGAATACATGACGGTAATCGTCAGGGCGAACAGCGACCCCATCGCCATCGCGGCCATCGGCCGCGACGCATGCTGCATTCGCTCGTTGAACACGTGCAGCGCCAGCGGGATCCGGCTGCGCCGCTCGAGCGCGCTTCCCAGCGCTTCGGCCAATTGCTCGCCGCCCTCGAAGCGCGCGGCGGGGTCCTTGGCGATGCAGCGCTCGATCGCGTGCGCGAGTTGAGCGGGAATCGCGGGCGCCACGCTGGAGAGGGGCGGAGCGACCTGCGTGATCTGCTTCGCGAGCGTCGCCGCGACCGTCGGACCCGCGAACGGCACGCCGCCCGACAGCATGTAATAGCCGACGACACCGAGCGCGTACAGATCGCTGCGCCCGTCCACCGGCTCGCCGGACGCCTGCTCCGGGCTCATGAACTCGGCGGTTCCCATCACCTCCGCGCCGCTGGTGAGCGCCGGCGAATCGCTCACGTGCGCGATCCCGAAGTCGGTGACCAGCGCGCGGCCCGAACCCGCCTCGAGCAGAATGTTGGCCGGCTTGATGTCGCGGTGCACCACGCCCTGCGCGTGCGCGTACGCCAGCGCCCACGCGACCTCGCGCAGGACGCGCGCGGCGTCCGTCGCCCTCAGCGGACCCCGCTCGCGGACGCGCTGCTCCAGCGTCATGCCTTCGACGTAAGCCATGACCATGAACACGAAATCGCCGACTTCGTCCACGGCGTGGATCGGGACGATGTGCGGGTGCGACAGGCGGGCGGCGGTGCGCGCCTCGCGGAGGAATCGTTCGCGCAGCGTGCGTTGCGCGGCGAGACTGGCGGGGAGGAGCTTGAGCGCGACGGGCCGGTCCAGCCTGACCTCGCGCGCGAGGTACACGATCCCCATGCCGCCGCGGCCGAGCTCCCGCTCGAGCGAGTAGCGGCCGGCGAGCGCCTGCTGCAGCTCCAGGAATTCCGGGTTGAGTGCGTCGTGCATCGGACACCTGCTCCGGGGTAGCTGAGAGGGCAACTGTACGGATTTCGGCTACCTGTGACAAGAGCGGGGTGACTAGTGACTAGTGACTGGTGACTGGTAAAGGCGGAGCGGTAGAAACCGGGACGAGCCTTTCTCCGTACGGCTTTGCGTGCCATGATTCCCCGTACCTCACTAGTCACTAGTCACCAGTCACTAGTCACCTCAAGCCCTTACTCCCATGATCTACGCCCTCATCGCAATTCTGACCGGCCTGCTGCTCCTGGCCGACACGTTCATGAGCATGAGCGGATTCAACCGCGTGATCGCGGCGCTCAAGCCGTACGAGACGGTGATCGGAGTGGTCGCGCTGATCGCGGGAGTTCTGCACTTCTTCAGCCTGCTGGGAATCGCGCTGATCATGGGCGGGCTCATGCTCGGCACGCGGGCGTTGACGACGGTGCCGAACATCGGGGACGAGCTGGGCAGCGCGTCGAATGCGTTGACGCCGTTTAGAGGATTGATCGGGGGAGTGGCGCTCGTGCTGGGAGTAATCGCGCTGCTGTAGGATGGAGTCGTTTAGCGACTAAGGACTAAGGACCCATGCGGCCTCAGGACCAACTGCAACTGAGGATCGGCGATTAAGTGAGGACCGAGGATGAGCGGAACCACGGGAGTTCTGGACCTCTCCTCAGTCCTCACTTAATCGTAGTTCCTCGGTTGTAGTTGGTCCTGAGGCCGCATGGGTCCTCGATCCTGAGTTCGCTACTTCCCGATGCGCCTCAGCTCCACCATCAAGCAGCGATCCTGCACGACATCTATCCCCGCTCGCGCCAGCTTCTCCGCGGCTTCGTCGTTCCTGATCCCCATCTGGAACCACACCGCCCTCGGCTTCTTCGCGATGATGTCGTCCACGTGCGGCGGGATGTCCGACGGCCGGCGGAAGACGTTGACGATGTCCACCTCTCCCGGCACGTCGGCGATTTTGCGGTAAACCTGCTTCCCCAGGATCTCGGTCACGTCCGGGTAGTACACGGGCACCGGGATGATCTCGTAGCCGGCTGACATCGCGTAGGCCGGAACGTACCGCGCGGGCCGGTTCGGCTCGATTTTCATGCCGAGCACTGCGATGCGCCTGGAGGTTTGGAGCAGGTCCTGAATCGCCTTGTCGGATTCGAGCAGGTGAGAGCGCCAATCGTTTTCGGTCATGGCGCATGGTTCTGGCAGGATGCGAGCCAACACCACCAGCTCCAGGAATATTCCAAGCGGAATCCGGGCTGTTAGCTCACGGCTGTCGGCTTTCGGCGATCAGACAACTGCGACGGGACGGTCCTGGAATTTGTCAGGGAAAAACGACGAGCCGTCCAAATGTCGGTTGTCCGAAGCCGTGAGCCGACAGCCCATAGCCGAGAGCCCGGATTCCGCCGGGACACACCAGGAGCCCGTGTTCCCAGGTTATCTTGCCGTTGCACCTGAACGGCGGAGATCCCCCCACCATGCGTTTGTTGGTTCTCGGAGCTGGGCTGCAGGGCTCGGCGTGCGCCTATGATCTGCTGCAAAACCCCGACGTCGAGCGGGTCCGGCTCGCGGACATCAGCATCGAGCACGTGCGCGACTTCCTCGCCCCGTACTCCGGCAAGCGGCTGATCCCCACTCCGCTCGACGTGCGCGACACGGAAGCGGTGCGCGCGCTGATGACGGAGTCCGACGCGGTGATGAGCGCGATCCCGTATTACTTCAATTTCGAGCTCGCGAAGCAGGCGGTGGAGTGCAATGCGCACTTCTGCGACCTGGGCGGCAACACCGCGATCGTGTTCCAGCAGAAGGAGCTCGACTCGCGGGCGAAGCAGCAGGGAGTGAGCGTCATCCCCGACTGCGGGCTCGCGCCGGGAATGGTGAACATCCTCGCCGAGCACGGGATCAAGCAGCTCGACCGTGTTGACAGCGTGAAGATCTACGTGGGCGGATTGCCGCAGAAGCCCGAGCCGCCGCTCAACTACATGGTGGTGTACTCGCTCGAAGGGACACTCGACTATTACACGAGCCTGTCGTGGATCATTCGCGGCGGCAAGCGGATGCAGGTGAAGGCGCTGTCCGAGCGCGAGCCCGTGGATTTCCCCGCGCCGGTCGGAAGACTGGAAGCGTTCCACACGGCGGGCGGACTGTCCACGATGGCGTTCCGCTACGAGGGGAAGATCCCTTCGATGGAATACAAGACGCTGCGATACCCCGGGCACGCGGAGATCATGGAGACGATCCGCGATATCGGGCTGCTCGATCCGGAGCCGATAGACGTGAAGGGAGTGCGCGTCGCTCCGCGCGACGTGGCGGTGGCCGCGATGTCGCCGAAGCTCACCAAGCCGGGCGCGCACGATCTGGTCGCGCTGCGCATCGTGGTCGAGGGAGAGAAGGGCGGAAAGCCGGCGAAGCGGGCGTACGAGATGGTGGACCGGTACGACGCTTCGCTCGGGATCAGCGCGATGATGCGGACTACGGGTTACTCGCTGTCCATCACGGGGCAGATGCAGGCGCGGGGAGAGATTCCGGCGGGAGTGCATACGCCGGATGAAGCGGTTCCGGGTGATGCGTACGTCGCGGAGCTGGCGAAGCGGGGGATCGTAATTACGCAGGGCAGCTGAACGGTCAACGGCTGAACAACAGGTTCGGGTAAGAGGTTGTAGGTTCTTGGCTTCGGGTTAACGAATTGGTCAACGGTATCCGGTTGCAGGTTAACGGTGGCCCGTCCACCAACAACCAACGACCGTCAACCCGTTGCCGGAAACCAGTCAGTCAACCGGTCACCGGTAACCAGCAACCGTTTCACCCGAACCCGTTTTTGTAGTTGGCCAGCGAGCTACCGAACCCACCTCGCGATCGTCTCCCCCATGGCATCTATGGATGCCCGAGCGTTCCACCGATCGCTCCCGTTGTAAATGAACGAGAACGCGACCACCTCTCCGTTCTCCGACGTCACGTAGCCGGCCAGCGCCAGCACGTTGTTCGTCGTCCCGGTCTTCGCGTGCAGATTTCCCCCTGCTCCACCCGTTCTCATCCGGCGGCGCAGCAGCTCAGAGTGACCCGCAACCGGCAACGACGCGTGGAACGCCGGTCCCCACGGCGCGGTGTGGGCGTAGCCGAGCAGCTCCGCCATCTGGTTGCCGGTGACGCGGTCGAGCGTGGACAGCCCGCTCCCGTCCGCGACCGCGAGCTGGCTCGGATCCGTATTCATCTTCTCGCTGAAGAAGTTGCGCAGCAGCGCCGCGGCTGCCGTCGCCGAGCCCTGGCCTTCGCGGCCCGGTCCGCGCACCGCGTTCCGCAGCAGCAGCTCCGCGAACAGGTTGATGCTCTCGCGATTCATGATCGCGACGAGCTGCTCGAGCGGCGGTGAAAGCAGCGACGTGATTTTGGTCGCGTTCGCCGGCGTCTTGCTCAGCCGGGCCCCGCCCTGCACCTGCACGCCCGCGGCGCGCAGCGCGGCGTGAAATGCTCCCGTGGTGAATGCCGGCGGGTTGTTCACCACGAGCCCGAACCGGCGCACCGGCGAGCGCACGCCGATCCGGCCGCTCACCTGGATGTTGCCGTCGCTCGTGTAGCTCGCGCGCACCGCGGCTCCGCCACCCGCGATCGTGCGCACGCTGCCGCGGATCGCGATCGTGGTCGTCGCCGGCTCGATGGTGACCGTGGCGTCGGCGCCGGAACGGCCCGCGGGATCCACGGTGACCCACAGCACGTTCTCGGCGAGCGACAACGCCGACACGCGCGCCGCGTAGGACGCGCCCTTGTAGCGGTCGAGCCATCCTTCCGGATACAGCTCGTTGTCGAACGCCGTCGCGTCGCCGATCACCGCGCCGGTCACGCGCTTGATCCCGGCGGCGGCCACCGCGCGCGCGAGCTTGTCCACCGGCTCCGAGTATTTGCCCGGGTGGAACCGCCTGGAAAACGACGGGTCGCCGTCGCCGCGGATGTAGATGTTGCCGTTGAGCGTCCCGCTCGCGTCCACTTCTCCGTCGCGCAGCACGTCGGTGGAGAACCGGTAGTTGGGGCCGAGCCGCTCCAGCGCGATCGCGGACGTGAGCAGCTTCATGGTGGACGCGGGGAGGACGGGCACTCCGGCGTTCGCCTGGAACAGCGTGTCGCCGCGCGTGAGCGAGACGACGCTCGCGCTCCACGTGCCCGAGCGCGTGCGCGACGTCATGATCGTGCCGAGGTCACGTCGGAGCGCGATCGCGCCGCGCGGGGTGGTCGCCGCGGGCGGTGGGGGCGGCGGGGGAGTGCGCCGCCGTCGCTGGGCTGCCCGTCTCTGCGCTGCCCGTCTCTGCGCCGCCCGGCGCTGCGCGGCCCGCCGCTGGGCCGCCGTCTGGCGCCGCGCCTGGAACTCGACCGCGTCGCGGCCCCTGATCGAGTGCGGCTCGGCGGCCGGCGACGCCGGCAGCTCGATGGCGCCGAGTATGAGGAAGATCGCCACGGCGGCCGCGACCAGCAGGGCAAAGCGCGTGTACACGCGTGGCGGAGCTTTCAGATCTTTCACGATTGCTTGAATCCGGAATTCAATGGGATGTCGTGCAGTGACGCCTTGCAACCTCCTTGCCGCCGGCGCCCGTGAGAGTTAATCGCCTGCTCCCCACGCCGCAGGGGTTATCGAAGTTCTACCCGTGAGCTGGTGTGAGGTTTGCCTGTGACATCCGCATGACGATTCGCGGCATGTGGTCCCGTCTCGCCCAGGCGCTCTGCGTCGCGCTCGTGCTCGGCGCCGTCGCGGGCGCGTGCGACCGGGAGGACGGAGTTCCGCTCACGCTCGCGAGCGAAGAGGGCGGGGACGAGTTCGTGCCCGTGGACTACGAGCTCACCTCAGAGACGTACAAGCAGTGGCTCGCGGCGCAGGAGAATTTGAAACGCGACGCCGGCGATTCCGACCTGGGACTCCCGGCGCAACGCATCCTGCTAACCAATCCATCAACCGGCTCGATCGACTCCGTCGTGGACGAGCTCGAGAGCGTGGAGCAGACTCGCGAGGCGATCGAGGCGGCGGACATCTCGGTGCGCGACTACGTGCTCACCACGCTGGCGTTGTACCAGGCCACGGACCGGCCCGACACGCTGGGCCTCGCGCCGGGCGGGGTGCCCATTCGCGTTACGAATGTGGAGCTGGCCAGTCGTCATGCCGAGGAGATTGCCGCAGCGCGATTCGCTTCGCCGGTCCGGTTCGTGGACGACCGCCCGCGGCCACGCGGGAAAGGCAAGGCGAGAGGCAAAGGGAAAGGTCGCGGCCGCGGTAAGCAGTAAGCCTGAACATATGCCGCGACCGCCATGCCAGTTGGCGTGGCGGTCGACCGGCTCTACCTTAACGAAACCACACTCATGCGCCCCCTACTTAAGCCCGCGGCGGCCGCGATACTGGTCGCCATTTTCGCCCCCGTCCAGTTGGCTGCGCAGCAACCGGTTGCAACGACTCGACCTGCGGAACGCGTCAAGAAGAAAGAGACTGTAAAAGTCACGCCGTGGCTCGCGGTCGAAGCGGAGCTCGACAACAACGTCTTCCTCTTGACGCCGGCGCGGAAGGACGCCGTGGATAACCCGTCCGCCGCGGACGTGGCCAGCGGGCGCTTCGCCGGAATGGAGAGCGCGTCCGACGTGATCGCGCAGGCGCGCGGCGGCGTCGGGTTGGAATTCGACGGCCTCGGCGGGAGAGCGCTGACACTCTCGCCCGCGCTGCAGTACGACTTCTACACCAGGAACAATGAGCGGAGCAATCTGACGGCGTCTGTCGCGCTCGCGCAGGCGCTCGCGCGCGGGATGCGGACGAAGCTCGACGTGGCGTACACGCCGTCGTACTTCCGCAAGAACTACCTGCTCGACGCCACCGATGTGAACGGCGACGGCCGAATCGCGCCGGAAGAGCGACGGTACGCGCCGGCGGATTACTCGGCGATGGACTTCGAGCTCGCGCACCGCCTGCGGTTGAAGAAATCACGCAAGCGCTCGCCGCTCGGCGCGGACCTGAACCTCGGCGCCGGCTACTACACGCGGTCGTACGACGCGCCGTTCGCCGCGCGCGACCTGAGCGGCCCGACGTTCCGCGCCACGCTCGACCTCGCGTCGGGGAACCGCCTCGAGCTGTCAGGCGATTATTCTCTCGAGCTGCTGTCGGGCGACGAAGCGCAGACCGTGCTGATCCTCGACGAGGCCGATGCGGGCACCGATCTCAACGGGAACGGGACCGTCACTGATCCCGAGGTGCGCACGGTGCAGCTGGTGGACCGCTCCCGCCGCGAGCACGAGCTGACCTTCGGGGCGCGGCTCGGCGTCGCGCGCAGGACGGACCTGCGCTTCGCCTACGGGCTCAGGCTGCGCGACTATCTGTCCGACCTGCCGCTGGATCTCGCGCACCGCGCCCGGCGGGATACGAGGCACGAGCTGCGCGGCGAGCTGTCCACGCGGGTGGCGCGCGGCACGCGCTTCACCACGGGCGCGCGCTACGCGAAACAGACCGCTAACCGGCTGGTGGACTCCGACCAGACCGACGAAGCGGCTGACTACTCGCGGCTCCGCGCCTTCGCCGGGCTGCGGGTGGAATTCTGAGCTTGGCGAAGCAGCCCTCGCGCATCGTCTTCGCCGGATACGCGCCGGTCCACTTCGTCTGCTTCCAACCGATTTACGAGCGGCTGCGCCGCATGCGCGGCGTGGAAGTGTTCCTGTCGGGCGGACGCGAAGCAGGTGAAGGGCGGCCCGCACTGTCGGCGGCGCAGCTGTACGCTCCCTTCAGGGTGCCGCGTGAGCGCGTGATCAGCCTGAGCCGGATGCGCGCGCGCGACTTCGACATGGTGTTCTGCGCGCACGTGTCCGGCTACTTCCCGCGCAACGACAAGGAGCGCGTGCAGCTCTTTCACGGAGTTTCTTTCCGCAACATGGCGGTGCGGCGCGACGTCCTGGTGTACGACCATCTTTTCATAGTCGGCCCGTACATGAAGCGGCTGTTCACCGACCAGCAGATGCTGCGCGAGAGCGACCCGCGGCTGGTGCCGGTCGGCTTTCCCAAGCTGGACCGGCTGGTGGACGGGTCGCTGGACCGGCGCGCGCTGCTCCGGCGCGTGGGCTTCAGCGGCAGGCGGCCGATCCTGCTGTACGCGCCCACGGGCCAGGTGGGCAACTCGCTCGAGCACACCGGCGAGGCGGTGCTGGAGCGTTTGAAGAAGACGGGGAAGTACGACATCCTCATCAAGCTGCACGACCATCCGCGCGACCGCGGCGTGGACTGGGCCGCGCGACTGAAGCCGCTGCTGGACGAGCACGTGCGGCTGGTCACGGATTTCGACGTCGTGCCGTACCTGTTTCTCGCCGACCTCCTGATCAGCGACGCGTCGTCGGTGTCGAACGAGTACTCGCTGCTCGACCGGCCGATGGTCTTCCTGGACGTGCCGCAGCTGCTGGCGAGCATGCTGAAGAAGAAAGTCTCGCTCGACCTCGAGACGTGGGGCAGGAAGGGCGGCGCGACCGTGCAATGGCCCGACGACGCGGTCGACGCGGTCGCGGACGCGCTCGCGCACCCGCGCCGCGACGGCGCCATCCGCCGCGCGATGGCGCGGGACCTGTTCTACAATCCGGGCCGCGCGACGGACGCAGCCATGACCTGGATCACGCGGCGGCTGGAGGAAATCCGCGCATAGTGGCCACGCGCGCGGGAGTCGGTCTCAGGGAGATCGCGCGGCTGCTCCGCCCGTACGCGGGTGAGGAACGGCCCGCTCTCGTCACCGGCATCCTGCTCGCGCTCGCGGTCGTCGCGCTGCAGGTCCTCCGCCCCTGGCCGATCAAGTGGATTCTCGATCACCTGAGCGGCGCGCCGGTCGCGGGCTTCGTCGCGCCGCTGTTCGCGGGCCCGGCACTGACCGGCGTCGCGCTGCTCAGCATTGCGTTCGTCGCGATTTCGCTCGCCGCCGCGGCCGCGGAGTACGCGCAGATCATGACGGTCAACGGCGCGGGGAACAGGATACTGTTCCGCTTCCGCGCGGCGCTGTTCCAGCACGTTCTCCGGCAGCCGCTGGAGTTCCACGAGTCGCGCGACGTGGGCGAGCTGCTCACGCGCGTGGTGTACGACACGTCGCGGCTACGCCGCGGCGTCAACGGCATGCTTGTGCGGATCGTGCAGCCGGTGGCGCTGTTCGTCGCGACGATCGTGGTGCTGCTCTGGATAGATCCCGCGCTCGCGGGGATCATGGCTGTCGCGGGGCTCGTCGCGCTGATCATGATGCGCCGCCGCGGGCGCCGCATCGCGTCCGCTTCGCGCAAGCAGCGAAAGAAAGAGGGACGGCTCGCCACGCTCGTGGCCAACGAGCTCCTGGCGATCCGGGAGCTGCAGACTTTCGGCGGCGGCACGAGCGGCACAGCCGACCGGTTCGAGGGGCGCAACAGCAAGAGTCTGAAGCAGGAACAGAAGGTGCGGCGGCTGGCCGCGGGGCTGACGCTGCGCGTGGACGCCGCGCTCGCGCTCGCGGTCGCGCTCGCCATGGCCGTCGGCGCCGGCGCGGTGCTCGGCGGAAGCATCACGCCGGGCGATCTCGTGCTGTTCTTCTCCTACGCGCTGGCGCTGCGCGCGCCGTTCACCGATTTCTCGTACCAGACCGCGCGGCTCGGCAGGACGTACGCGTGCGCCGAGCGGCTGGCGCGGATCGCGGACCGCAAGGGGACGACTGACAGCGCGGAGGCGGTGCCGGCTCCGCCGCTGCGGGGCGCGATCACCTTCGAGGGCGTGAGCGTGAAGTCGCCCGCGCGCACGCGCACGGGACGGAAGTGGTCGCTGAGCCGAGTCACCTTCGACGTGCGGCCGGGCGAGCGCGTGGCCATCGTGGGCGCGAACGGCTCGGGCAAGTCCACGCTGCTGCGGGCGGCGCTGCGACTCACGGAAGCGGACCGGGGGCGCGTGCTGCTCGACGGCGCGGACATCCGCGGCTTCACGGCCGACTCGATCCGCGCGCAGATGAGCGTGGTGTTTCAGGACAGCGTGTTGTCGGGTTTGACGGTGCGGGAGAACATCACGCTCGGCCTGTCCGACGTGAGCGAAGACGCGCTGGCCGCGGCGGTCGAGCGCGCGGGCGCGGCGCCGCTCGTGTCGCGGCTCCGGCGCGGATTGGACACGCCGGTGCGCCGCGGCGGCCGGCTGTTTTCCGGCGGCGAGCGGCAGCGGCTCGCGCTCGCGCGGGCGATCCTGCGCGACGGGCGCATCTGGCTGCTGGACGAGCCGACGGCGGGGCTCGACACGCGCGGCGTCGGCGAGCTGGGAAACGCGTTGTTCGACGCGACCGAGGGGCGCACCGTGCTCTGGGTGACGCACGATCCGTCCATTCTCTCGCGCATGGACCGCGTGCTCGAGCTGGGCGCGGGGCGCGTGCTCTCCGACAGCGCGGCAAGCGCGGCAAGCGCGGCGGAAGTGGGGGCGTGAAGTGCAGGGAGTGATTCTCGCCGCCGGCGTCGGCAGCCGGCTCACCGCGCTGAGCGGCGGTACGCCCAAATGCCTCGTGGAGATCGGCGGCCGCCCGCTGATCATGCACCAGCTCGAGATGCTGGCGGACCACGGCATCGGCCCGACGATCGTGGTCGTGGGCTACCGCGCGGACGAGGTGAAAACGGTGGTGGGCGAGCGCGCGCAGATCGTGCTGAACGAGCGGTACGCGGAGACCAACAGCCTGTACTCGCTCTGGCTCGCGCGCGATCTCATCAAGGGTCCGTTCATCCTGTTGAACTCGGACCTGTTCTTCGATCCGACGATTCTGAACAAGCTGCTGCGGGAGAAGGGGAGCGCGCTGGCGTACGACTCGACTTCGTCGCGCGGGCGCGAGCAGACCAAGGTCGCGCTGCGGAAGGGGCTGGTGGCGGACCTCGGCAAGGACGTGCCGCCGAGCCTGGCGCGCGGCGAGAGCCTCGGCCTGCTGAAGTTCGACGAGCAGGGCGCGCGGATCATGCTCGAGGCCGCGGACCACCTGATGACCGCCGGTCACGAGGACGCGTGGGTGATCGAGGGGACGCGCTCGGTGGTGAGCCAGCACGAGGTCGCTGGCGTGAACATCGCCGGCCTGCCGTGGGCCGAGATCGATTTTCCATACGATCTCGATGTCGCTCGGCGCGAAGTGTGGCCCGCCATCTATAAGAGGCGGTGGCGGACCCGGGTGTACTGGGATCGTCTCCGCTGGGTCGCGCTCGCCGCCGCGGCGGTGCTGCTCGGTATCATCGGCTGGCAGGCGAACACGCGCGTCGGGCCCGCGAGCATGGACTGGGAAACGATCCCGATGGAGGGCGACTCGACCGTGCTCGTGCGCACCAAGGGACCGGCAAGCAAGCCGCAGCGGTGGGCGATGGTGCCGCTGGGAAAGACAGCGCGCGGGACCGCGACGGCGACGCGCGTGTCGGTAGAGACGCGGCTCGTTCTGAATGACGGCGTCAGGAGCGAGTACCGCTACGTGATCGCGATCACCGTGGACGGCGAGCCGGTGACGTGGAAGTCGCACAGCACGAAGGCGGACACCGTCGCGGTCGCGTCGGTGGGCCGGATCGGAAAGCGCGAGCGGACCAAGCTCGATCTATCGCCCGGCGTGCACGAGGTGGGAGTGCGGCTGCTGGACGGGCACGGCGACCGGGTGCTGGTGCGATTGCGCGAGCGGGAGGAGCTGGAGGAGGAGCCGTAGGAGAGCAGTTGTCAGGTATCAGGTATCAGGGATCAGTGGCTAACAGCTGATACCCCGACCGGCAGTCACCTAGCGCTGAAACGCGCCGTCGAGTGCCAGGATCAGCGCCGCGAGGGGGATGACGGTTGCGGTCCAGAACGCGAACATGGCTTTGTACATCCGCGTTTCGCAGCGGGCGAACTTAGCGTCGATCTTCTGCTCCAGCGTCGGGAAATTGGCGTCGACCCGCTCGAACCGCGCATCGATGGCTGCGAAGCGCGCATCGATGGCGGCGAACCGGGTGTCGAGCTTCTTGTCCATCTCAGCCAGCCGTTTCTCAACGTCCGATCGGATCGCAATTCCCTCCGCGCGCAACTCGGAGCGGAAGCGCTCCCAGTTGAGCTCGTTCAATTCGCGGAGCTGGTTCCGGTACGTATCGTCCACGGCGTTGAACCAGTTGACCAGCTCGTTGGCGATGTCGTCCCCGAACTGGTCGTAAAAGCGGCGTGACAGCTTGGCGGTGACGGGCAAGAGGAGACTCCATTAAGGAAACGCTCCCCAATCAAACGATAGGCCGAGCACCGGCCGCAATCAACGGATTTCACCCAGTGCCGATCCGCCCAGGGCGATGCTTCCGCATGATATCTGATGATGATATACTGTCATCATGCGGACGATCATTGACCTGACGGACGACCAGCTGTCCCGGCTCGAGGAGGTAGCGGAGCGCGAGGGGATCTCGCGCGCCGAAGCGATTCGGCGGGCGGTGGATGCCGCGTATGCGCATGTGGGCGGGAGAACAACGGCCGCGGCGAGGGCGGCGGCTTTTGGTCTGTGGAAGGGCCGGAAGGTGGACGCTCTGCGATACGTGGACGCTCTGCGGGACGAATGGGAGGAGCGGCTCGCCGGGCTGCACGGCTCGCGGTACGCTCCGCCGGCGGGCGGTTATGCCGGAAGCGGCCCCGGGAAGCGGCCGGCGCGGGTCAGCGAGAAGCCTTCGCGCAAGCGCCGCAGGAAATGAACGCAGTCATCGACAGCAACATCCTGATAGACAACCTGAACGGCGTGGCGGCCGCGCGCACCGAGATCGCGCGGTATGGGACCGCGACCATCAGCGTCATCACCTGGATCGAGGTGATGGCCGGCGCCGCGGATGAGAGCGAAGCTGAACGCCTCCGCGCCTTCCTCGCCACGTTCGCGCTGCAGGAGCTCTCGCTGGAGATCGCCGACCGCGCCGCGTCCATACGCCGAAGCTCGGGGCTCCGCCTGCCCGACGCGATCATCCGCGCCACGGCCGACTCGCTCGGCCAGCTGCTCGTGACCCGCAATACCCGCGACTTCGACTCGCGCGACCCCGGTATTCGCGTTCCCTACAGGATCTGATCCCCGGTTACGCCCGCGCGACCTCGCTCGTGCAATGCGCGCAGCGCGTCGCCGCCGCGTCGATGCTCATCCGGCAGAACGAGCACGTCTTCGTGGCCGGCGCTTCCGGATCCGGCTTGATGAACACCTTCGCGATCCGCCACGCGACGAATCCGATGATGACGAAGTTCAGTACGGCGCTGAGAAAGTCGCCGACGAGGAACTCCACCGATCCGACCGTCCACGTCGCCTCTCTCCACGCGCCGCCGGGAATGAGCACCCCGACGATCGGCATGATGAAGTCGTCCACGAATGCCGTGACCAGCTTCCCGAGCGCCGCCCCGATGACCACCGCGATCGCCAGCGCCACGACGTTCTGCTTGAGCAGAAAAGCCTTGAATTCATTCCACATGGAGACCTCAGCTATTGGCTATTGGCTATTGGCGGGTCGTTGGTCGTTGGTCGTTGGTTGTAGCCAACAGCCAACAGCCAATAGCCAATAGCTAGACCTTCAGAAATATCCTCTTCCGGTAGAGAATCCACAGAATCCCGAGCCACACCAAAACGAAGCTGACCGCGAACGCCAGCGACGCCAGCCTCGGCGGCAGCCACGACACGTACGCGCTGTCGTACACGCACCTCTGCAGCGCGACCTTCGTCTCCCCCCCGCACGGCACCTTGATCACCGAGTAGATCAGCCGCGCCATCGCCCCCGATCCCCAGAACGCGACGATCGGATTCACCCCGTAGATCACGAACGGCTTCGTCCACCACGTCACCCGGTGCTGGTCGATGATCCACATGCACGTCGCGAGCGTGGCCGCGCCCATCCCCGCGGTGAACAGCACGTACGAGCTCGTCCACAGGCCCTTGTTGATCGGGAACGACCAGTTCCACATCAGTCCCGCGACCATCGCCATGCAGCCCACGGCGAACAGCGCCGCGATCCTTTCCGGCAGCGGCTCCTTGCTGTTGATCCACCGGCCGGCGATGACGCCGAGTATGACCGTGCCGATCGCGGGTATCGTGGAGAGCAGCCCTTCGGGGTCCCACGTGCGCGAGCCCACCCAGAGGTGTCCTTCCATGAGGAAGCGATCCACCCAGGCCGCGATGTGCTTGTCCTTCGTATCGAGGAACATTCCGCTCGGCAGCCCGAACTGATCCGGCACCGGCGTGAGCGTCATCACCAGCTGATAGCCGACGAGCAGCGCGCCCACTGCCGCGATCTGCTGCTTGAGGTTCGTGCGGAACGCGATGAGCGCGCCGAACATGTAGGCGAGGCCGATGCGCTGGAGGACGCCCGTGTAGCGGAGCTCGGTGAAGCGCTCGATCTTCTCGTACGGGAACATGTTGAGCAGCAGGCCGAGCGCGATGATGATGAGCCCGCGCCGGATGATCTGCCGCACCAGCTCGCCGTCGGTGGCGCCGCGCGCGCGGCGGGACTCGAGCGAGATCCACGTGGTGATGCCGACGATGAAGAGGAAGAACGGGAAGATGAGGTCCGTCGGCGTCCAGCCGTGCCATTCGGCGTGGCGGAGCGGCGGGTAGATCGCGCCCCAGGAGCCCGGGTTGTTGACGAGCAGCATCCCCGCGATCGTCATTCCGCGGAAGA
>CALMKE010000040.1 GCA_937867645.1 uncultured Gemmatimonadota bacterium | reverse complement strand
CCGGGACGGTGCAGCTGCTGTTTCCCTGGCCCGGCCGGTCGGCGCAGATCGGGTCCGGCGCCGCGCCGTCAGCCGCGGCGGCCGGCGCGAAGACGCCCAGCAAAATCGCCGCGATCGCTATGCCCCCTGCCCTCACCGGCCCATGCTGGCATGCGGCGCGGAGCGTGGCAAACGGGCCGAGCCGGGCCGGAGACAAGGGCGATCTCTAATGTCCGTTTCGGGTGGAAGGCGGGCGCTAGCACCGGCGCGGCTGGGCAATCGTCTCTGCAGAACAGTGCCTGGTGCGTCCTTCTCGGCGCTCCTTTGGCGGGCGAGTGACACTCATATCAGCACTTGGCGATCACTTATTATGGCGGGATATAAGCACCGTTGATTGGAGCGAGGGCATCGGCGATGGCACCTGCAGCTTTATTGGCACTGGCAAGTGCCTTCAATCTGTCCTGCGATCTTCGCGCGACTATCGGTGTGGGCAAGGAATCCGCAACGATGGAGTCACGCCTTGAACTCCGCATTGATCTAGCAGCGATGCGCTGGTGCGAATACGAGTGTTACGAAACTAAGCCAGTTCAGGCGGCGACTGAAACAACGTTAACTCTGATCGATGATAAGAGTCCGGACACAGGCTATGAGATGTTTACGATCAGTCGAGAGACAGGCCGTTACGATCATCGAAATTATTGGCGCGACACGTACTTCTTGAGGACAGGCAAGTGCGAACCCCGTCCATTCAGCGGATTCCCGAAACAGCGATTCTGAGGTCCAATCGCTTCTCCCTGTAAACTTGCTCCAGCACGCGCCCGGAAGGCCAAGTTCGTAGCATTCTCGACAACCTTCAAGCTCTGGAAAGGTCGGTATCCTAGTCGCTAGCGGCAACTGAATCCGTGTCCTCTCCGGTCTCACCGGCTGCCACACACTGCAGCGCGCTTCCGGAGCCATACCCTTCGAGTGCCACTAGCTTGTCTCCTCGACGCTCGACCACTCCGATTTTCGGTACATCCATTCCAAGCTGCCGCAACACACTTCCAACCTGACCTGGCCCCTCAGCGAAACGGATGCGAAAGCCGTTTCCCATACCGTCGCTCCAAGTCGTCGTGCGGATCTCAAGGACATGGAGTCCCTGCCAAGTGGCATTCAAGGGCAGCGCAGATAGCATAGCTTCCCCGCCGCCCGCTTGGCGCTTCCCTGTGATCGGCGTAATTGCTTCCTCCGCGCCAGCAATCCGGATGAAACCATCCGCGGCCGGATTGTCCGTGGAAGCAGCGTGTTCGAGGTCCTCCAAAAGCGCAGCGAAGGCGTTAGAAGGCGAGCAGGAAGCGACGTCTCTGAAACTGATTAGTGTGTCGAGTGTGAGTACAGCGTCTGCCTCAGCAACTTCCTGAGCCGTATCGTTTTGTACGGAACCGGGCCGCCACACGTCGAAGGCAGCTGCGATCCCTGCCATGATTCCAGCAGTGAGCGATACTCCTCCGGCAATGAACAGCCACCGGCGCCGCTGATGAGCAGAGCCTGGAGAATCAGGGTCGCTGGCCGTCTCGCTTGACCGGAGCAGAAGTGTCTTTTCTCGTTCGAACTCTTCTTTTGACAGCGCGCCCCGCTCGAATAACATCGTCAGCCGCTCGAGACGATCAAGGTAATCAGTCATGTCGGCAGGACACCATTGTTGCGGCGACGGCGCAAGTGAGAAGAGATACCGCCGCTATTCGCGGCGAAGCCGCGCCACCGTTTTGATTGTTCTGCTTCAAGCTTTGTCAGCATGCTCAGGGGGCGAGGACGTGCTTTCTAGCAATGGGCATGACTCCCGGGGCAGCGGCACTAAAGTCCAGCTTGCTATCAGTCCATTAGAGCTGGAGGCGCGCAGCATTGTCCAAAAGGCCGCTAGCGACCTTAAAGAACAAGCGGAGCTTCGATCAAAGGCGAAGAAAGCGATGGAAGACGTGCTGTTTGATCCTGCCTCGGCTCAGTACTCCAGCGTACGTGCAGGGATGAGTGGTGCCGTCTGTGGCAAAGTAAATGCGAAAAACCGCTACGGCGCGTATGTCGGATTCAAGCATTTTGTCGTGAGCCCTGAGGGCCAGGTGGAAATCAGCACATACGGCGATGGACTGCGCAGTGAGCCTTACGGTTCCTTTGCGGCCGCTTACGTCGAGCGCTGTGCGACACCGGCCGAGCGGAAGTGGTACAAAGAGTCTACCTCCCCGTCGCCCATGGTTGTGGAAAATCTCACAGCTGAGAACCTGGTGGTTGAGGATGACTACGACCCATTCGCGGAGTGACGGGCCATCATTCTTGCAGCCGGTTTCGGCTAGCGCCCACCCGAACGGGCGCACTCGATCAGCTTGAGAGTCGCCGCCCGCGTTCCCGGAAGTGTGAACGTCGCGACATGCTTGCCGTTGCGGCGAATGTGCATCCGAGATGCCACCGCGAACTCGCCGACGAATGAATCTCCGTCCTCATTCGCAGCGATTGGGCGGGACCAGAGGAGCCCCGGACCATCTTGATCAGAATGGACGACGGCCGTTTGGGGCCAAACGCCCCAATTGTCGAACTCTATATCAAGCTGGTACCGTTGGTCCGTCCTGAGAGAGGCCCAAGACTTGTCCTGCACCCAGAACATTAGCTTGTCGTAATCATCGCTCAGCACAGTGAGCATGGCGTCCCCTTCGTAAGCGCTGCTCATGTAGCAGCCGGACGCACTTTTTCTGATAGTCCACCCCCCGGCCTCCCCGTACACCTGTGGTCGGGAGCGGCTAGCCACCGGCGGCGGAGCAACGTTCGTCCGTACGATTGGCGGCGGAGATGGCTCAGTGTTGAACGTCTGAAACTCGATGCCTGCGTCTCGCATCGTCGAGGACGTCAGCCAGAGAATCTGGTCCGGCGGAGCCATTGTAGCGAAAAGAACTGCCTTCTCAGGTAAATTCAACAGCGTGAGGTAACGACCGACGAGAGCATTCCCTAGGCCAGTCTCCACTTTCTTTCCGCCCTCATCCCGGTAACTCGCGTGAAAACCTACGCGCCCCCCGGGAGCCAAGAAGCGCGTGGAACCGGCAACCCAAATCAGGGCGCATGCAGATGTGCATTGATAGCCATCCATGACAAGAGTCCGGAACTCCCTCAGCCGGATCATTTTGCCAATCTCGATCGCAGGCGTAAGTGCTCCGCCGTCGCTTGCGAGTGCCACAACCGCGTTATCATATTGAACGGAAAGCCTGCGAAAGATCGTCTCGTCCCCTCCTCGAATGTCACCCTCGATTGTGATGAGTTCGACGCCATCCCCGAGGCTGACGTGGTCGATTTTGGCTGCAGCGGCTGGCACCGTCACAGTCCCAGCGGACGCCGCAACAATCAAAGCCGTGAGGATGGTACGGGATAAAGCCTGGCTCATTCGGCTCCTTTCCTCGGCACAATGGCAGTTTCTGACGCGGACCTAGCCGAGTCAATTTACAAATCATTGAACAGTTTATTGAGCCCGCCTCTGGTCGAAACCGGACACCCGCCAGGCGCCGGCTGTTGCGCGGGCGACTCATCCACAGCAATTTTGCTCGGAAATGCATTTACCCGCTTGCGTTGCGAGTCG
>CALMKE010000039.1 GCA_937867645.1 uncultured Gemmatimonadota bacterium | reverse complement strand
ACCACCACAAGCACGAAGAGTTCATCGGGCCGCGCTTCCTGGTGTACGCGGCCGCGCTGGAGATGCACCCGCTGGACGTGGCGGACCGGGTGGACGAGCTCAAGCAGGCGCACGGCATCGGCTACTGTAACATCACCAAGTGCTGCACGAAGGTTTGTCCCGAGCACATCACGATCACGGACAATGCGATCATCCCGTTGAAAGAGCGGGTAGTGGATCGGCACTACGATCCGCTGACCAAGCTTGTTGGTCTCTTCCGGCGGAAGCCGGACAGGAAACGGGCGGACATCCCGGAGGAGAATCCGGTGGTCCGCGGTTCGAGTCGGCCGGAGAACCCGTCGGACGCATCGCGGTAGGAAGGAAAAGGGGCGCGGTGCGCGTTTACCGTTGAACCGTTTTTCCGTCAGGACGTAACGGCGGAACCGCGGTTCAGTCCGAGGCGCCTCGACAACTTGCGCGCGAACCCGGATTGACGATCGAGGACCCTTGGGATTACGTTGTGCGGAATCCCGAGTAAAAGCATCGGGAATCCTCCATCTCCAACCCGAACCTCTGATGAAATCCATTCTCGTCGCGCTCTGCCTCGTCCTCGCTCCGCAGGCGGCGATCCCTGCTCAGCAGTCCGCGACCCCGCCGGATTCCGTCCCCATGCCGGCCCGGGACAGCACGCTCGATTCGACGCGCGCGACTTCCCTCAGGCCGGTCCGCGTGACGGCTCGCCGCAGGGCGCCGGGAGGCTATGCCCCGTCGCTGAACGTGTCCGCGCTGAAGATCCCGGCGCGGCTGCTGGACGTGCCGCAGGCCGTGTCCATCGTCTCGAGCGAGCTGATTCGCGACCGGTCAATCCAGAGCATCGCGGACGCCGTCCGGTTCATGCCGGGCGTCACGGCCGGCCAAGGTGAAGGAAACCGGGACCAGATCATCATGCGCGGCAACTCCTCCACGGCCGATTTCTTCGTGGACGGGGTCCGCGACGACGTCCAGTTCTTCCGTGACATCTACAACGTAGACCGTATCGAGGCGCTGAAAGGTCCCAGCGCCATGGTGTTTGGCCGTGGTGGTGGAGGAGGGATCCTGAACCGCGTCGTCAAGGAGCCGGAATGGGAGCCCGTGCGGAGGCTGACCGTGGAGCGCGGAAAGTTCGGACACGCGCGAACCACGGCCGATCTCGGCATCGCACCGACTCAAACGTTCGCGGCTCGCTTCAACTCGGTGTACGAGTCGTCCGATTCGTTCCGCGATGGCGTGGAGCGCAGGCGCTACGGGATAAATCCGGCGGTTAAGGTGCGCGCCGGGTCGCGCGCGGCCGTTCAGCTCGACTTCGAACACTTTCGCGATGAGCGCACCGCCGACCGCGGCATACCGTCGTTCCAGGGACGCCCGTACGAAACGAGATCCTCGACCTTCTTCGGTGATCCCAAGAGCAGCGTCTCCGACGCACGCGTGAACGCGGTCACGGCGGTCGTCTCCCGGAGCGGCGCGGGACCATTCACCGTGCGCAACCACACGCGGCTCGCGGCGTACGACAAGTTCTATCAGAACGTCTTCCCCGGGTCCATGAGCAAGGACGGCTCGACCGTCACCATCCAGGCGTATAACAACAGCACTGAACGCGTGAACCTCTTCAACCAGACCGATTTCACGGTCGGGTTCGGACTGGGCGGAGTGAAACACGCGGTGCTGTTCGGCGCGGAGCTGGGCCGGCAGGCGACCGACAACTTCCGCAATACCGGCTACTTCAACAACACCGCGACCTCTCTCAGCGCCCCGGCGACGTCGCCGACGGTCTCGGTGCCCGTCACGTACCGCCAGTCCGCGACGGATGCGGACAATCACGTCGTGGCCAATGTTCTCTCGGCGTACGCGCAGGACCAGCTCACCTTGGGGTCGCGCTGGATGGCGGTGGCGGGCCTGCGGTACGAGTCGTTCGACCTCGGCTTTCGCAATAACCGTGGCGACAGCTCGCTCGAACGGCGCGACGTCATGCTGTCCCCGCGAATCGGACTCACGCACAGGCCCACCGACCGGATCTCCCTCTACGGGATGTATGGCGTGTCTCACCTGCCGAGCTCGGGCGATCAATTCGCGTCGCTCACCGACGTGACGCGCAGCCTGGAGCCCGAGCGATTCACCAACAGGGAGGTCGGGGCGAAGTGGCAGGTTTCGACCGGGCTCGAGATGTCCGCCGCCTGGTACGTGCTTGACCGCACCAATACGCGCGCCAACGATCCGACCGACCCGGGCCGGACCGTGCAGACCGGAAGCCAGCGAACGTCGGGCTACGAGCTCGAGTTCCGCGGTGCGGTTACTTCCGCCTGGGACGTCATCGGAGGCGTCTCCCGGCAGAACGCGCGAATTCGCCATGCCTCGACGGCGGGGCCGGCGGGCGCAATCGTGCCGCTCGTGCCGCGGCTCACCGCGGCGATGTGGAACCGGTATCAGCTCCTGCCGCGTCTCGGCGTCGGCGCCGGCGTCAGCTATCAGGCCAAGTCGTACGCGGCCATCGACAACGCGGTGACGCTTCCGGCGTTCACCGAGGTGGACGGAGCGCTGTACTACGCGCTCGCGCGGGGTCTCCATGCTCAGCTCAACATCGACAACCTCCTCGACGGCAAGCACTACCACACGGCCAACAACAACAACAACATCAGCAACAAGCACCTCAACAAGTGATGTTCAGCAGTCAATTGGCACCACCGCAAATGCACCAACCAATTCACCCGGAGCTGCAACAGCAGATGAGCTTGCGCTCGCCGTTCATGATCGAGTCGGTGCCGCCCGGCCCGGTGAAGGTGGCGGTAGGCAGCGGGTGCCGAGGGGAACCCGCTGCCGGTGCGGGCATCGGACGGCCCGGGCGCCACGAAGTGGTCGTCGTTCACGGCGGCCAGGGCCAGGTACCGGTCGCGCACGGCCCGCTCGACATCGGTGCGGTCGGCTCGAGGACTGAAAGCGAAATGCCCGAAGTCACCGCCGGGTTCGAACCGCGGGTCGGTGACGACCTCGTCGACCGTGGCCACCTTGAGCGCGGCCACGAGCTCGTCGCTGGTGTCGAGGCGAGTGCCCCCGTGGCCCGGGATCCGGGCCCGGGCGAACAACACGTCGGGTGGGAAGAAGTCACCGCTCAATGCGACGACATCGCCGAAGGTGAGCCACAGCGCTTCGTCGGACGAGTCGCCGGCGAGGTTCACCATGGCACCGTCGGTGGCGATGTCGCCGACGGCACGGTGTTCGTGGGACCTCATTGGGTCAGTGCTGCCCGTGGAAGACGTCGGTCTCCGACTGGTGCCACACCGGGTGGTCGCCGGCGGTCTCCACGTTGAACCCGTACTCGTAGACCATGGCCCCGCCGTAGACCGAGCCCAGGGATACGAGCAACGCGACGACCACGGAGAGGATCCACACGGCCGCGCTGGGGTACGTGCGGTCGTAGTCGGCCAGGCGGAGCCCGATGTCGGTCAGCGCCAGCACGGTGACGAGGATCATCACGGAGGCGTGGGCGTTGATCGT
>CALMKE010000038.1 GCA_937867645.1 uncultured Gemmatimonadota bacterium | reverse complement strand
CCCCGGTTTTCCCCAATCTGTCCTACTTCTTGAACATCTTCTTGACGTACGGCCTGCCGTCAACCTCCAACCGGTACAGATAGACCCCTCTTGGGATCTGCTCGTCGCGGTTCAGGAAGTTCCCGTTCCAGTAGCCCACGAACTGATTGCACGTCAGTAAAACGTTGTCCAGCGGCTCACCGCCAGGCCCAGCGACACCGGCCTCCAGCGTAGGGATCGCCACCAGCTGCGAAAGCAGGTTGTAAACCCGCAGCGAAACCCTGTACTGCCTGCCTGGATCCGAGCACGCCGGGTAATCGCCGATCGTGAACGGAATCCTCGTGTCGAGAGCAAACGGATTCGGATAATTCTGCCCCAATCCGGTCGCGCTGCCCTGCGAATCGTGGGTTTGGGGTGAAATACCTTGCGCCGCGGACCCGCGAGGCATCGCACTGAGGGCGAGCACGACCAGCAGTGCCCACCATCGTTGCTTCATGCCTGCTCCGTGCTGACTATGAAAGGTTCGGTACGCGTACTCCCACTTGAGTGAACGGATGACCAGCCATTGCGGCGAACTTAGGACCTGTGCCGAAATGTGTCAACATTGCTAACTCCTTACGGACGAGCAACCTGCCTGTTTCGTAATACCCGGCCGGCCCCTTTTCTTTCCGTCACCCGCGTCCGGTCACAATACTCCAGAAACGGAATCAGGTACTTCCTCGAGGTACCTACGGCGTCCTTCACGTCAGCCGGCGAATACTCCCTGTCCTCCACCATCACCTGCGCCAACCGTCCGACCATGCGGTCCACGACCTCCGGGCAGTAGTAGAAATCGCCGGAAACGCGGATCAGACGCCCTTCGCGCTCCAGGTACCGGAGCACCGGAACCACTCCCTCTCCGTGCTTCGCGACCACTTCCGCCACCGCCGGTGGCTCCTCACCGGAAGAGCAAAAAGCATGCACCATGCGTTCGGCGAGCGCCGACTGATCGCCGGACAAAGTCGGCTTCCATCCCGCGGTGCGAACGACCGCGCCTTCAACCTCCAGCGCGCCGCGCTCGACGAGCGTCCGGATCGCAGCATCGGCCAATTCCTCGCCGACGCCGAGTGATCCTCGCAGCTCATCCAATTGGACGCCGGATTCGGTCGAAGAGTTTACCAGCGCCTGATCGACCAGCTTGACTACTCGCTCCGCGAGGTCGGAGATGATGCTCCGCAGGTATACCCTGCGGTCGGTCAAGAAGAGTCGATCGTCATCCGGGAGCGTCCCGATCTCGCTCGGCGACCGGCCGAGGCGAACCGGGAGGGTGCGGCGGTCGACACCGAGCTCGGCGGCCTGCGCGCAGAGGGTGAGCAGGCGATCGGCCGTGCTCGCCGCGAAGGCGCCGGCCGGCTTCGGGCGGCGCTCGACCGGGAGCGGATCCGTTACGACACCGCCAGCGATCACTTCCAGCGGAGAACCGGCGCGCAGCACGAAGCGGTCACCAGCCCGGGCAACGACCGGCTCGTCCAGCCGCACCCGCGCGGGAACGTTGATGCGCGCGTCCCCCGCGTCGAACAGGCGCACGTGCGCCCCGAGGTCCGCGGCTCCCAGATGGAGCCGGACGCGAGTGCGCGGAGTGACCGTAACTGTCGCGTCGGCGAGCGTGAGCTCGGCGAGCAAGGTCGTGCTTTCCGCCCAGCCCTCTCCCGCGACCAGGACGGCGCCGCGCCCCGCCTGCTCCACCGTCACCCCGGAGACCGCGACGGCCGCGCGCGTAGACGGGCGCACGCTCTCCACCTGCGCCCCGTGCGTCTGCAGCTCGCGCACGCGAACCGGGAACGCTCCGGGATAAACCATCGCCGGTCCCCTTCGCAGGGCCCCGCTCCAGACCGTGCCGGTGACCACAGTCCCCGTGCCGCGCACGGTGAACGCGCGGTCGATCGGCATGCGGAAGAGATCGTCGGTCTCGCGCTCGGTGACGGTTGCTGCCGCGGCACGAATCGCGGAGCGGAGCTGATCGAGCCCTTCTCCGGTGACTGCGGAGACGGAAACGATCTTCGCGCCATCGAGTCCCGAGCTGCGCAGCGCCTCCGCCACGTCGCCTTCCACGAGGCTGCGCCAGTCGTCATCCACGAGATCGGCCTTCGTCAGCGCGACCACTCCCGCGCGCACGCCGAGCATGGTGAGTATGGTGAGGTGTTCCCGGGTCTGCGGCATCACGCCCTCGTCCGCTGCCACGACGAGCAGCGCGAGATCTATCCCCGTCGCGCCCGCGAGCATCGTGCGCACGAATGCTTCGTGACCCGGCACGTCGATGACGCCGATCGTGCCGACGCCGTCCAGCGCGAGCGGCGCGAAGCCGAGGTCGATCGTGATCCCGCGGCGTTTCTCCTCCGGGAGCCTGTCGGTATCGACACCCGTGAGCGCGCGGACCAGCGCGGTCTTGCCGTGATCGATGTGGCCCGCGGTGCCGAGAATCATAGGGGCGGTGACGAGTGACTAGTGACTAGTGACTAGTAACTGCTCGCGCTCCCACATCCCGTACGCAACCAGCCGCTTTCCTTCGCTCAGATGCTGATCGAGGAATTCGCGCAGCAGGCGCTGATGCGCGCGGCCCTCGGCCGCTGAAGCGAGTTGATTGGAAGAGCCAGCCAGCCATTCGCGTATCGCCGCGCGCGCTTCAGGAGGAACCTGCCGCGTTCCCGGCACGAGCCTCGCGCAGCGCTCGCACAGCGCGCCGCCTGCCACGTGCGAGAACGCCGTGCGCGCGCCATCCGCCAGCTCGGTGTGGCAGTTGGCGCAAACGTCGAGGGCCGGCGCGAAGCCGAGCTCACCCACGATGTGCCACGCCGCGCCGAGCGTTCGCGAAACGCTCTCGCCGGCATCGGCCGCGCCGATCGAGTCGAGTCCGGATACGAACGCGTCGAACAGCCCCGGATGCGGCTCGTCGCTGCTGAACCGCAGCGCCATCTCGGCGAGGACACACGCTCCGGCGAAGCGGGAGACATCAGCGACCAGCTCTGGCCGGGCGCGCGTGGCGTCGAACGCGGTCAGAGTGCTCAGATCCCGACCTGGGCGCGTGGAATATTCGGCGGTCCCCTGCGCGAACACGTCGAGCGACGTTCCGAACCGCTTGCGGCTGCTCCGGGCGCCGCGCGCCAGCACCGATTGAATTCCCGAGTCGCGGGTCATCAGGCGGAGAATGCGGGAGCTCTCGAGGTAGTCAAACGCGTGGAGGACCACGGCCTCCGTCACGACGAGCGTCATAGGGAAAAGCTACTGCGCGCTGCGGGGAAAGCGTTGCGGCTGCGTGCCGCGTTGCGCGCTGTCAGGCGATCTCGTTCCAGGGTCGATGCGAGTGTGCCCATGGAACGAGCTCCGGATGAAAGAGATGACCCAGGAGCTCGACGCCTTCGGCGACGCGCGGGCCGGGCCGGGCGTAGTACGCGTTGGCGTCCACGGCATACACTCTTGCCCCCGATATCCGCGGGAGGCCGCACGCGAGTTCGGTGGCCTGTGGCAGGCGGTACCCGCAGGGAGACACGACGATCAGCTCCGGCGCGGCCGCTTCCACGTCCTCCCAGCTCACGCGAACGGAGTCTTCCCCGGGCCGGCCCAGGGGATCGTGGCCGCCCGCCAGCGCGATCATCTCCGGCACCCAGTGACCGGCGCAGAA
>CALMKE010000037.1 GCA_937867645.1 uncultured Gemmatimonadota bacterium | reverse complement strand
GAATCCCCCGGCGCCGCGAGCATCTTGTTCACCCAGTAGCCGATCTCGAGCAGCGTGACGCGGTCGCGCGCGAGCGGGTCGATCTCCCACACCACCTGCGTCCACTTGTCGTTCTCGATCGTGACGTAGTGGATCCCTTCGCGGTAGTACTTGTCCGGTACTTTCTCGGCGCCGTCATTGTGCAGGACGATCTGCAGCGGCAGCATGGGGAAGCCGCGGACTTCGGCCTTGATCCAGAGCGAGATCCGGTTGTACGCGCGCCAGTCCTCGCCGTCGAACGCGCGCCGGAGGTTGACGGAGGACAGCCGGTTGCGCGTAGGCGCGGGCGCGTCGCGAAACATCTGCATGTCCACGCGGAGCACGCGCATGTCGTCGAGGCGGGGCTCGGCGGGGAAGGTGACCGCCGCTGTCCCGGACGAGCGCCAGGCGTCCGGGCGTGTCATGTCGTCGAGAATCCGCGATGCGCGCACCGGCTTCCGACGCCAACCGGCTTCGGCGGAAGCATCCAGTTGAGGAGTGAGCAGGGAACGACTCCCGCTCTGGGCGTACGCGGAGACGGAAGCTATACACGCAAGAGCAAAAGCCGCCAATACGGTGACGCCGCGGTCCAGACGGGTATTGATCACTCGCTTAAACGACAGCGAAGTCAACGGCTAGTCAACGTTGCCGAGTTCACTCGAGAATCGCTTTCGACGGGAGCCGCGATGCTGGTGTCGTGTGGCTTTCGGGTTGATGAGCCTGCGCGTTACTCGCGCTACTCGGCGCCGCGGGCGTAGTTGTGGGCGGCCGTCACGAGCTCGACTATGGTATCGAGCTCCGCGGCATCGCGCGGAGCGTACACCATGCAGACGTTGCCCGGTATCAGTCCCATTCGCGCGACCGGGTGCTGCTCGGCCCACCCGTTTGCGATGGCCGCGTCACCGACCGGGGGCGGGAGCGCGACGTGCAGGCTTCCGTCTGGCAGTGGATGCACGTGCGCAAACTCGGTGCCGATCATGAACGCCTCCGCGGGGCCATTCGCATCCCGCGGGGCCAGCCAGAACGCGCGCGCGCCCGGCACGGAGATCGCCGACGGCCGTTGAATGACGCCGGGCAGGGCCGACAGGCGCTGCACCAGCGTCTCGATCAGTTCAGGCGGAGGATGCTGGTCGAGCTGCTGATGCGGGTTGGTGGGCGTGGTGCGCGGGCGCGGGCCGGGGCGAACGGGCAGTTGCGGCACGCAACTATTTCCCGGGTTCGACGGGCTTGCCCGCCTCCTGCCATGCCTTCATTCCGCCATCGAGGTGCGCGACGTTGGTGTAGCCCATCTGCTGGAGCGTGCTCGCCGCGAGCGCGGACCGTCCGCCGCCGGCGCAGTGCAGGATGATGCGCTTGTCGAAGGCGAACTCCTTCTTATGGTATGGAAGCGTAGGATCGGCGTAGAACTCGAGCATTCCCCGCGGGGCGGAAATCGAGCCGGGGATGCTCGCTTCCGCCCGCTCGTTCGGCTCGCGCACGTCCACGATCAGCGCGCCCGCTTCCATCTCCCTGGCAACCTGGTCGGGGTTCAGGTTCTGCACCTTCGCTTTCGCTTCCGCGACCATGTCCATCGCTGTTTTCTTCATGATTTGGCCTCCTTTGGTGTGTGACTACTGCTCTCACTCGAATCGTAGGGACAAGGCGGTGGTGCGGAGTATTATAGCGTCACCGATGCAGGTTCCATCGACCGAGCCGCCCGGGGCACCCGGGAGCGGTATCAGTCGAAGGGCAACCGCTCGCGGCAAGCGCGAGCTACGCACGACGGTCCTTCCTGATGCGCCCGCGGCCATGCGGGCAGACGACATTCGCGCCCTGCGAGCGAAGCTCAACGCGTCGCAGGCGGTTTTTGCGCATTACCTCAATGTCAGCACGCAACTGGTACAAGCGTGGGAGGCAAACCGCCGTCGTCCGGAAGGACCGGCGCTACGCTTGCTGAGCATAGGACAGCGCGACCCCGCGGTCGTATTTCCCGGCTTGGCGGCGCAGCGGAAGTCTGAGCGCCTTGATGGTGCCCGAAACACGCGCGCGAAGGTCTCTCGTGCGCGCATGAAAACCGCAGGCCAAAGCCGACCCCGCGCAAAAAGGGCATAGATTCTCGATGAAGGTCACGGAATACGTTGGCCCGAGATCGACGAGTACATCAGCGTCCTTGGAATGCTGGAAGCTATGCCGGCGCAGCGTCCCCCCGGTCGAAGCTAGCGATTAGTCGAAGTCTCGCTCACTCCTGTCCCGCGCCCCGCACGCCGGAGTCAGATCACCTCCGCCTCATCGCGGATGCGCGCCAAAAGATCTTCCACGCCGAGTGATTTCGACCACTTGTCCAGGTATACCTGGTCGAGGCGGGCATGCTGCACCTCGTAGACCCGAAGGGCGTCGCCGTACAGCTTCTCGCTGCCGCCGGAGAGGTCGGACCAGCGAAGCTTCTGGAGGATCGTATCCTCGGGCGCCGAAACCTTGAGGCGAATTCCGAAGACAGCCTCTTCGTACTTCCGGGCGAAGCGGCTCTGATCGAACGCGTCGTCGGTAAGGAGCCAGAAGTCGACCTTGTCGCCCTCGGCGGTCTCGATCACGTTAAAGCCACTTCGATTCCGCACGGCATCGAGCACGGCCGATTCGTCATGGTAGAATTCGGGCGAGGGAAAGGCAGCGAGCAAGGCTGCCACAGCGTTCTCGTCGACCTGTACGACGACGTCCAGATCGTGCGTTGCGCGAGGTTCGCCCTGCAGACTCGATGCGATGGACCCGGTGATCATGTAATCGATCGCCGCGGCATCCAGTGCCCGGATGACCCGCCTCAGTAGATCCTGTTGTGACACTTGTCGAGCCGGCTGCGGACGAGTGCGCGAAATGCCGGGGGCTCGAGATGCGGGAAGGCACGCCGCAGGCCGTGCGCAAAGAGCGACCTGGAAAGGTCGGAGAGCTCGAAAGCTTTGCGCAGGCGATCCTCGGCGGACATGCCCCTGAGGATGCGCAGGTAGACGCCGTGATTCCGTTTCGGTTTCACCGTGGGTGAATATAGCCCGGCGGTGCCGACCCGGCGTCGCCGGGCTTGGTCTCATTCAGATGGACGGTGATGGGGCGTCCCCAGGCCCGCGCCAGGAACCTCTTCGAGCGAGCTACCATGACAGTGCGAAAATCGTCGAAACGCACCCGCAGATCACCTTCGACCTGGAAATGGGGAAGCAGCCTGCAGTCCGCTCACCAATGAGCGAAGAGCATGAAGGTCCCGATCGCGCGTGACGACTGTCCAGCCGCGCTCCCGGGCCTGCGCTGCCAGCAGGGCATCGTTCTGGCGAGGCCGTGCCGAAGGTTATGCCGAGGCCCTCGACGGGTGGCGTCCAATCCTGGCCCTGATTGAATCCACACCTGGCCATTGCGCCCTCTCCATGGCGAGTTGACCGGGCACCGGGAAATTGATAGTGTCGTCGCGTTCCTCGGAAGAGTTGGCCCCTCCGACTTCATGGAAGTGCGTCATGATTACCATCGCGATCTGGCCGTTGCTGTTCCCCACCATGCTCGCAACCGCTCCGCAGTCCGACTCGGTGCCGCTGTACACCGACCTCGGCGCGCACCACGTGCCCATCAGTACGCAGGTGCCGGCGGCGCAGCGGTACTTCGATCAGGGCATGCGGCTGGTGTACGGCTTCAATCACGCCGAGGCGGTGCGCGCGTTCACGGAAGCCGCGCGGCTGGATCCGGACTGCGCGATCTGCCACTGGGGCTCGGCGCTCGCGTACGGTCCGAACGTCAACGCGCCGATGGACTCCGCGGGAGGCGCGGCGGCGTGGGAGCACCTGCAGATGGCGATCGCGCTTCGGGACAAGGCGTCGCCGCGCGAGCGCGCGCTGATAGACGCGCTGGCCAGGCGGTACGCATCGCCGCCGCCGGCCGACCGCGCCTCGCTCGACTCGGCGTACGCGAGCGCGATGGAAGATGTGGTGGCCCGCTATCCCGACGATCTCGACGCGGCGACGCTGTACGCGGAGGCGCTGATGGACCTGCGGCCGTGGGCCTACTGGATGAAGAACGGCGACCCGTATCCCGGCACGGCCACGATTCTCGCGCAGCTCGAGCGCGTGATGAGCAGCAATCCCGACCATCCCGGGGCCTGCCACTACTATATACATGCGGTCGAGGCCGTCGCCCCGGAGAAAGCCGTGCAGTGCGCCGAGCGGCTCGCGGCGCTGATGCCGGGCGCGGGCCACATCGTGCACATGCCCGCGCACATCTACATCCGCGTGGGCCGGTACAACGACGCGATCGAGGCCAACATCCACGCGACGCACGCCGACGAGACGTACATCGCCGGCGAGAAGCCGTCGGGGATGTATCCGATCGGATACTATCCGCACAACTATCACTTTCTCGCCATGGCGGCGATGATGGCCGGGCGGAGAGCGCAGACCATCGAGGCCGCGCGGGCAGTGCGCGAGCGGGTGCCGGTGGACGTCGCGCGCGCGGCGCCGGCTCTGGAGTCGCTCATTCCGTACGCGCACCAGATGCTCGCCACGTTCGGCATGTGGGACGACGTGCTGCGCGAGCCGCTGCCGCCGCCCGATCTCCGCCTGGCGTTCGGGCTCGCTCAGTACGCGCGCGGGGTGGCGTTCGCGGCGAAGCGCGACTGGGCCGCCGCGGCAGCGGTGCTCGACACAGTGAGCGCGATCGCGCGCGGCACGTCGCCGGCGGACCGGCTGGCGATGTCCGCGGGGGTCGGCGAGAACAAGATCATCATGGACATAGCGATGCACGCGCTCATGGCGGAGATCGCATACCAGCGGGGCGATTTCGCGGACGCAATTGCCCACTTCACCGTAGCCGCCGAGCTGGAGGACAGCTTCAATTACGTGGAGCCGCCGCAGTGGGCGACGCCGATCCGCCGCTCTTTGGGCGCGGCGCTGCTGAAGGCCGGGCGGCCCGCGGACGCGGAGCGGGCGTACATCGAAGATCTAACGCGCTTTCCCGAAAATGGATGGTCGCTGCACGGGCTCGCCGCGAGCCTGCGCGCGCAGGGGAAGGCAGCCGAAGCGGACGCTGCGGACGCGCGGCTGGCAGCGACCTGGCGTGGAGCGGATGTGGCGTTGCCGGGGTCGAGGTTCTGAGCGGTATGTAAGGTTAGACCGCGCCCTTCCGGCACGGGCCAATCAGGCCAGGAGGATACGAGCCACACTTCGTTGCGTAATCACGACCATACGCGAAGCGGAACGGCGATACAGCTGAAAGGGTCGGCTTGCATCGTCCGATGTGCCGTCCATTCCGGGGATTTCTGGGCCGTATCGTTTCTTCTTCTACAGCTTCGATTGTAATGAATCCGCTCACGTACATGTGCAGCGCGACGCGGCTGTATGCAAGTTCTGGCTGCACCGTATCGAGCTTGCCTCAAGTCACGGTTTCTCACCGCGGGAGCTAGCGCGAATACGCCGTATTATCTTTGAAGAGCGGCACCGAATCGCGGAGGCATGGCGTGCGCACTGCGACAAAAAGAAGTAGCGATCCGTGCGTTCAGTCGGTCGAAGTGACTGACGAGCTCATCACCGCCCGACTTGTGGACGGCCGCAGGATCAGCGTTCCGCTCGCCTGGTCCTGGCGCCTGTCCGACGCGACCCCGGAGCAGCGTCGGAAGTACGAGATTCTCGACGAAGGTCACGGAATACGGTGGCCCGAGATCGACGAGGACATCAGCATCCGCGGGATGCTCGAAGGGGTACCGGCACAGCGTTCCCGGCCATCATAGCCGCGGTTTTCTGCCACACTTTGCTGGTCCTGGCCACCTGGCGACTGTCGTTCCCTAGCCTCGTGCCTCAACCGCGTAGCCGGATTGCCCTCCTTGCAGTGGGACAAACTGAAACAGGTTGGCTAGTTCGCCCGCCGCCGCTTCGTGCGTCGCTTCGGATATCGCGATACCGCTGGCGACTGCGCGAGCCTCCTCGCATAGCCGAGCCGCTTCGTTGACGGGCATTCCGATCACCGAGTACGACAGGAATTGCGGATGACCCAACTGACCGGCGATGACTGTGCCGGTTGAGATTCCGATGCGTTGACTGAGAGATTCGACGGGCTTGTCCACCCGCAGCCATTCATTTCGAAGCTGCGCGAATTCGTGCTGTAGTGCATGCGCGCACTGTACCGCAACCACAGCGTGTTTGGGGACTCGCGTCGGCACGTTGAAGCGCAACAGCATGCCATCCCCCATGACACGGTCGAGGACGGCGCCCTCCCGCAATGCTCTGCTGACCGTTCGATCGTAGTACTCGTTTAGTAGCGACATAACGTCGGCCGGGGCGAGAACGTCGAACAACGACGTTGAGCGAGTCAAGTCCAGGAAGAGGAACGTCCCATCGCTTGCCACGGCGCGCTCCGCGATGCCAAGCAACTTCAGCGCGGCGGGGTCCTTCGTTAACCGCTCGATGCGGAACGCGATCTCGGTGCAAATGGGGCCAACGGTGTCGGCGTCACCTTCCGAAAATGCAACGCCGTCGGAGCGGTTCAGATACTGGAGAACTCCTCTTACGCGACCGGCTGAGCTCAGCGGCACGCTGAGAATCGACTCCGTTCTAAAGCCTGCTTTCTCGTCGGTTTGCTTGAAGCGTGGGCCGGTACTTTGTGGTGAGGACACCGCGGGTGAGCCGGACGAAAGAACGCGGCCGGCGGCGCTCTCCGACACGGGTACCCGGAGATGCTTGATCTTCTGAGCAGCACTGCCGTGAACGGCCAGAAATATCAGGGCGTCCCCGGCATACGGGTCGGGGATCAGCACGGAATCAGCTGTTGCGAGCACCATGTGGCGGCCTTCGGTCATAAGCCGCTCGATGTCCATTAACACAGAGGCAGCTTCCTCGCGGCCCGCGCGCAGGAGCGCTACCGACTGGCCCAGCGCCTGGGTGCTTGCCTCCAGCGCGGCTATCGTTGACTGTTGCTGCTCGATGACAGCTGAAGATTCCTTGAGCTGCTTCGATCCTTGCAGCTTGAGCTGCGTGAAGTAGACGGTGAGCACCACGACGGTGGTCAACACACCAATCACTGCACCAGCCAGCTGCACGCCCTCTGGGAGCGCTTCAAAACCGGGCATGACAGAGCCCTCTCAATTGTCCTGTGTTACCACAAAAGCGCGGCGAAAACTTGCGACCGCTTGGGGGGCCTGGCAAGCTTGCGGGGCGTATCGAACGGCTCTAAACGGATGCTCCTATCGGCAGGCCGGTCAACAAAAACGACCGCCCTTTCGAGCGGTCGTCGACTTCTCCGAGGATCGATGAGGCGGGCCAATCACGGTCGGTCTGTCCGGGTAGCCAGCTGCCACTGCAAGTTCACTGACTTGCCACCCTCGAACATCGGCGCGAGAAACGTCTTCTTCGCTTCTTCGACTGCCGCTTCCAGGACCGCGTGGTCGGGCAGGGCTCCGTCAATGTCCGTGAACCCGTATTCCTCCGACAGCGCCCGCGCCGTGTAGACGCCGCCGTTCTTGCGCGGGAGATCGGGGTCGGCGGCAAGCGCGGCGACGGCCCGCCCGACGAAGCACGGCGTCTCGGAGCCGCCCCATCCCATTGCGACCGCGCGCGGGTTGCCGAGCGCGTCGCGCCAATTCGTCTCGGCCACACCGAAGCCGTCGAGGATCGCCTCCGTTCGCATGAAGCCGGGCGCTATCGCGAGGGCCGTCACTCCGGATTTCCCCAGATCGTTCGCCAGGGCGAAGACGAGCCGCTTCAACAGCGTCTCCATCATGTCGAAGTAGAACGCGCCGTGGTACGCGAGCTCATGTCCTTCGACGAGCTCCACGATCAGACCGGATCTATTCTTCGTCATCAGCTTCGCGGCGTGCCACGCGGTCACTACATGCGGCCAGATCCACCCGTCAACGAAAGTCTTGCCGTCGGTTGGCTCCTCCTCGAGGAACGGCTTCCAGGAAGCGGGCTGACCCGTGGCGACGGTGGCGAGCACGTCCAGGCAGTTGTGCTCGCGAGCGACCCGCTCGAACAGCGCGGCGACCTGATCGTTGGCGGTGTGGTCCACACGCAGGGCGATGCCTGTCCCACCGGCGGCCGTCACCAGCTCGGCGGTTTCTTCGATCGTTTCCGGGCGCTTCGCAGCGACGCCCGACGCGCCTGACTCGCGGCTGCTGCGGCCGGTGCAGTAGACGATCGCGCCGGCTTCTCCCAGCATTCGCGCGATCCCGCGTCCCGCGCCGCGTGTCGCGCCGGCGACGACGGCAACGCGTCCGCTCAGCGGTTTCTTCCCGTCGCGCGCGCTCATTTTCAGGAATCTGAACGGGCCCGCTGTTGACCGCTACCTGAAGAGCGGTCCCGCGTGATACTCTGCGCTCAGGACCGTCGCGGCGGACGGATCGTGCGATAAATCCGCCCAGCGAGTCCACGTGAATCCATTGATCGGCGCCTTTGGGCCTGCTGGTCGCGGTCAACTGCGCGCTTCGTCTGCGTTCGGCTGGGGGCCGGCAGCCAAAAAAGAGCTGCCACGGTGGAGACCATCAACTACTGAGGGGAGTAGCCTCGTCAGACACGCCCCAAAAACATTCAGCATCCATTCGCGAGTCTGACTGGGATTCACTATTATCTGCCAACATAGGAAGCTGCCGGCTATTCTGCGGATGCAGCCCGGTGGAGAGGACACACGGAACTGGTGACGCCATGAATCGTCAGGTAAGCCGCTTGTGAATAAAGAGATACTAAAACACCAGGTATTCGTTTGTTCCACATTTGAGGACCTCAAAGACCTGAGAGCCAAGGTTATTTGGCAACTGCTGGATCTCAAGTGCATCCCTGCGGGAATGGAGATTCTGCCTTCGACGGACGAGCGCAAGTGGACATTGCTGCGAAACGTCATAGGCGAGAGTGATTACGTAGTTGTCATTGTAGGGAACTACTATGGAACAACAGATGCTGCCGGAATGAGCTATACAGAGGCAGAGTACCGCTATGCACTCGGGGCCAAGATTCCGACCATTCCCTTCCTACTACCGTTCGATGAGCCCGAGGCAGTCAGGCTTAACGGAAGCGGTGCGAAGCTGGACCGACTAAAGGAATTCAGAAGGACCATTGAGGAGCGTGCTTACCGACCGTCAACGCCAGCCAGCTTGGCAGGGGATGTCGCGGCGGCGCTGAGTGACTCGCGCGAAAGACGACACCGACCCGGTTGGATGCGCGTTTCCGAATCGGCCCGCATTACGTCGTATGGGCACCTGCTAACGGAATTTCACAAAGCCCTAAGGCAAGCCAAGAGCGTCGTCGTCTCTCACCTGGACGGCGAGTGGGTCCTGCAGATACTCGCTTCCCTTATTCTCTTTCGCGCCGATGGTGGACAGTTGACGGTGATCCGCGACTCGACGAGGAAGGGGTTGGGCCGAAGACGCTACAAACTGTTGAGGCAGCTTGGATGCGACGTAATCCACGAGCACTTCGCCCACGACTCGTTTGTTGGGATAGTGGTGGATGCGATGCGTGGAGAAATGGGTATGGCGATTACCCTCCCTTTTCCACAAAGCTCCTCGGGTCGGGTTTATCGCTCAAAGGACGACAAGACATTGGTCGCAGCGTGCGACGCTGCGGCGCGTCGTGCCCAATCTCAGCATGATCGACCCGTCCCCAGCACGATCCCAGCTATTGTTCCATTTGACAAAGAAGAACTCCTACGGCTCGTTCAACGGGCCAACTACTACGGAGGCAAAGAAATCACCTTCGAGTCGGTTAAAATCGATGACGTCCGGCCGATTAGAAGTCAGGTTCCGACGTACAAAGTCGAACAGGCCCGAGACGTCATTCACTTGTATGAGAAGAGGCGAAGCGAAGGCCTTAATTTTTTTGATCCCGTAGCCGTTACGCTCGCGAACGTGGGTCCGAGCGTTCTGATTCCACCGGTGATTGAAAGAATGAAAACGGGAGAGATGACGGTGGCAGACGGGCATTCGCGCCTGTATGTCATGCGTGAATTGAAGCACACTGATCCGATATGGGCAGTCGTTGTTTCCGGGGTAAGTGAACCTACCCCTTCCACGCCTTGTTCATGGACGGACCTCGACCAGGAAGACGGAGGTATTTGGCCCGACGACAAGGAGCCTCGAGCGCGACAAATTGATACGCGCGCGCATGAGGCACTTATAGCTCAGATCGAGGCGCTTCCATCTAAGGAGAAGTCGGCCCATGGTTGATCACGGATGTTCAGGGCCGTTGGAATGATCAGCCGATGCCGCTCCGGGCACACCCTATATGAGATGCCCACGTCGACGGCCTCTCCTCAGCTTCGTGCGCGCCGGCTCGACGCCATTCACGCAGTGGCTAGTCACGCAGTCGCTGCCGGCTACGGCAACACTACGATGGTTCATGGGTCCGCCTCAACTGGCGCTGGCACGTACATAGCGAGCGACTGGGGATTGGTTACGACTAGCGATATGGATTTGCTGGTCTGCGGATCTTTGGATCCCGTCGACGCAACCAAGTTCGGGGATGAGCTTGATGCGCTTTATGCGGCAGTTATTGGCGGGGCTTCAACTCCGAATGCGCTTGTGTCTCTGAAGTTGCGGTCCCAGGAGTTCTGGCATTACACGGAGGCAAGGAGCCTCACGAGGTCGGCCATGCTTGGTGGCAGAAGCGCCAGCGAGGTGCGCGTCAGCCCTCGTCACGCTTTCTCTTCGGAGAATCGAATCATTGCCTATCCTTATGCCCTGCAATACGGCCTCTTTCGATGGGCTCGCTTCGCTGCTGCTCCCGGACGGTCTCAGGTAACAGCTCTTTACGAGCTAGCAAAGGGTCTGCATCGAGCGCACGTGCGGACTGGAGATGCATCGGAGTCGGTGGGAGTGGT
>CALMKE010000036.1 GCA_937867645.1 uncultured Gemmatimonadota bacterium | reverse complement strand
CGGTCCGGGTCGCCTCGCGGCCAGTGCGGACTCCAGCGCCCGCCGAATCGCGCCGCTCTCAGCGGGGACGTCGACGACGTGTCCGTACCGGAGGCGACCGCGCTGGCGATCGCCGACGTTCACCACCGCCGCGCCCGCCGCGGGCGCCTCGATGATCCCGCTCGACGAGTTACCGAGAACCACATGCGCCTCGCGCATGAGCCCCCAGTACGCGCGCTCGCCCAGCGCGTCAGTGAACACCGCATTCGACCTGCCCTTGCTCCAGCTCGACCAGTATTCGCGAATCTCATTTCCTCCGGAATCCGCGTTCGGCGCGGTGACTACGTAGGTGGCAGGCAAATCCGCCATGGCTTCCCCGATTGCGACGACCTCATTGGAAGCGCCGGCGCTCAACGTGGTCGGGTGCACCGTCACGAGCACGACCGGGTCGGGCAGCGGGTGGGAAAGATACTTCGCGAGCTCCGCCCGGCCCGGCAAGTCGTCCCGGTAGAGATTGTCCAGCCCGGGGGCGCCCACGACGACGATCGTCTCATCCGCTTCGCCCATCTGCCGCACGCGGCTCGCATGAGCTTCATGGCTCACCAGGTGCAGGTGGCTCAGCTTCGTTATCGCGTGCCGGCACGCGTTGTCTATCGCCCCCTCGGACTCTTCCCCGCCGTGCAGATGCGCGATGGGTATCCGGCGCAGCGTCGCGGCTGCCGCGGCGGCGAGCGTCTCGCTCCGATCGCCCACCAACAGCACCGCGTCCGGTGACTCGAGCCGCAGCGCGTCCCCAACGAGCTGCGCCGCGCGCGCGAAGTCAGCGGCCTCGTCCGGCGGCTCGTGCAGGAATGCCAGCTCGCGCGCGATTTCCAGTCCCTCCGCGCGCACCATCTCGACCGTCATGCCGAACCGGGACTGAAGGTGCATGCCGCCTACCAGCAGCCGGAGACGGAAGCGGACATCCGCTGCCAGAAGCCGCAAAGACTCGCGCAGAATCCCGAAGTCCTGCCGGCCCGTCGTGAGCACAGCCAATGTGCGAGTATCAGCCAACGTCGGCTTCCTCGAGCCGTTCGCCGGCACGGAGCGCGCGCCGGAGCGGACGGCCAAGAATCTTCCATTCATCGGCGGGAGAGACTCCACCTCCGGGACGCAACGCGACCAGATCGGCTGGCGCCAACGAATGTCCCGCCGGCAGCTCCCGCGCGGCGTGCATGCTGCGACGCACGACTTCGAGGTTTGGCAGCTCCGAAGCGGCCGGCGCCTTTACGCCTGAGCCTCGCGAGACTTCGGCCTCCCGAACGGCTGTAATGAGCGCCCGCAGCTCGCCAGGATCCAGCGAGGCAGCATGATCCGGCCCGGGAAGAGACCTATCAAGCGTGAAATGCTTCTCCACCATCTCGGCGCCAAGCGCGACCGCTGCCACGGTTACGGCGAGACCCTCGGTATGGTCGCTCCAGCCCACCGGCACGCCGAACATGGATCGCATCGACCGCATTGCGGCGAGATTGCAGTCTGCCGCGGCCGCGGGATAGTTGGTCACGCAGTGAAACAGAGCCAGCGGTGGATTGCCGTTGTTGCGCACTACGGAAACGGCAGCCGAGACTTCGGCCATAGTGGACATGCCGGTGGAAAGGAGCAGCGGCTTCCCTTTCTTGGCGAGCTTTGCGAGGAAGCGGTGGTTGGTGACCTCGCCCGAAGAAACCTTGAGCGCAGGGCAGCCCAGCTCGTCGAGAAAATCCGCGCTGTGGTCGTCGAACGGCGTCGCCAGAAACAGGATACCGCTATCGGCCGCGTGGCGCGTGAGCTCCCGAAAAACAGGAAGCGGCAGAGTCAGGGCGTCGAGCATCTCGCGCTGCGACTGCTCCGGCGCGGTAGTCGCGAGCTGATACCGGGCTTTGGGAGCGGAGTCGGACACCAGAGCGCCGGGCTCGAATATCTGGAACTTCACGGCGTCGGCGCCCGCCTCGAGGGCGACGTCTATGAGCCGGTGCGCGAGCTTGGGGTCGCCGTTGTGATTCACCCCGGCCTCGGCGATGATGAAGCACCGCTCCCCGGATCCGATGACGACTTGGGCGAAGCGGACCGCATGGGTCCGGGCTGCCGCGGCGAGACCATCGGCCGCCGTAAGATCTTCCGGGCGGTCTATGTCCACGGACCGCTGCGCCGGAAGCTCGACTCCGGCCGTGCGGTCCGGGACCACGAAAGCCCTGTCGGCCTGGAGCGAGGACGGGGTAGTGATGTAGACCGCTCCAGTGAGCCGGTACGCGCTCGTCTGATCCTGCCGTCGGAGCGGGCCGTCTCCGCCGCGGCGAAGCCAGGAGATGCTCCCGTCCCGACCAAGCGCCAACGCGAGATCCGATGGGTGGTCTTCCGCCGCAATGCTCGTGACCGGCCGTGTCGCGCCGTGCCGGAGAAAGACCGTCCAGCAGCTCATGACGTCCTCGGCGGTGCGGAGCGGCGACGTCGGCTGCAGCAGCACCAGCGCGTCGAACTGCTGGCCGGAGCTCCGCAACCTCTCGAGCAGACCGACGGTCGAGTCCACGGTGGACGTCTCGTCGCGAGCGAGATCGGCTGGCCGGAGGAAAGGAACGCTGGCTCCCCACGCCAGGGCTTCACGCGCGACATCGGGAGAATCCGTGTCCACGAGCACGACGGCATCCGTCAGCGATGCGAGCCGGGCGAACTCGCGAGCGGTGAACACGGCGCGTCCAACGAGACTCGCGCCTCCGACATGTCGAAGATTCTTGCCGGGGATGCCCTTCGATCCCCCGCGCGCGGGGATGACGCACAGGACCTTCATCGAGGCGCGCTCAGCCTGGCACCGGCCTACGTAGTCGCGCCGGGAACGTTGGAGACCTTGTGGCGGAGAACCCACTCGGTGCCTTCGCGTCGCCAGAGATGCGGGGAGCGAAAGCTGTCGGCCAGCTCCATGAAGTACGCCCGATCCATGATCGGCCGCTCGAACTGCTTCGAGGCTTCGGGAAACTCCTTCGCCGGGATGCTGAGATAACGGAAAATCTCTTCGGCGAATCGCTCGGGCCACTCCCCGTCGAAGCGGTGGACCAGCGCGACGCCTTCCTCACGGGTGATGTCGCCCGATCGAATCTCCTGCGACGCGTCGTACGTCGCGCGGCCGATACCGAACTTCACGAACGTCGTCCAGTAGTGGAAATCGTCGATGCGGTCGTCGATGCTGTTGTACTTGCTGTACGTGCCGGGCGTCCGCTCCGGTGAGGCCTGAAAGCCGCCGTGCTCCACGGCGTAGTAGTAGCAGCTCTGCGGATGCCACTTCAGGTAGTAGCCGAGGTAGTGCACCTCGACCCCCGCCTGCTCGAGCTGCTCCGGCTTCGCCGGGAGGTACGGCTGGAGGTCGTTCCGATGCAGCCCGTACCTGGTTTCGAGGTCCTTCACGGAGACGCCGCCGAGATGAAGCTGCTCGACGTTCTCGGCGGAATAAAAGGACTTGCTCCGAAGCGCCGTAGTGGTGTCCACGAGGGGATTGCCGTATTCCGCTTCGTTCTCGCCGTAAAACACGAGCGGGATGCCGAACAACAGCGCCATCTTCGGCGCCAGGGCTTTCTGGCCGAACATGAATGGCTGAAACGGATGGAAGAGATTCTGCACCGCCAGGCGGGTGAGTAGCCGGTGGACGCGACCGTTCGGCGTGCATAGATAATTATCGAAACCAGCGTGGATCCACGCTTCCTGGTTGTGGCGGCCCCACTCGGTGTAGATGTGCGGAGCCCACGTCACCGTCAGCGGATGCATGCCGTACTTGTACTTCAGCACGTGCGCGGCGTAGAAACTGTCTTTCCCGCCGCTGCCGGGGACCAGGCAGTCGTAGCCTCCGTCATCGCGCCGGTACCGGTCGCACACCGCGATAAGGGCCCGCTCCCGCTCCTTCCAATCGATCACTCCGCGCTTCGTCTCCGTGAAGCGGCAGGCGTCGCACACGCCCTCCTCATCGAAGTGGATCGTCGTCTTCTTGGTGTCCTTGGTATGCGAGTACTCGACGGCGGAGTTGGGCCGCTGGTTGGAGATCACGCAGCGCGTGCAGAAGCGAACTTCGCGCGGAAGGCCGTATTTCGCCTCCAGCGGTTGCGTGTCGGTGATGGTAGTCGTGGTCGTCACTGTGCTCCGAGCTTTGCAGCCGGTGAAATAATCCGATTGGCGAATTGTCTGTAAATTTCCAGTCCCTCGGGGCCGCTGCGCTCCGGATGGAACTGACAGGCCATCACGTTGTCGCGCGCGATTGCCGCGACAAACGGGATGTCGTTGTAGGACGCGACCGCGACAACCAGTCCGGGGTCCGCTGGCACCGCGTGAAACGAATGGACGAAATACATCTGCGTCCCGGGCCGCGTCGTGGCCAGCAGCGTCCCGTTCCAGGCCTCCGGCCGATCGTCCGGTGGAGCGATCGGACTCCACGAGATGTGCGGAACCTTGAGCGTGGAGCCGTCGCTCGTGAACCGGGGGAATCGCACGACGGTTCCCTCGAAGATGCCGAGCCCGGAATGGGACGTGAACTCGGTCCCTTCGGACATCAACAGTTGCAATCCCAGGCAGATCCCGAGCAGGGGAGTGCCGCACGCGGCGATGTCCCGCAGGACATCGGAGAGTCCGGCCGCGTCGAGCGCGCGCATTGCCTCGGGCATTGCACCCACGCCCGGCAGAACGACAGCATCGGCCGCCCGCACCGCCGCCGGATCGCTGGTAATGCCAGCGTCCAGCCCGACATGCGCGCAAGCACGCTTCACATTGTGCAGGTTGCCGAGCCCGAAATCGACCAGGGCCACGCGCGGTTTCTCGCTAAACATTTGTCATGGCATTGCCTGGGTTCCGGCGCGGCAGACCAAGGAAGGACTTCAGGTTCGCCAGGCTAGTTGCCTGCACTCTCCCAAAGCCGGGGTTGTCCAGATGATGAGTGCTGATCCCTGCGGCGAACGCGCTCCGATCGGTTTCGTGACCCGTGATGTACTCGTAGTGTAGCAGCGAGGCGAGCGAAACAGCAGACGCCCCTGCAGCGATCGCCTGCGCGACGTGCTCGGGTTTCCCCGCGCCCCCGCACGCCACGACGGGAATGTCGACCGCGCGGGCGACCTCTTGCGTGAGCTCGAGGTCGTACCCTCGCCCGGTGCCTTCCCGCTCGATGGACGTGACGAGAATTTCGCCCGCACCCAATTCGGCCACACGGGCGGCCCATTCGATGGCGTCGACCCCGGTTCGCTCGCGGCCGTTGTCCGTGAAGGCTTCGTACCCACCGGCGGAGCGCTTCATCGCTTCGATGGAAACGACGATCGTCGAGGACCCGAAGGTGGCGGCGGCTTCCCGGACGAACTCGGGCCGCCGCACCGCTGCGGTATTGATTGTCACCTTATCGGCGCCTGCGCGAAGGACCGCGCGGATGTCGTCGATAGTTCGAATCCCTCCTCCGACGACCAGCGGAACGAATATCTCGTTCGCCGTCTCTTCCACCAGGGAAAGAAGGCTGTTGCGACCATACAGCGACGCCACGACATCCATGAAGAGGAGCTCGTCGGCTCCCTGCTCGTAATAATGCCTGGCGAAAACGGCTGGCTTTCCGAGTACGCGAAGACCTTCGAGGTGGATACCCTTAACGAGGTTGGGCCCCTTGACGTCCAACCGCGGAATTATCCGGTGATTCAATCTGTAGCGGAAAAATGGATCGAACGAAAACCGAAGCTAGACACTAAATTAGGCGGCCTCCTGAAGGCAGGCGACGGGTCGTCGGGATCAACTGCAAGGAGTTTCGCCATTTCCTCTTCCCCTGTATCCCGAATTGTGTTCCTTTTTGTAACATAGTACCGTCAAGGCACTTATCTCACCGCGAATTTAACCAAGCGTTCCCATTTTGAAAAACGTGTTGCCGCCGGACAGCTACCGGCCCTCCCCAGGTCTGCGCAACCGATATCTCTTTTATTCCGACGCGGTGCTGCTGTTGACCGCGGGGCTCACCGCATTCGTCGTCCGGTTCGAGAGTGTGGCCTGGGTCGGCGACAACCTGTCCCTGGTTGGGCCGTACCTGCTCGCCGCGATCCCGCTGCGCCTTGGCCTGTTCTACATGTTCGGGCTGTACCGCCGGCTGTGGCGGCACGCGAGCATTGGCGAGCTAAAGGTTCTGGTCGCCGCGGCCGCGGCCGGCGGCATGGTCGCGGCGATCCTCGGACTGCTGCTGCTCCCGGCTCTCCACATCACGCCGACGCGAATCCCCTTCTCCGTCGTATTCATTGACGGCATCCTGGCGTCAATCGTGGTTGCGCTCCCGCGAATCGCCGTCCGAGCCGGCAGCGCCGCGCACCCGCGGCGCCGACGGGATGACACGGGCAAGCGCGTGGTGATCGTCGGCGCCGGACATGTCGCGAAAACGGTCGTAAAAGAGCTGTTCGCGAATCCCCGACTGGGAATGCTTCCGATTGGATTCGTGGACGACGACGCCGGAAAGCACGGTCACATGCTGTACAACCTCCCGGTTTTCGGACCGCTGGCCGATATCAGGACGCTGGTCGCGCGGTACGAGATCGGCGAGCTGATCATCGCGATGCCATCGGCGCCCGGGTCGGTCGTGCGGCAGGTCGTGCGCGCCGCACTGGACTCCGGGATATCCACGCTCACGGTTCCCAGCCTGCCGGAAATCATTTCCCGCCAGGGCACGAGTGCGTCGCTGCGGGAAGTGGAAATTCAGGATCTTCTCCGGCGCGAGCCTGTCGAGACCGACCTGGCCTCGGTGGCCGCCCTCGCGACCGGGGAGACTGTGCTGGTCACGGGAGCCGGCGGTTCGATCGGAAGCGAGCTTTGCAGGCAGGTCAGTCGTCTTGCCCCGCAGCAAGTGATTCTGCTCGGTCATGGCGAGAACTCGATCTTCGACGTCCTTCAGGAGCTGAGGGACTCGTTCAAGGCGGTCACATTCATTCCCGTGATCGCGGACGTGCGCGATCGCGAGCGGATATTCCGGATCTTTGCGACTCACCGGCCGCTCACCGTTTTTCATGCCGCCGCTCACAAGCACGTTCCGCTGATGGAGGAGAATTTCACCGAGGCGGTCACGAATAACGTCACGGGAACGCGGAACGTGGTGGACGCCGCTCTCGAGACTGGCGCCGAGCACTTCGTGTTCGTCTCGACGGACAAGGCTGTCCGACCGACGAGCGTGATGGGCGCCACGAAGCGCGTCGCCGAACAGATCGTGCAGCACGCCGCGACCAAGCACGAGCGCAACTTCGTATCGGTCCGGTTTGGAAACGTGCTCGGGAGCAGGGGAAGCGTCGTCCCGACGTTCCTGCGCCAGATCCGGTCAGGCGGACCCGTAACCATCACGCATCCGGAGATGCAGCGCTACTTCATGACGATTCCTGAGGCAGTGCAGCTCGTGCTTCAGGCCGGCGCGCTTGGTCGCGGCGGCGAGGTATTCGTTCTCGACATGGGTGACCCTGTCCGCGTCGTCGATGTGGCAACGGATCTCATCCGTCTCTCCGGCCTCGAGCCCGGCAAGGACATTCGGCTCCAGTTCACCGGTATCCGCCCCGGCGAAAAGCTCTACGAGGAGATGTTCTTCAGCGCCGAGAACGTCATCCCGACGATCCACCCGAAGGTGCTTCGCGCGCGCAATGGGTTGCTGGCGGACGGAGTGATCCGCAAGATCGAGGCATTGACAAAGGCCGCCGAGTCGGGTCGTCCGGAGGAAGAGATCCGCCAGCTCCTCCAGGCGCTGGTTCCGGACTTCAAGCCGCACGGTCCATATCCGCAGGACAGCTCCGAACGCACCAAGAGCAGCTTCACGATCGCGTCGATCTCGGTGCTGGGCCAGAACCTGCGGCTCGGTCCCGACGGCCTGGAGTTCGCCGCAGTGAGCATCCCGACCGCGCCCGGGGACACGAGCCCGCTCGAAACGCTGCTGGGACAGCTGGGCGAGCAGGGTGTCGCCCTGCGCGTGCTGCCTGCCGAGGAGACGGAGGAAGGGATCCTCTCGGGCGGCCTCGAGATCACGCTTCAGACACCGAACCCGGCCAGCCCGGGGGGAACCGTGACTACTCGGTTGACCTACGGCCGGGTTTTTGCGGAGGTGTCGGGCAGGGTCACGCCGCCGCGGGCGCCGGTGAGTGCTGCGGGCGGCACGACCGCTGGGGCGACGCCGCCGGAGCCCGGGACCCTTAGCGGCGGTTCGACGACCGGCTCGGCAAGCGCAGCCACGCCGGGTGCGACCGGTCAGGCATCGGCGCCTGCCGCCTCCGCTCCCGTCGCGGCGGTTGATACTCGTGGTCTGGTGGTGGACGTAACGGACCTC
>CALMKE010000035.1 GCA_937867645.1 uncultured Gemmatimonadota bacterium | reverse complement strand
GGAAGCTGGCATTCTACCAACTGAATTACGCCCGCGTGATTTGAAAGCTAAGAGAGCTATTGGCTATTGGCTATTGGCTGTTGGCTAACGACCTACGGCAGCCAGCCCTTCATTCGGTAGTTGACTGTGCCCGCCATCTCGTAAATCCACAACCTGAACGCCTTGAGCCTGTCGTCGGCAGTTGCCAGGGTCCTGAAAGCCACGTCCCGTGATTCCGACGGAACGCACGTCACCCGAAGTCCAGCCTTCTCGAACGTGCCGCACGCACGACGGCTATGCGCCGGTGAGGTAACGACTGCCACGCGCGCCCACTGCTGTTGCGCCGCGAGCTCTCGTACTCGAAGCGCTTCGTCGCGAGTGCTGAAAACGTCGGACACGATGAAAAGCTGCGGCCGTGGGCCAACGAGCTCGACGAGCCGCTTCTGGTCCGCGTCCGAACTGATCTCCGGATTGGCCGGGTTCCGCACGCGCGTCGTCACGAGCGCCGGCGTACGCGTCGCCTTCGCCAGCCGCAACCCGGAAAACAACCGATCGGCTGCATCGGGACTCAGCAGTCCGTCCCGCGACACGCCGCCCGAAAGCACCACGACCGCATCCAGTGTAAGCGGCGGTGAAGGCATCGGGTCAGAGCGAATCAGCGCCCGCGCGGGCTGGATGATCAGCGGCGTGAACGCAACGAGCCCGTACAGCGCAGTCAGCCCGCCGCCAATGATCCACAGCAGGAGATAGTACCGCGACAGCCCGAGCAATCCTCCCAACAGCAGGGACGGCGCGAAACCGCTGGCCCTTGAGAGATGAAAAATGCCAGGAAATCCGAGTGTCGAGATCAGCCCCCAGATCAACCCGCCCAGTATTGCGCCGCTGGCAAATTCCCTGACGATCGCCGGCTTCGTCTGTCGGGCAATTCCGCTGCGAGGGGGTGGCTTCTGGGTGGGTGGCACGTAAAAAACTTAGCTGTGGACCACCGGACGTGTCGCGGGCTCCGTGGTACGGGCCGTGCAAATGTATCTGGTACTCGAATCGATCGAATCCCGGGCCAAGGCGCCCATGACGAATGACGAAAAGGAGATCCCCATGCCCCGCGAATCACTCCAGACCCTGTACGAGCACGAGCTGAAAGACCTGTACAGCGCCGAGAAGCAGATCCTCGAGGCGCTTCCGAAGATGATCAACGCCGCGAGCCATCCCGATCTCAAGGCCTCGCTGACAGAGCACAAGGCGATCACCGAGAAGCAGGTGGACCGCCTCGACCTGATCTACAAGGAGCTGGGCAAGCAGCCGGAAAACGAGAAGTGCAAAGGCATGGAAGGCTTGCTCAAGGAAGGCGACAAGGCGATCGAGGAGTTCTCCGACTCCGATGTGCTCGACGCCGCGATCATCGCCGCCGCGCAGCGCGTGGAGCACTACGAGATGGCCGGCTACGGCTGCGCCCGCACCTACGCCAACATGCTCGGCTTCTCCGACCAGGCGGAGCTGCTGCAGGTGACGCTCGACGAGGAAGGCGAAGCCGACCACCGGCTGACGGATCTCGCCGAGGAGTGCGTCAACATTGACGCCATGAAGGTGTAAGGGCCAAGCGTCCAACTGCCACATAGAACTGCCAAGCTGGTAGCTACGTGTTAAAAACGCGGCCAGCCGGGGGCCTTAGCTCCCAGCTGGCGGCGTTCTTAACTGATAGCTACCAGCTTGGCCGTTCTATTTGGCAGTTGAACCTTACTGTCTGCACGGCGCATCCGGGCTTGCCGGCGCCGGCTTGTCGAGGACGAACGGCCGGTCCCGGTTGGCTATGTTCTCGCCGAGCACCTTCATGAAGTTGGACACCTTCGCGAGCTTGGCGAAGTCGATGTACTGCGCCTCGTCCGTCACCATGTGGTAGTCCATGTGCGAGCCGGTGTGGAAGAAAGCGACCGGGATACCGTACCGCGCGTACATGTAGTGATCGCTGCGGCAGTAGAACTGCTCGGGGTGCCCCGGCGCGTCGTACGTCCGGTCCAGATTCCAGGTGAACTCGGGGCGCGCCGCCATTGTGTTCACCAGCGCGTCGAGCTCGCTCGATCTCCGGCCGGAGCCCAGCACCTGGAGATAATTGGGTCCGCCATTCGGCACGTCCTGCGCGGTACCGCGGCCGATCATGTCCACGACGATCGCGGCGATGATGGAATCGCGCGGCACGGTCGGATTCCTGGTGTACCAGTCCGCGCCGACGAGCCCCAGCTCCTCCGCCATGTGCCAGACGAAGACCAGCGAGCGCCTGGGCTTGACCCGCTGCGCCGCGAAGGCTTCCGCGATCTCGATCAACCCGACTGAGCCGGACGCGTCGTCATCGGCGCCGTTCATGATCGAGTCGACTCTGGGCGGGCGGATCGCTCTCAGGCTGTCGAGAATCTGCCGCGCCCGCTGCAGGCCCGCGGGCGACTCGGGCGCCGTCCGCGGTCCGGCTCCACCGCGGCGGAATACGATGTTGTACGCGCGCAGCGAGTCGTGATCCACCGGAGTGTTGAACCCGTCGTGGTCGCTGTGCGCGCCGAATGCGACGTACTGGCCGGCGAGCGCGGGGTCACTGCCGCGAATCTTCGCGACGACGTTGTACGTGGGGATCGGCAGCGGCGCCTGCGTGAACGCGGGCCGTCCGGAAACGGCGCGACCGACATGTCCGGGCCTGATGTCGGCCGGATTGTCGCCGAGGAGCTTTCTCACGGCCTCGGCGGTGACGTACATGTACAGCGGTGCCTGCGGCGCAGCTCGCTCCGGGCCCGCCAGCCCGGGCTGACCCGCGCGCAGCGCCGCCATCGTGCTCGGCGGCAGTCCCTCGAGCCCGCCGACGGCGATAGCCGCCGCGGTGGAGTAGCGGGCCGTGAGCGCGCCACGATTTGGCAAGCCGGCAATCCCCTGCACGCCCGGCACCGGCATGATGACCACGACCTTCCCGGCCGCCTGCTCGCGCGAGATCAGCGAGGCGGTGTCGCCCATGCTGCCGCCGTAGATCGCGGTGGTTCCGTCGAGCGAGCGCGGCGCCGTGCCGGGGTCGCGTGGCAGATACTCCGCCCAAAGCGTCAGCGGTTGGCCGTCAACTTTGATCTGCCTCGCTTCGTCGTAGCCGCGCTGAGTGAGCGGCACGAGCTGGTAAAACGTGCCGCCATCGCCCGCGGGCTCGAGGCCGATGCGCGCCGCTTCGGCCGCGAGGTAGCGCGCGGCCTTGAGTCCGCCTTCGGTCGCGGCCTGCCGCCCCTGCATGGAATCGTGCGCGAACGCGTACATGTGCACGGTGAGGTCGGCGGCGGTGATTGCCGGCGACGTTCCGCCACCGGAGCTCTGAATGACGTCGCCGGTTTGCGGGAGAGGGGCGCAGGCGAACATGGCGACCGCGAGGGACAAGCCGCGAACTGCCTTCATCAGATGGCTCCGGGGGAATGGCAGGTAGGACTTCGATTGTGCAACGCTGTACTGCAGAGAGCCACAGGTCGGGATTGAACCGACGACCGCTCGATTACGAATCGAGTGCTCTACCACTGAGCTACTGTGGCGGGGAACCGAGCTGTTGGCTGTTGGCTGTTGGCTCTTGGCTAACTGCCCCACAACCACCGTTACTGTTCCTGTCCTTCCGCTTGGCCAATAGCCAATAGCTAACAGCCAATAGCGCTTCTTCCATGCCCTGGCGCGGACTCGAACCGCGACGCCTTGCGGCACCACCCCCTCAAGATGGCGTGTCTACCAATTTCACCACCAGGGCAAGAACTTCGGATATCAGGTATCAGGTATCAGGTATCAGGTATCAGGGTTGAAGTACACACGCTCTTTCAGATACCTGATACCTGATACCTGATACCTGATACCTGTTCTCCGTACGGGGCTGACGGGGCTCGAACCCGCGACCTCCGGTGTGACAGACCGGCACTCTAACCAGCTGAGCTACAGCCCCAACTACATGCTGCGTCCTGCGTGAAGAACCAGTTCTGCAGTTAGCGCGCAGCACGCAGCGCGAAGCACGCAGCACAGTTCAGTAGCCCCAAGGGGAATCGAACCCCTCTCTGCACCGTGAAAGGGTGCCGTCCTAACCGATAGACGATGGGGCCGTACGCACATCCCCTCGACAGCGCCTGCAACAACATAGCGGTAACGGGATTCGAACCCGTGTTTGAGCCTTGAGAGGGCTCCGTCCTAGTCCCCTAGACGATACCGCCTAAGTGCGGTTTACGGTTTCGGGTTGTTGGTTCCGAGTTACGGCGCACCGCCTTTCATCCGCCGTGATCTCGCAACCCGAAACCCACAACCAACTACCGCTCCCAGCCACAGGCCCGGCAGGAATCGAACCTGCAACCCCCGGTTTTGGAGACCGGTGCTCTACCAATTGAGCTACGGACCTAAACGGTCTCCAACTTGGACCGCCTTTTTTGTCAGGGTGGCTGACGGGAATTGAACCCGCAACCCCCGGTGCCACAGACCGGTGCTCTAACCAATTGAGCTACAGCCACCATGGACTAGTCACTAGTCACTAGTCATTCTAAGCGCGCCCGACAGGCGAATCAACCGACGCTATTTCGCCCGATCGAGGTACTCTCCCGTATTCGGGTTGACGCGAATCTTCTCGCCCGTGCCCACGAACTCGGGCACGTTCACGACCACTCCGTTCTCCAGCTTCGCCGGCTTCGCCGAGGCCGTCTTCGTCGCGGTCTTCATCACGGGCGACGTATCCACGATCTCGAGCACCAGCGAGTTCGGCAGCTGGATCCCGATCGGCCGGCCGTCGTAATACTCGGCCTGAATCCGCATCCCCGGCTGCATCCACTGCGCGTTGTCCCCCAGCGCTTCCTCGTCGAGCTCGATCTGGTCGTAATTCTCGGTGTTCATGAAATGGTACGTGTCGCCGCCCTGGTACATGAACTCCAGGTCGTGCGTTTCCATCGACGCCTTTTCCACAGTATCGGCCGCGCGAAAGCGGTGCTCGAAGCTGGAGCCGCTGCGCAGATTCTTCATTTTTGTCTGAATCATCGCGCGCAGGTTCCCCGGCGTGTGATGACGGAACTCCAGCACGCGGCACGGCTCGCCGTTGTGCACGAGAACCATCCCCCGGCGGATCTGGGTTGCGGGCATTGCCATAGCAGTCCTTCCTTCAAAACGTTAGCTGCACCTGCCCGGAGGCACGTGCAGCGGCCATAAACCAAGACAGCCTTTGAATTTAGCGGATTTTGGGGCAGCCGGCAACTGGCGGGGGCTGGTCTGACAGAGGACCGAGGACCCAGGACCCATGCGGCCTCAGGACCAACTACAACCGAGGATCTACGATTGAGTGAGGACGGAGGAGACCGCCGGTTCCCGTTGCTCCGCTCGTCCTCAGTCCTCACTTGATCGTAGATCCTCAGTGGCCGTTGATCCTGAGGCCGCATGGGTCCTCAGCCCTCAGTCGCAGTCCGCGAAGCCGTTCGCACAACGACGGGCTTTAGCGCCTTCCAGACGTTCGCCGCGACGAGCTCCGCCCCTCGGCGGTTCGGATGAATTCCGTCCGCCTGGTTGAGCTCCGGCAGTCCCGCCACGCCCTCAAGCAGGAACGGCGCGAGCGTCACGTCCTCCTCCCGCGCCACTTCGCCGTACATGGCGCGGAACCGGCGCACGTAGCCGATCCCGTAGTTCGGCGGCGCTTCCATCTGCACCAGCACGATCTGCGCGGCCGGCTGCGCCGCGCGAATCCGCCCGATGATGCGCTTCAGGTTCGCGCGCGTGGAATCGGGATCCAGGCCGCGCAGCGCGTCGTTGGCGCCGGTCTCGATCACGATCACGTCCGCGGGCGCGCGCAGGACCCACTCCATGCGGCGCAATGCGCCCGCCGAGGTCTCGCCGCTGAGGCCCGCGTTCGTGAGCTGGATCGGCAGCCCGTCGGCCTCCGCCAGCCGCGCAACCACCGCTGGATACGCCAGCTCGGGGGTCAGCCCGTAACCGGCGGTCAGCGACGTTCCCACGAACAGCACCTTCGTCGCGGGCGCAGCCGACTCGCGCGACGTGGAAGGGCGCGAACTATCCGCGCTCGCCTGCTCCACGTCCGCGCGCACGGTATTCTTGTCATCTGGCGCGCACGCCACGCTTGCAGCCATTACCGCGACCCAAAGGATTCTCATGCTCGTCGCCACGAACCTCACGAAGGAATATCAGAGCGGATCCTCAAGCTTAACCGCGCTCAGGGACGTCAGCTTTACCGTTCCGCAGGGCGACCTCGTCGCCATTTCCGGGCCGTCCGGCAGCGGGAAGACTACCCTGCTGGGCCTGCTCGCCGGTCTGGATACCCCCACAAGAGGCACGGTGGTCCTCGACGGCGACGACATCACCGCGATGTCCGAGGACGGACGGGCGAAGCTGCGCGGCGCGAAGGTCGGGTTCGTCTTTCAGAGCTTTCAGCTGATCCCCGCGCTCACCGCGCTGGAGAACGTGCAGGTGCCGCTGGAGCTGCGCGGCGAGCGTGGTGCGTCCACCCGCGCGCGCGAGCTGCTCGCCCGCGTCGGGCTCGGCAAGCGCGGCAGCCACTTCCCCGCCCAGCTCTCCGGCGGCGAGCAGCAGCGCGTCGCCATCGCCCGCGCGTTCGCCAACTCCCCGCGCATTCTGTTCGCCGACGAGCCCACCGGCAATCTCGATGGCGCCACCGGCGCGATGATCATGGACACGGTCGTGGAGCTGAACCGTGAATCAGGCACCACCGTGATCGTGGTGACACACGAACAGACAGTGGCTTCGCGCGCCCGCCGCCTCATTCGTCTGAGCGACGGCGCCATGGTGGAAGACCGGACGATCTGATGAACCTGTGGCGCTCGATCTCGCGCCTCGCCTGGCGCGAGAGCAGGACAGCACGCCGCCGCCTGCTCCTGTCCATGTCGTCCATCTCGCTGGGCGTGGGCGCGCTGGTCGCGATCGACTCCTTCGCCGCGAACCTCACCACCTCGCTGCGCGAGCAGTCGCGCGCGCTGCTCGGCGGCGACATCGCGTTCGCCGCGCGGCGTCCGTTCACGCCGGCCGCGGATTCTCTGTTCGACTCGCTGGCGAAGAGCGGCGTCGAGCTGGCGCGCTCCACCAACTTCCCGTCCATGGCGGTGGTGCCGCGCACCGGCAGCACGCGCCTCGTGCAGATCCGCGCCGTGAGCCCGGAGTATCCGCTGTACGGCGAGATCACCACCGAGCCGGCCGGCAAATGGGCGGAGCTCCAAAGCGGACCGCACGCGCTCATAGATCCGTCGCTGCTGGTCGCGCTGAACACCCGCGTCGGCGACACGATCACGGTCGGCTACGCGCGCTTCCTGATCGCCGGCACGGTGAAAGACGTGCCGGGAACTCCGGGAATCGCGGAGATGATCGGGCCTCGTGTGTTCATCCCCGCCCGTTATCTCGCGGAGACGCAGCTGCTCCAGTTCGGCAGCACGGCGGGATACGAAGTCCTTGGCAAAACCAGAACGCCGGCTATCGCCGAGCAGCTGTCGCGCAAGCTGCGCCCCCGTAGGCGCGCGCTCGACATCAGCGTGCGCACCGCCGAGCAGACTGAAGACAACATCAGCGAGGCTATCGCGCAGCTCGCGCAGTTCATCGGAGTCGTCGGCCTCGTCGCGCTGCTGCTCGGCGGGCTGGGCGTGGCCAGCGGCGTGCACGCGTTCGTCGCCCGCAAGATCGACACGGTCGCGGTCCTTCGTTGCCTGGGCGCGACCAGCCGGCAGGTGCTCGCCGTGTACGTGCTCCAGGCAGCCATGATGGGGCTGCTCGGCGCGGCCATCGGCGTGGTGCTGGGGCTCGGCATGCAGCTCCTGGTTCCGATCGCGTTGAGCGACATCCTTCCCGTGGACGTCAGCGTACGGCCGGAGCCGTCCGCGATGCTGTCCGGCCTGCTGGTGGGCGCGTGGGTCGCGCTCGCGTTCGCGCTGCGCCCGTTACTGGCGCTCCGGAAGATTTCGCCGCTCCAGACTCTGCGTCGCGACGCGGACTCCACCGTGCTGCGCATGCGCTGGCGCGACGCGCCGCGGCTGCTGGTCAACGCGGCGATCGCGGCCAGCGTCGTCACGATCGCCGTTATGCGCACCGGCTCGGTGACCGAGGGCCTGGCGATGAGCGCGGGCGCGGGGATCGCATTGCTGCTGCTCGCGCTCAGCGCCGGATTCCTGGCCTGGCTCGCGCGGAGAGCCGTGCGGCCCGGGTGGCCGTACGTGCTGCGCCAGGGCATCTCCAACCTGCACCGCCCCGCGAATCAAACGCGCCCGGTGATTCTCGCGCTCGGCTTCGGCGCGTTCCTCGTCACCACACTGTACGTGGTGCAGTCGAGCCTGCTCGACAGGTTCTCTCTGGGCGTCGGAAGGTCGAGCGCGAACGTGGTGTTCTTCGACGTGCAGCAGGACCAGGCGCCTGGGGTGGATTCGCTCGTCGGCGCCGGCGCGGAGCGGATCGTCCAGCGCGCGCCCGTCGTAGTGATGCGGGTGAGCTCCATCAACGGCATACCCGCGACCGACGACAGGATCGAGCGCACGCCTGATGGCGCGCGCGCGCGGTGGGCCCTGAGGCGGGAGTACCGGTCCACGTTCCGCGACACGCTGGTATCGTCGGAGCGGCTCGTGGCGGGCCGGTGGGACGCGGGCACGCGCGCGCCGTCGGACACGTCCGCGATTTCAGTGGAGCAGGACCTGGCGCGCGATCTCCGGCTCAAGCTCGGCGACGTGATCGTCTGGGACGTGCAGGGAGTCGCGGTCCCGACGAGGATCACCAGCCTGCGCGCGGTGGACTGGAACCGGTTCGAGCCGAACTTCTTCATCGTGTTCCGTCCGCAGGCGCTGGCCGCCGCGCCCACACAGTACATCGTCACGGCGAAGACGCGCGACCCCGCGGAAACCGCGCGGCTGCAGCGCTCCATCGTCTCGCGTTTTCCGAATGTGTCGAGCATCGACCTGTCGCTGATTCAGCGCACGATCGGCAAGATCCTCGACCGTGTCACGGTGGCGGTGCGGTTCCTGGCGCTGTTCAGTCTCGCGATGGCCGTGCCCGTGATGATCTCGGCGGTGGCCGGCGCGCGGCGCGAGCGCGTGCGCGAAGGAGTGTTGCTCAAGACGCTCGGCGCCACGCGCGCCCAGGTCGCCCGCATCATGCTCGCGGAGTACGCCGCGCTCGGACTGCTCGGGAGCGCGACCGGACTGGTGCTCGCCTACGCCGCCGGGTGGGCGATAACGCGGTACGTGTTCGATACCGCGTTCGTGCCGGCCGTGTCGCCAAGTCTGGGGATCGCGGCGCTGATGATCGCACTGACGGTCACCATCGGATTTCTCGCGGGGAGGGAGGTATTCCGCGAGACGGCGATGGCGGCGTTGAGGAGTGACTAGTGACTAGTGACGAGTGACTAGCCACTACGAACGGCGCTGCGTACTGCGCGCTGCGCCCTAACGCCGAGATTTTCCGACTGCTCGCAGCTTGTGGCATCAAGCTGGCAGCTACCGGCGCTTGACCGCCTTAGGTCTTATGCCGGAACGTGATACGCCCGCGCGTGAGATCGTACGGCGAAACCTCAACGGTGACCCGATCCCCTTGCAGCACGCGGATCCGGAACCGCCGCATGTTGCCGGCCAGGGTCGACAGCACTTCGTGCCCGCTGTTCACGGAGACGCGGAAGGTCGCGTTGGGGAGGACATCGACGACCGTGCCCTCGAGCTGAATCGAATCCTGTTTTGCCACAGAGTGTATAATGGCCTGACGCATGAGCTTGCGTCAACAACGCGGCTGTTGTTTCGCGGTTACCGGTCACTAGTCACTAGTCACCAGTCACCTATATTTCCCCCGAGCGATCAGCCGAGGATGTAGCATGGCTATCCCAGTGACGGAAGTCAGCCAAGCGGGCCTAACGACCACCAAGGCGCCCTTCATCGAGGAGGCCGTCGGCCGCGGCGAGCTGTACATCCACCAGCCGTACGAGCTGTACAGCGACGCCAATCACGAAGCGTGGCGCAAGTTGTACGCGCGGATGCACGACCGTTGGCTGAAGTACGCCAATCACCGGTTCCTCCAGGGACTCGAGACCCTGTGCCTGTCGCCCGACCGGATCCCGCGGCTGGAAGACGTCAACAGGTTCATGGCGCCGAGGACCGGCTTCAAAGCCAAGGCGGTGAGCGGGTACGTGCCGCCATTCCTCTTCTTCGATTGTCTCCGCCGGCGCGAGTTCCCCACGACGATCACGATCCGCGACGGCGCGACGCTCGATTATCTGCCGGAGCCCGACATCTTCCATGACATCGCCGGCCACGTCCCGATGCACACGGACAAGGCGTTCGCGGACACGCTCGTGCGATTCGGAGAATCCGCCCACACGGCCGTACGCCTGGTGCAGGATATCCGCGACAAGGACGAGCAGGCGCGCCGCGCCACCAGCATAATCAAGGCGATGGCGCGCTTCTTCTGGTTCACGATCGAGTTCGGCCTCATGAAGTCCGAGGACGGCAAGGGACTCAAGGCCTACGGCAGCGGTCTCCTCTCGTCGTACGGCGAGCTCGCGCACAGCGTGGATTCACCGACGGTGCAGCGCTATCCGATCCAGCTCGAATGGGTGGTGAACCAGTACTTCGAGATCGATCACTACCAGCCGCTGCTCTTCATCGTCGAGGATTTCGAGCACCTGTTCGATCTCGTCGGTCAGCTCGAGAGCTGGATGAAGGAAGGCAAGCTCGACAACGTGTCGCCGGGCGAGCCGAAGGTCAGCGACGCGGACATCCGCAGCTTCATCGAAGCGACCGTCTAGCCGCTACTCCGGCTCGAGCTTCAGGACGGCCGAGTTGATGCAGTAGCGAGTACCCGCCGGACCGGGACCGTCGGGGAAGACGTGGCCCAGATGCGCGTCGCACGCGGCGCACATCACTTCGATCCGGCGCATGCCGTGGCTCAGGTCCTCCGCGGTCTTCACGTTCTCGTTCGCCACCGGCTTCGTGAAGCTGGGCCAGCCGCTCCCTGAATCGAACTTCGCGTCGGACCGGAACAGCTCGGTCCCGCACGCCACGCAGCGATACACGCCGGGCTGCTTCGTGTCGTGGTACGCGCCGGTAAACGCCCGCTCGGTCCCCTTCTCCCGCGCGATCCTGTACTGCTCCGGGGTGAGCTGCTTGCGCCACTCCTCGTCGCTCTTTCTCTTCGATTCGGGCATCCGTTATTCCCCGAGCTCGACCCTGTGCGCGCCGGTCACGGCGAGTCCGGCTGGAGCGCCGGCCGGAGAGCCAACCCCCAGGGCGCTCGTCGGCACGGTCTCGACTTCGAGCGGCGCTCCGTTTCGCCGGACCACGTACGCCTCCATCGCGAAATACTCCGGCAGCCCCAGCCGGTCCACCAGGTGCGCGGTGTTGCGGTTGCGGATTTCCACGCGCTGCCAGAACTCCCGCTCATCCTGGCCCGGGAACGGCGCGCGGTCTTTCTGGGACTGGTGCTGGAAGATCGCGGTGATCTTGGCGCGCAGCTCATCTTCCCCGAGTGGAACGAGCACGTCCGCGTCGCTCACGCTCCACTCCTGCCAGGCCCCGCGGTAATACCACATCTCCGGCGTGTCGCCGTCGTACGAGGCGAGCGCGCGCTCCACCGCTTCCAGGCACATGCGGTGCGTGCCGTGCGGGTCCGACAGGTCGCCCGCGACAAAAATGAGCTCGGGCCGGTGCTCCCTGAGGAGCTCGAGCACGATGCGAACGTCCTCCTCGCCGATAGGATCCTTGCGGACCTTGCCGGTCTGGTAGAACGGGAGGTTGAGAAAGCGCGCCTGATCGCGCCGCATCCCGAAGGTGCGGATGCCGGCCACGGCTTCGGCCTCGCGGATGGTACGCTTGAGAATCAGCACTTCCTCGCTGTCCACCTCGCCAGGATGCTTCGCGTCGAGGAACTTCTCGATGGACGCCAGCCGGCTCGGCGTCGCCGGCTCCGCGACCTTGAGCTCGAGGCCGGCGCGGCGGATGAAGTCCACGTACCGCCGCACCTCGTGATCGAACACGGCGATGTTTCCCGACGTCTGATACGCCACGACGATGTCGTTACCGTTCTGGTGGAGCTTGTGCAGGATCCCGCCCATCGAGATCACGTCATCGTCGGGGTGCGGCGAGAAGACGACGATTCGCTTCCCCATCGGCAGCTTGCTCCGCCCGCGAATCTTGGAGACGAGCGCGTTGAACACTTCGCCGTTGAGCGGACCGGCGGAGCCGTAGCGCGCGAGCAGCGAGCTCAGGTGATGCTCGCGATAGTCGAGCGCGTCCAGCTTGAGGACGGACTTCCCCGTTATTTGGCTGAGCCAGATGACCGCTTCGATCTCCTTCTCGCGCGTCCAGTGGACTTCGCCGACCACCCACGGCGTCTTCACGCGGGTCAGCTCGGCGGCGGCCGCGGGATCCAGATAGAACACCGCGTTCGGGTGCTGCTGCAGGTACGTCGCGGCGACGTCCGGGTCCGGCTCGCCTTCGACCGCGCGCAGCACGATCTCCGACTTGTGCTCGCCGGTCGCGACCAGCGCGATCTCGCGCGCGTCCATGATCGTGGCCACGCCCATCGTGATCGCTTCGGTGGGAACGTTGTCCTCGCCGAAGAAATCGGCGGCCGCGTCGCGCCTGGTCACGGTGTCGAGCGCGATGCGGCGCGTACGCGACTCGATGCCGGAGCCCGGCTCGTTGAAGCCGATGTGGCCTGTCTTTCCGATGCCGAGCAGCTGCAGGTCGATCCCGCCGGCGTCGCGAATCGCCTGCTCGTACGCCACGCACTCCTCGTCCACCCTCTCGCGGGACACGTCCCCGCGCGGGATGTGCACGTTCTCCGGCCGGATGTTGATGTGCGAGAAGAGATTCTCCCACATGTACCGGTGGTAGCTGTGAATGCTGTCCGGCTTCATCGGGTAGTACTCGTCGAGATTGAACGTCACGACGTCCGAGAAGTCGAGCCCCTCCTCGCGATGCATCCGGATCAGCTCGCGGTAGATGCCGATCGGTGTGCTGCCGGTAGCGAGCCCGAGCACCGCGCGCGAGCCGGAAGCGCGCCGCTCGCGTATGATCTCGGCGATGCGCTGGGCGAGCTTCGCGGCGATGGCGTCGTACTCGACGATTACTACGGGGACGCGTTCGCGGGTGGCCATTGGATTGTGACTATAACCGGTGACTAGTGACTAGTCACCAGCTGCCTCCGGCTGGCGCCGGCACCCTCGTCACTTCCCACTCCACCAGCGGCGCGTCCATCACCGCCCACTGCGCCGCGTCCGCGACGTCGCGCCGCAGCTGGAACACACGCGTGTTCTCGCGCGTCGGATTCACCCGGTTCGTCAGCAGGACGACGTACATGTCCTTTACCGGATCGATCCAGATCGACGTTCCCGTGAAGCCAGTATGCCCGAAGCTGCGGGGAGAGAAATAACGCCCGGCGCTCGAGCGTCCTGACGGCGTGTCCCACCCCAGCGCCCTGCTCGTGTCGGCGTCCTGGCGCGAAGTCCAGCGCGCGACGGTCGTCGGCCGGAGGAT
>CALMKE010000034.1 GCA_937867645.1 uncultured Gemmatimonadota bacterium | reverse complement strand
GATCGCCAGTCGCACGTACCTTCAACAACCGCCCGCCGTGAGCCCTGCACAGGACGTCGCCACACAGGCCCGGACTTCGCCGCCGCGTTTCGCCGCGCTCCTCACCCGCGAACGATGGCTCGAGATCGCGCGCATCGTCGGCGTCGGTGTCGTTGTGCTGCTCTACCGTCAGGCAATCGCTCCGCTGCCGCTCCTCCTTGCCGCCGTGGCAGTCGGCCTGTACCCGCTCGTCAAGACCGGCATCCTGGATCTGGTCCGCAAGCGGAAGATCGGGACGGAGATTTTCGTCACGATCGCAACCACCATCGCGATGCTCGGCGCCGAGTACGTGGCGGGCGCTGTGCTGATGGTGATCATCCTCATCGCCGAATTCATCGCCGAGCTCAATACCGAGCGCGCCCGGGCCTCCATCAAGACGCTGATCGGGTCCGTGCCCGCGACGGCTGTGGTGCGCCGCGCCGCCCTTGACGAGACGGTCCCCGTCACAGCGGTACAGCGCGGCGACGTCGTGATCGTGCGGGCCGGCGAGAAGATCCCCGTCGACGGCGTAGTACGCTCGGGCGACGCGTCCGTGAACCAGGCGCCAATCACCGGGGAGAGCATCCCGCAGGAGAAGACGCCGGGAGCGAGCGTGTTCGCCGGGACTGTTGTAGAGCTTGGCGCCCTCGACATCGAAACTCAAAAGGTCGGCGGGGACACGATGTTCGCCCGGATCATCGCGCTGGTGGAGGGCGCGGAGGCGCAGCAGGCTCCGGTGCAGAAGCTCGCCGATCGCGTCGCCGCGTGGCTCATCCCGGTAGTGCTGCTCTTCCTGCTCGGCGTCTGGTTCGTGACGCGCGATCTCAGGATGGTGATCACCCTGCTCATCTTCACGTCGCCCGCGGAGCTCGGACTCGCTACGCCGCTGGTGGTGATCGCCGCGATCGCCCGGGCCGCGCGAGCGGGCATACTGCTGAAGGGGGGGATTTACCTGGAGCTGATGGCCAAGGTGGACGTGCTGGCCTTCGACAAGACCGGGACGCTCACGCTCGGTGAGCCTGCTGTCGTTGGGATCGAGCTCTTCGACACCGCCATCTCGGAGGCCGACCTTCTCCGGTTCGCCGGTGGAGCGGAGCGACGCTCGAGTCATCCGTTAGCGAAGGCCATCGTCACCCGCGCCGAGCAGGCGGGAGCGCCGCTCCCCGAGCCCGCAAATTTCGAAGTGATTCGCGGGCGTGGCGTGCGGGCTAAGCTCGACGGGCGCGCGGTAGTGGCCGGAAACGCCGCATTCCTGTCGGAGAACGGAGTCACGTTCCCGGCCACGGCCGACGGCGGTGGTCGGACGATGGTGTACGTGGCTTTGGACGGGCGCGCCGCCGGCGTGCTCTACCTTGCCGATCGTGTGCGGCCGGACGCCAGCGCGGCGCTGCGGCGGCTGAAAGCGAGCGGCATCAAGCGAATCGTGATGCTCACCGGGGATAACGCGGCCATAGCCGGGCGGATCGGTGGCGAGCTGGGTGTGGACAGCGTGGAGGCAGATCTTCTTCCCGATGAAAAAGTCAATGCCATTCGCCGACTCCAGGCCGAGGGGCACAAAGTTGCCATGGTCGGAGATGGAATTAACGACGCTCCGGCTCTGGCGGCCGCGGACGTCGGAATCGCGATGGGAGTGGCTGGTACGCAAGCCGCGATCGAAGCGGCGGACGTCGCGCTCATGACCGATGACATCGGCAAGATCGCCGATGCGCGCACCATTGCGAGGAAGGCCTATCGCACGGTTCAGGAGAATTTGTTCGTGGGTGTCGGCGTCGTCCATGTGCTGGGAATCACCGCGGCATTGCTCAAGCTCATAGGTCCGATCGAGGCCGCCGTCATCCACCTGGGGCC
>CALMKE010000033.1 GCA_937867645.1 uncultured Gemmatimonadota bacterium | reverse complement strand
TCTTCCCCGGGCCGGCCCAGGGGATCGTGGCCGCCCGCCAGCGCGATCATCTCCGGCACCCAGTGACCGGCGCAGAAGGGCGGATCCGTCCACTCGAGAAAAGCCACCCGCCGCGTGGGCGCCTCCGCCACCGCGCTACGGACCCGCGCCAAACGCCGGCGCGTGGAATGAATTAGCTCCATGGCCGCGTCCGGGCGGCCGATCGCAACGCCTGTTGCCTCGATGTTGTCCTCGATCCCGGCGATATCGGACGGCGTGAGGAAAAGAATGTCGGGGCGGATGGCAAAGTCGCGCACTGCGCGACTCAGCTCGTTACCCGACGGAGCGCACACCCGGCAGAGGTTCTGCGTGAGAATCACGTCCGGACGAAGCTCGCGCAGTAGAACCTCGTCGATCGCGTACATCGATTCGCCGGCGACCATCCGGCCCGACACGGCGTCGTCGATCTCCGACGGCGACGCGCCGGGCAGATCGAGCGCCGGACGGCTGACGATCGGCAGCTCCGTCACCTCGGACGGAAAGTCGCACTCGTGCGAGCGGCCCACCAGCTGAGCGCCTGCACCCAGCGCGTACACCATCTCGGTGCCGGCGGGGAGAAATGAGACTATGCGCACATCACTCCAGGTCGCAAAACGCGAACCGCTCGTCGCGCAGCACGGTTCGGCCGACGCGATAAGGCACGGCCGACCTGAACACGGGACCGTCCGACACGAAAGTATGAAACTCGCCGCGCTCGCCGCACGGATCCACGTCCGCCGGCAGATCGGCAAGCAGCGACGCGTCGTAGCTCCTTCCGGCGAACGACGCGCAGAGCTGCGTGCAGTCCACGCACACCAGCCGCGCGGCGAACCCGTCGTCGATCATGCGCCGCGCGAGCAGCGTCGTGTCCACTCCCCAGACTGGGAACATTGGCCGGAGCCCGGTCCCCGAAAGCAGCCGCTCGCGATACGCGCGGACGTCCCCGAGAAACAGGTCTCCGAACGCGATGGCCGAGACCGAAGGATCCAGACGCTTCACATCATCCAGCGCGCCGAGGAACGCCGTCTCGTAATCCGGATTGGCGCACGATGCGTCCAGCATGATCTCGACGAGCGGCAGTCCGGTGCGGCGGGCCTGCTCGTGCAGCAGGGTCCGCCGCACGCCGTGCACGCTGACGCGATCGTACTGGCGCGTGACGCTGGTCATGAGACACGCAACCTCGACGTCCGTATCCCCGAGCAGCGCCTGCAATGCGAGCGCGCTGTCCTTGCCGCCGCTCCAGCTCAGCGCCACGCGAGTCACGAGCGCGCGCCGCCCACGGCCAGCGAGTCATGTTTGCGGTGCAGGATCACCGCAGCAGTGCCTCGACCCGGCCGCCGACGAGCACCCTGCGGCCGGGCGCGGCGAAGTTGAAAACTTCCTGGTATTTCTTGTCGAAGACGTTGTCCACGTTGAGCGTCAGGGCGACCGGGGTCCTGCCGCCGCGCACCACGGGCAAGCTCGCCGCGAGGTCGGCGATGGTCGCGGAAGGAAGAGTCACTCGCGCGCTGGGGAAGGCGCGGAAGTCGAGATCCGGCCGCTTCCCTATGTGGCGGGCCGTGACGATCGCCGATGCCCCGGAGCTTCCGGTCCACCGGGCACTCAGACTGCCCGATTTGCGCGGGCGGCGCAGCAGCTCGTCACCGACCTGCGCGTCACCCTGATACCCCGCTCCCAGCTCCGACACGACGGCCTTCAGCAGCGTGAGGGACGCGCTTCCGGACCATCCGCGGCGCGGCGCCGTGCTCAGCTCGAGCTCGAACCCCTTTGAGCTCGCTCCGCGCAGGTTGGCGTACGTGCCCACGTAGTCGGGCG